>JASJDA010000195.1 GCA_030065755.1 Prochloraceae cyanobacterium | reverse complement strand
TCTGAATCTGCTATCGGTATAGTGGGCTTAAGTATGTTCCAATTGTCAGAATGCAGTTGGTATAAGGACTTAACTAGATTAAGCTTGTTGCGAGTGTCATTTATCTGGGCAATATAACGATCGAACTGTCTATCATTTATTTCCTCACTTTGAGCATCTGGGTGAATTGCTAAATTGTGGATATCACCCTTGAATTGCGTAATCTTAGTTTCGAGATTTTCCTTAAGTTGACGATAATTGCTATCTAGCTCCGTTTTTGTTGTTGGCTCCCCTAAGATTTGCATTGCGGGGCATTTCTGAACTCCGCTTAAAGGAGGACCAGATGGTAAAAGTCGATCAGCAGCAATTATCAAATTGAGTTTTACTTGGCGATCGTACTGGTTTTTCTGCTTTTCTAGTTGCGCTTCTAGTTCTTCGATTTTGGTGTTTAGTTCGTCAGTTCGAGCTAGAGTTGCTTCTTCACTAGTTAAAACATTTGTACTATTTTGAGGCTCTAATTGTCGATCGACTTCAGGCTTAGAAGTTGGGTAATGCTGTAACTGGATTTCGGCTGCTTTTACTGCTAGGAGACATCGATCGAACTTTTGACGAAGGTTAAGATCGTGAAGTTGCTTGAGATTGTTGAGCTTAGCTTTGCTCCAGGTTCTCTTGACTAGCTCGTAGTGTCCAATAAGCAGATCCTCATTTCTGGCTAGGAATGGATCGAGAGAAGTAATAATTTGCAATTTTTCAGGAGTAAAGCGATCGCTTAATTCGTTGGTATTTAGCTTAGTTATTGTTTCCATAGTTCTTGCTCATCTAAAAATAAAATATTAAGAATGTTTATCTAGTTATTGACTTTCAGTATCAGCTTCAGTTTCATTCATATCTATTCCCATAAGTTGCATTGCATCTAGCTGGGAATTAGTTGGTTGAGAAGGAAGTTTCAGAGAAATTAGAGATGATTGTTGCTCCCTTTTTTGCTGCAACATATTCTCGAAACTAGGCAAAGATAAAGGAGTCTTATTATCGGGTAACTTCGCAACAGGTTGTGCGGTAGACTCTTCTAGTTCTAAATGCTTGTCTACTAGACCTTCTACAAAATTTTGCGTTAATGCACCTACTCCCACAGGGATATTTTTATTTTTAATAAGGAAGTCCTTTAACGATAACTTATCTGCTCCGTTTATAACTAGACTGCTGATGAGGACTTCCTTATTAAAAATAATATTTTCCATTTCTTACTCCGAGGAGAAATCTTTGTGCTTCAATATTTACCTTTTCTTCTATCGATCGCAACAGGTTGAGGATAAATCTTTGTTTGAGTGCTGCAATTAAAGATAGAGAATAGACATCAGATGTTTGGTCAATAATTGCATCTAATTGCCATTCTACTTGTTGCCATGTTGCACCTATTTGTGAAGCGATAGCCGATTCTAAGCTCTCGAAATTATTGGGAGTAACAGAAGAATGATTGTCTGAGTTATTCATGAAAGTACTTCTCGCTCGTTTCTCTATTTTTAGTTAAAATACTGGCAGATTCTCGTAAATCTTTTAAAGTATATGTAGGGGGTCTACTTAGGCAAGCTTACTATTTATTTAGAATTAAGTCAAAAAGTTAATATATTTTTAATAACTGCAATTTGAGTCATTTATTATTGTTACTATATAATCCATGATTTGAAGCGTAAAATTGCATCAATCTACATCCGCTCTAGGCCATTTATACTCATTAAATTGTCAAGAGGATTTCTCGGCGCTACAATGAGCAAAAAATCTGGCATGTATACAATAGTTTAAATGAAGCAATTTTGCCACACATTTTTTTCCACCCAATTTCGTGCTCTTGGCAACCTAATTGGTAGTTATTCAGAGCTAGAAAATGGTCAAGGAATTTTTACTCTTGAGGATGGAAATCAAATTCAAGCTACTTTGGAGGGAAATTTAAAATATAAAATAGCTCAACAACCAGAACGGTTGGAAAAAATCCTCGAAATTGTCTAATGCTGGAAGTCATATCCTAAAACTGATGCAACAGGAAGATTATCATCGCTAGTCTTAAAGGGCTATCATACACCCCAATCCCAACATTGGTATGGTGAAAATATCATCACGGTTCAGGGGATAATTGTTTTCGGGGAAAATAGTGCTGACAATATTGTTGTTGAAATTAGACCATCACGTCGCTTTAAAAATTTTCGAGTCAAACCTTTTAAGATTGTGATTACGGGAGAGTCACTGCCAAAAGTTAACCCAGAAGAATTCTGGGGGTTCCAAGTAGATTTAGTCGATGGCTTCTTAAAATACAACAAAGGTAAATGTCTCACAAAAAAATACTCTTCACAAGTAGGGCGCTCCAGAAAGAAAAAATCCTCGACAACAAAAAACTCATCCGCAGTAGATCGAGAGCGAACTTCTCATGACCACGATCGCAGCCAGGGGAGTGCATCAAACGAGGGGGTTGCTACCTATACAATTGAATTGTCTCAGTTCCAGGTCTCATCTAATGACTCCACATCCACTCAATCTAATCAAAAGCAGAAAATCTCACCATCTGAAATAGTTATGATTAATGGTCGCGCTCCCGAACTTACCGTTAAATTTAGTACTCGTCCCGAGCTTCCAGAAACAGGCAAAAAAGTCACCTTGCAAGTAAATTCTGACAACGGTATTTCTGTTAGAGCTACTCTCAACCGCAAGACTCTCAAAAAGCAAGTTGACAAGATGGATAGCTTTGAAGAATGGGTTGGAGCATTGAGTGGACAGATGAGTGGGCTCGGGGATGATGGTGTAATTGAGCTCGTTGGTGCAGGTTTGCAAGTATTTGAAAAGAAAAGCAAACCTAAAGATACTGACAAGGAAGAGCAGAAAACCAAAGAAGAATCTACCTCAAAAGCTTAAAATTGAGTTTGTCACTAAAAAGATCGACTCTGCTGGATATAGCGAGCGCTCTCTATTAGTAAATATGGATTTAGGAGACTGGTCGAGCGTTGGGGAGTCTGAGTCGATCAGTACTACTTGCAATTTAATCTAAAGAAAAATAAGAAATACTACAAAATGTTTAAAAACTAAACAAGTCAGATCGCGATCGCACTCTCCTAGCTTATATTCTTTGTTCAAAATATAACTAATAGTAAGTTCGAGCGTGAAAAAAAATCTTTTACTATTACTTGCTTTGTCCATTTTACCAGTCTGTTTAGTACGACAAACTAAAGCAGTTACTGAGATCTCTGCTAATATTTCTCAAACTAAAATAACCGAGCGAAAATTAGGGGTAACAGTTAATAAACAGTCGATAGGGCCAAAAATTGATTTCCAGCCTCATTTCGAGCGCTTAGGTGTTGAAGGGTCGATTATCATCTACGATCGCAATAAAGATATTTTCTATCAATATAATCCCAGCCGCAATAAAACTCCTTTTCTACCTGCTTCTACTTTTAAGATTTTTAATTCTTTAGTTGCTTTAGAAACTGGGGTCATAAAAGACGAGTTAGTTGTTTTGACTTGGGATGGAAAAAAGAGAGATTTGGATGTTTGGAATCAAGACTATAATATGCGCCAAGCTATAAAATATTCTACAGTTTGGTTTGATCAAGTTCTCGCTCGCAAAATTGGACGAGAAAGAATGCAAGAATATATTAATAAAGTTGGTTATGGGAATAAAAATATTGGTGCAGAAGAAGATCTCGATCGCTTCTGGCTGGATGGAGAATTAAAAATTACTGCTAAAGAGCAAATTAATTTTTTACAGCGACTTTATCGAGGAGATTTGCCCTTTTCCGAGCACTCTATGAAGATAGTTAAAGATATTCTCGTCGTGGAAGAAACTCCAGAGTATACTCTCCGCGCTAAAACAGGTTTGACTGATGCAAGAAAACTTAGTTCGGATGGTATGTAGGCTATTTAGAACAAAATAATAATGTTTATTTTTTTGCTACTAATATCGATATTGTGCCACAGGATGCATCTACTAGATTAGAAATTACTCGGCATTGTTTACGAGATTTAGGACTTCTTTAAAACACGAATAAAAGTGGCGAGCGATTTCTCATGAAATAGCTTTTGCTTTTTGAATTCGAGCGAAATGAAGAAATACTTTCAATGTGAGGAATTAAACTGAGCAAAAATCTCTTCCCCAGTCAGATCTTTTGTTTTATTTGCTGCAGGGATGACGCTGAAGGATAGAAAGCAGGTGAGATGGGAATTTGACGTGAGTGGTTTCCCAAAAGATGAGAAACTGTTCTCAATAACCTAAATTATTGAGAACAGAATGTTTCGACTTCCTGAATTATATGAGAATCATCTCAAAAAACAGTTTAATTATCCTCAATATCTCGTCCTCTTAATTCTACTTAACTTACTTCAAAACTTGAAAACAGTAAGATTAGAAGAACTAGCACGTCGTTTTCCATCTCCGATTAAATTAAAAAGTAGCTGATCGAAGCTACAAAGATTTTTATCACTAAAACAATTTAATCTTAAAAGTCTCTGGTTGACAATTATTAAGTCCTGGATAGAACAAGAATGGGACAGTGGAATTGTAATTTATCTCGTCATCGATCGCAGTCAGTGGCGCTCGATAAATTTATTAATGGTTAGTTTGGTTTATAATCATCGAGCAATTCCCATATACTTCGAACTGTTATCGAAAAAAGGAAATAGTAATTTAACGCAGCAAAAACAAGTTTTAGAACCAGTATTAAATCTCTTAAAAAACTCTAAAATTGTCGTTTTAGGAGATAGGGAATTTTGTAGTGTAGATCTAGCTAAATGGTTATCCCAAGAGCAAAAAGTTTATCTTAGCCTCCGATTAAAAAAGAATGAATATGTCGAGCTAGAAGAGAAAATTTGGTTTCAACTAAAAGACTTAGGATTATCTCCTGGGACTTCTCTTTTTTATCAAGGAGTTAAAGTAACTAAAACTAAGGGTTTTTCAGGTTTTAATTTAGCCACTAAATATCGTCGAAAGTATCGTAAAAAATCTGCCAAAGAACCTTGGTATATTCTCACTAATCTTAAAAGTCTATCTGCAGCTACATCAGCTTATTCAAAACGAATGGGTATTGAAGAAATGTTCCGAGATTTTAAAGGAGGTGGCTATAATTTAGAAATTACTCAAGTAACTGGCGAGCGACTTATTTCTCTTATTTTATTGATTAGCTTTGCTTATTGCCTTTCTACCTTTAACGGTAAATCTATAAAGAATAAAGGTGTTTCTAACTATGTTGTTAGACCTACTGAACCAGGTAGAATTTATCGTAGACATAGTAACTTTTCTATTGGTTTGCACGGTCGCGCATTGGGTAGATTCAATGACCTTTTTCCAGGAAGTAGTTTCAGAATTACTCTGTTTTTCCACTTGTAAAAATGATTATTATCGTCAAGGTATGAGAGCTATTTCCCTTATACAGTCTGCTTTATGACCTTCAGTGTCGCTCCCGCAGGCCAAGACCTAAAGATTTATCCCACCAATGGCTGGTCTCTCTACGGACTGGCACAAAGCTTGCAAAAACAAGGAAAATTAGAAGAAGCAAAAGCCTTACAAACTCAATTTAAAGAGGCGTGGAAGTACGCTGATGTAACTAAAGACGTTTTTTCATTTTGAAAACTCTACTAGAAGCCCAACTGACTGTATCCTAGATGAGAATAAGCCTGCTCTGTAGCAACTCGACCTCTGTTAGTACGGTTGAGAAAACCTATTTGCAATAAATAAGGTTCTAAAACTTCTTCGATCGTTTTGGTATCTTCTCCTGTGGCCGCAGCCAGTGTTTCTAAGCCTACTGGTCCCCCACGAAAATTTTCAATTAAAGTAGTCAGAATCAATCGATCGCTCCAGTCAAGACCCATGCCATCGACATTAAGTTTATCCATAGCCTCTGATGCCCCTCGAAGAGTTATCGTAGATGCCCCTTGGACTTCGACGTAATCTCGGACTCTTCTTAACAAGCGATTAGCAATTCTTGGAGTTCCTCTGGCTCTTCGAGCAATTTCTGTAGCCGCATCAGTTTCAATAGTTTGTTTTAAGATTTTGGCTGTGCGCAAAATAATTTGAGTCAACTCGTCGATTTCATAGAAACGCAATCTTTGAATTAATCCGAAGCGATCGCGCAAAGGGGAACTCAAAGAGCCAGCTTTGGTAGTGGCTCCCACTAAAGTAAAAGGATTTAAATCAATACTGCGAGTTCTGCCACTTTGACCTTTGCCAATAGTAATATCAATTCGATAATCTTCCATTGCCAGATAAAGAATTTCTTCGGCGGTATGATTGAGGCGATGGATTTCATCAATAAAAAGTACATCACCTGGCTTTAAATTAACTAGCAATCCAGAAATATCTCTGGGTCTCTCTAAAGCAGGAGCGGCGGTAATTTTACAATCGGTTCCCATCTCTGAGGCAATAATTAAAGACATAGTAGTTTTGCCCAAACCTGGTGGACCATAAAGAAGAAGATGATCCATAGATTCTTGACGTTTAAGAGCAGCGGAGATAGCTATTTTTAAGACATCTTTGAGTTCTTTTTGCCCAATGTAATCTTTCAGACGATGAGGACGAATTCCATCGTTTTCAATCTTGCTATCTTCAGCAGTGGCTGTTGCTGTGACTAAACTGTTAGATGGTTTTTTCTGTGCCGTTGGGGAAGATTTTTTCTTCTTTTTTGGGGGATTGGGCTTGGAGTTTCCTGATGAAGAATGTCTTTTGATAGCCATAAGAGTGCTTAAGAGCAGCAATTTGTGGGCATTATGAGCTAATCATAGCTTTAATTAGACCCTCTGGCATGGGATATGATTCTAAAAAAGCCATCAAGGTATGGGATTGGCAAATTATGCCTGACGGTCGGTTGAGTTCCCCTAATCACATTGATTATAGCTACTTGCGTGACTTACTTGCTGATTCTCAATGGCAACAAGCAGACATAGAAACAACCTCTTTGATTCGATTAGCAGCAGAAAAAAAAGAACTGGATGCTTGTTTAACAACAACAGACATTGAGACTCTACTGACAATTCCGAAAAAAGCGAAAAGGCTGCTGTCGAGAGGAAAACAGAATATCGTCTCATGAAAATGCTTGATAGACCTCTTTTATAAAGATTTTGTGATATAATATTTAGCTATTTTGTTTTGTTGAAATAGAAGTGCGAACTGCGGCTCGCAGCGCTTCGCTCCCGCGGCCTGGAACTGGCGATCGCGGACTGGAGCTGGCGATCGCGGACTGGAGCTGGCGATCGCGGACTGGAGCTGGCGATCGCGGCCTGGAACTGACGATCGAGGGCTGGAACTGGCGATCGCGGCCTGGAACTGACGATCGAGGGCTGGAACTGGCGATCTCTCCGAGATCCGCGTAGCGGCGCGCCAAGGCCGAAAAATTGGCAGAAAAACTCGCTCTTAGCTATTAATTAATTCCTAATTTTTTGAAAGATTTATAATGAAAATGAAAACAGAAATAACAACAATAATTAACAGCTTTTTCATCAGATTTAGGCAACAATTTCGTCAAGGGAAAATAGAAGCTTTTGAAGTAATAATGGCCTTAGCAATTAGCCATTCTTATGGATGCTATAATCCCAAACAGTGGGCAGATTATTTGGGAATACCACCCCAAAAAATTTATACAGAAATTCAAAAATGGAGTTTATATAAACTCAAAGAAGTTTTAATCAAGATGATGGTATTTCAAGCAGCAGAAGAGATAAAAGAAGTCAAAAAAAAAGTGCTGCCAGCCAATCGAGAGCTAATATCACCATGGCTGTTGATGATAGTGTAATTGACAGAGTAGGAAAACGATTACGTTGTACCTGGAGTTGGTACAGTGGACGTTGGAAAAAAGTAGTAACGAATAATTCATTTTTATAGAGGGACTGCAAAAGGTTCATTTTTATGAAGAGAGTCCTCATAAACCGATAACCTATCCTACTAACCGATAACTTAAAGAAAAGGACTCTCTTCATAAAAATAAGATCCTCCTCGCCCTTTTACTTATAATTATGTCGCTCCGCAATTAACCTATCGCTATAGAAGGGTTCCCTCTATAAAAATAATTTCCTTCCGTAAATGGACAAAATCTCTTAGGAATAGTATTAACCATTAATGATAAAGCTATACCAATTCATTTATTGTTTTGTTCAAAATGCGGGAGAAAAAATACTGATAAACCAAGTTTGCTTCTTTCAATGTTAACCAGATTAAAAGAAGAGTTTGCTAAGCATGATATAGACATTACAACCATTCCTATTACTATGGATTCTTGGTACGTTTCTGAGCCACTCAAACAAGCATTATATAAACTAGGATTTACTAAAATTATAGTGGTTGGTAAAAGTAATTATGTCTTTAATGATGGCAAAGTTAAACAAACGGCATCTCAATGGAAAAAAGAGATTGAATATAATTCAACACACTGGGGAATTGATGTTCCTGCACAATCGTTTTACCCTTGATAGTCCTACTTTTGGAGTAGTAAATCTGTTATTTTTTCAAAAAAGTACTACTCGTTCTTTCTATTTGATGGATTTCAGTACTAATTCTTTGCGTAGTGTCCAAATGTGGCGAATTTGGCTGGCTCATAATTCGATCTCACAGTTTTGGAAAATATTGAAATCAGTGCGCGGGAATTCGCTCGATGCGACTTCGAGGAAACGGCCTCTACGCTGGATTATTAATTAAAATTGTTGCTTATTTATTCGTTATGGCTTTGCAATATTCTCCAGGTTTTCGCCATCGCTCTCCAACTCAAATTATGCGTCAATTAAGGCGTGAATTTGATTTGGAGAGCTTATTGAATGAGCATTTTCATCTCGATTTTCTGAGGATTCCAGCTATTTCCTAGCTTCGATCGCTCTTTCTGAATTATCAGTTAAAACAGGCCACCACATAAAGCCAAAAACAAAGAATCAATTTCAAGACGATCCAGCAAAACTCACACGTCGAGGTTCACGTGAATATGCGTTTAACATAACTCCGCACTCAAAGAACGTTTTTGCTGTTGGAGGGATTCTCATTGGAGGGTTCCGTGACGCACAAGGAAGCACAAACAATAAAATTATAGCCAAGGCGGTTCAAGACTATCCAGAACAAACCAGTGCTTCAAGCACTTCAGCCTCAGCTACAACTTCAACTGCTCCAAGCACTTCAGCCTCAGCTACCGCTTCAACTGCTTCAACTAATTCAACAACACTTACTTCCATCTTCAATACACCTTTCAACATCAACAATTTGACCAATTCTTCTCCTCAATTCTCAACTTTGGCAAACACGTATGACCAAAAATTCGCTCACAATCTAGCCGATGCAGTAAGCAGAAAAAGACGCAATCGTTCATCAATTGATTCTTTCAACTTCGATCGGCTCTTAAAAGCTCTTCCCCCAACCAAGATAAGAAAAAAAGATAATAAATTTTTCAAAGAAATTAAAATCGATCCCAATGTTCGATTTACATAACAACAAATATCACGAATTGAGCAAACAGATTTTGTAGAGTCCTAAAGCATCCGAAGATTAGATGAAAACGCTGTATGGTAGGAAAAACAGAATATAGTCAACTCAAATGCAAACTAACATCCACATTCTGCTTCCCTACCTGTAGTGCGATCGCTCTCAGCTTATTTGATTCACTAAACCCAACAAACCCCTGCCAAAAGAATATTAGGAATAAAAAGTCATTTAAATTAGAGAGGTTATATGCTAGTACAGACTGAAAATCATACCTTAAACAGCGAACTAACCCTACACGATTCCTCCCGCTCGCCCCTAAATCTTCCCATACTCACCCTAAACCTCAGCAAACAAGATGACAAAATCATCGAATGTTGCCTCACCTTCCAAGTAGATCCAAAACTCTATCAACACATCGATAAAGAAGCATTATTTAATCTCAAACCAGAAGTACGTAACTCTGCTTCTGCTCAAAAATTCCTCCCCCAACCCGACATCAAAATCGAAACAACTCTCAAATCCGACTTACTACCCCACCTGCAAGAACACGCCAATAACAACGAAGAAGCCATAACCTACCTCTTGAACTTAAGCCAAGAAAAACCCGATCACCCATTACTCTCCACCGAAAGTTGGCTAGCTTTATCGGTTACACAACAACAAGACTCAGGCGAAATCGGCTACCGTACCCTTTGGTCTTATGTTAGCCCCACAGCTATTGCCCAAGCCTCAACTTCCACTGAAGAAATCTCTCAAGCAATAGTCAACTTCTTCACTGACTGGACTGATATTAACTTATCTGCAAGAACCCAAAAAGCTGCTTCGGAAATGCTTGAGGGAATCAATAATCTTGTCACCGAATTATCGGATATTGACACGATCGCAATTACTCAGGAAATAGAAACCCGTTCTCAACCCATCCCCCAGAACGGACAAATTTACCAAGAAATGGTCAACTTCTTCCAACAAGAAGACTGGTTTTTCATCCCCATTGAACAAGAACCCGTCTTACAAATGTCTTTCCAAGGAGAGAGCGGTAAATGGACGTGCTACGCCAGAGCCAGAGACGAACAGCAACAATTTGTATTTTACTCCGTTTGCCCTATCAACGCCCCAGAAAATAAGCGACAAGCCTTAGCAGAGTTCATCGCTAGAGCCAATTATGGCATGATTCTCGGCAACTTTGAACTCGACTTTAGCGACGGAGAAATTCGTTACAAAACCAGCATCGATGTTGGAAATGACAAAATCACTTACGAACTAATTAGACAAGTGGTTTATACCAACGTGATGATGATGGACAAATACCAACCTGGAATTATGTCTGTCATTTATAGTGATGTGTCCCCAGAGAATGCGATAAAACAAATTGAAGGATAAAAAATATGGATAAATTGATTATTCGTAATGATATCGACAAGCGAGAAAATCAATCTGAGCAACATCCTTATGCCTTTTTAAAACGTAATAAGACAAACTTCAAGAGAGAATTTGCTCCATAAGTTGTTCAGGAGTAACAGGTTGACATTTTCCTTCTGCGTACTCTTTTTGAGCTTCTTGAACATCTCTAATTTTCTCGGCTCTTCGTCGATCTCGAAGGCGATTTTGTAAAATATTAATTAGGTCTTCTTGTTCTTCTAGGGGAAGACAATCTGCTGCTTCTAAGATTTCTGCAAAGGTTGTTTGGCTCATCTTGCTCATTCTTTTTCAGTCAATTAGTTTTCTTCATTATATTTTTTCTGGCTCCATCCAGTAGAGGAGCAGCGCGATCGCCTGCTCCTGGCTAGGCAGTGGGATAATCTATAGGGCGATCTCACAGAGGATAAGCAATTGTAGGGAGCGATCGCCTTTAAATGTCTTTCTTGTCCTTTTTCAGTGCTATCTGCAAAGACTACACAAGGCGATCGCTTGATTCAGGCAAGAGTCTATTTTTCCTCTATAGATTTAATTTGCTGGGAAGCATGAACGACGGCGATAATATCAATTTGGTCAGGTTTAATATAATAAATAATGCGGTAAGAGCCTTCAATAACTTCGCGAATTTGCTTGGTTTCAAATTCTGGAACAATACGACCTGAGCGAGGAAACTTTGCAATCTGTTCAGAACGGTGAGTTAATCGTTCAACAAGTCTTTGTGCGTACTGGGGAGAGTTCTGAGAAATATAACTATAAATCGAAGATAAATGATTAACGGCTGTTTCCGTCCAAAAAACTTTCACTTTTGTAATCCAAACTTAGCCTTAACCTCTTCGACAGAAATGACTCTTCCTGTTTCACTATCACTTAGTCCTGACTCAATTGCCTGCCTGACGTATATTTCATACATTAAATCATCCCAAGTAGAATTTTCAGGTAATTTGTCAATTAATCGTCGTGCTTCTTCTTTAATATTTCTTGTTTCCATGACATTTTTTGTCATCAAGTTCTCTTGACCATTATAGTAGCTCTTGCATATGGCAATCGCTCATCCGTATGCGATCGCCTCTCTTACAGGGAACGTGATGCGATCGAACTATGCACCAATCCAACTTATAATGGTGCCTAACGCATCCAACCTAAATGCGATCGCTTGCTCCTGGCTTGGCAGTGGGATAATCTATAGGGCGATCTCACATAGGATAAACAATTGTAGGGAGCGATCGTGTTTAACTAAGCAGTCGGACACAATTAAAGTTAACTGTGAGATAAGGGAAAAGGGAACGGGGAACAATGAACAGAAAAGAGTTTCAGCTTCGTTAACAGTTTTTTACACAGAGTCGTTTATTTATGTCCGACTACTTAATTCCGGCATTTGACCCTGATGAAGCCAATCCATCATTAAGTAAGGATGAACAATGTGAAAACAATGATTAGGGGCAATATGAATAGCGTGACGTTGGGGAATTATTAATTGTGTATCATCACATAAGAAATCTTTGAAATTAGCGGTGACTAATACGTTAGCTCGTCCGGCTATTGCTGTCTCCAGAACGTGCGCATCTTCTGTATCTTGAATTGGAATTACACCAGTACCGCCTAAAGTGAGTGATACTCCTAGCTGTGTATATCCTCGAATCGCATTAATATACATCATGGTTGCTAGAGAAGATACACCTAAATCTTTTTCTAACACTTTTCTCAAACGATTAAGCATTCCCCAAGATATGATTAATTGAACTTCCCCTAAAGAACTTTTGCCTTCTCTCACTATCTCCACAAGTCTTTGACTTGATGTACCCGACCTTCCTTTTTTCTCTGATAGCAAAGCAGCACACCAAATATTGAGATCCAGGCATAAACGTAACTTGTTACTCATCACGAGTCAAATTGACTGCTGCTTGTAAAATCTCATCTTCACTATCCAAATCTCCTAGTTTCTCTACCTTCATCTGTTCTATCACCTGTTGGGATGCTAATCTGTATTGAACATTTAAGACAGTCATTGTCACTTCATTCATCAGGGATTCCCACTCTTGTCCATTTCCCATCGTTTCAATTTGCCATAATGCCTCCCTTGCCTCTTTTGGTAAAGAAACAAACAATTTCAAGGCCATTCCCCCAATCTGGGCTTGAGTTCTCTGTTCTACTTTGGCTATTGTGCTTACACGGGACGCGGTTTCAGAATCTGTATAGGCTGAAATGGTTTTTCCTGCCATCTTTTTCTCCTAATTTCTATAGATATTATAGCTTCTATAGAATCAGTTATGCTACGAGCGCTCCTATCTTAATGTCGCGCTCTTGACTCCCGTTAAACCGCGATTAGCGGTTAACGGCGAGAGTATGTCAAGGGACTTTAGCTAAAAGTAGGGTGATTTGGCGATCGATCGCACAGAGGGTAAGCAATTGCATGGCGCGATCGCGTCAAATCGTGCTACCTTAAATGTACACTTTACTGTACATTTATCCGATGGCTAAATATCTAACTATTACCGAAGCCAGAAAAAAACTGTTAGCCTTACCAGATGAACTCACAGATGAACCTATAATCATTACCAAGCATGGAAAACCAGTCATGGTTACTATTAGCTACGAACAAATGGAATCATTACTAGAAACTTTAGAAATTTTAGGAGATCGAGAATTTAGTAATCAACTAAAAGAAGGAATACAACAGGATAAGGAAGGAAAAACCGTAAGTTGGTCAGAAGCTAAGGCAAAATTAGGTTGGTAGTGGAATATCAAATAGAAATTACGCCCTTAGCAATAGAATTATTAAGCAAAGTAAAAGATAAACGAGAACAACAAGGATTAGCTAAACGCATCGAACAGTTAAAATTCCAACCAGACAAGCAAGGTAAGGCTTTATCAGGGGGACTTAAAGGCTATCGTAGTATCAGAGCTTTAGGTCAACGCTATCGTATAGTTTATCGAGTAGATAAGGACAAAATAATAGTTGTAATTGTTGGTGTTGGTATTAGAAAAGAAGGCGATAAAAAAGATATCTACAACATTTTAAATAAGTTTTTCTCTGATTAAAAATGCGCTTGAAGGAAAGAAACAATGAACACTTAAGATTATTCCTTTGCTCAAGAATTAATTACCGATACTCAAGGTCATATCCTGTTAACTCAATACACCTATTAGGCAACGATCGTGAACTCAGCAACAACCACTGAATATAAACATATCCTACTTGACGATCGTCAAGTTCCGTTCATCAAAGGAACATCTATGAAAGTTGTGGAATTAGTTACTTCTGTCCAAGCTTATGGTTGGAGTCCAGAAGAATTACATTTTCAGTATCCTCATCTGAGTATGAGCCAGATTTATTCAGCTTTAGCTTATTACTGGGAACATAAAGAGGAAATTGATGCAGATGTGAAACAACGCTTCGAGTATAGCGAAAAATTACGCTTAGAAGCTGGAGAATCAACTTTAGCAAAAAGACTGCGTCAAGAAGGACTCATTGAATGAGTATTGCTTTTTACATGGATGAGAACGTCCACCGAGGGATTACAAATGGATTGCGAATTTGGGATGTAGAGGTCTTGACAGTACAAGAAGATAGACGTACTAGCTTCAAAGATCCTATTATACTTGACCGAGCTACAGAACTCGATCGTGTTTTATACCAATTCTCGAAAATAACGAGAGACTTAGGGAACAGGGAATAGGGAATAGGGAATAGGGAACAGAGGGATTTGAGCTTTTTTTA
>JASJDA010000194.1 GCA_030065755.1 Prochloraceae cyanobacterium | reverse complement strand
CCTTTATAGCCTATAACCTATCCTGCTAACCCATAACTTATTGAAGAAGGGGACTTTAATAAAAATCAATTCATTGGAGGACGTTCTGACTTCACACTTCTGATTTCGAGCGAAGCGATAAACTAAAAATAGTTTACGTTTGTCCTATAGAGCAAACAATTGATGTTGTCTAATATGTTAGATAATAATTTTATACAGCATTAACAAACGATCGATATGCGGTTTCAATCTTCTGGGAGACAAACTCGATATCTGCTTCTAATTTTCTGAGACGATCGATTTCTGTGCTTTGGTTAATTTCAAAAGATTCCTTTTGCTTGACCAAATTATCTAACTCAGCTTTACGCGCACTAATGTCGTCATTCATGCGATCGGTTACTTCTTTTTCGTAGGTATCAAAACACTCTTTAATCGCGTCCCGAACCTTTGGTGATTGTTCATTTGCGACTTGGGGTAAGTATTTAACTAACTCTTTTTTCGCCGCTTTGACTAATTCTTTACGCGCGCGATCGGCTTGTACTAAACCAACTCCTAAACCTAATAGTCCAATACCCACCGGTCCTAAAACAACTCCTGTAAAAGAGGAGATAATAGTACCTACTCCAAATACAGCAATAAAATTGAGGATAATATTTTTCCAGTCAAAACCTGCACCAGCCATTGCTACTCCTGCAAGATTTCCCCTAGCTAGAGAAAATATACCTGCTGCCCATTTTGCCCAAGCTGGTGCGTCATCTTCTTGAGTATAATTAGATAGGCGGCGGATTTTTTGTCCGGTGAGTTTTTCGGTAATTTTATCGGTCACTTTGCTGTAAGAAGCGCCGTAAGTGATGGCGATTTCAGAGAGATTAGCAAAAGCGGAATCCATTTCTTTTTCAGCGCTAAGAGACCATTCTGATAGCTTGTCGTTAACGTATTTTTCAAATGCTTCTGTCAGTGCGCTTTCAAATGCTTCTCTTTTCCCTGCAGATAGAAAATCGAGGAAGCTTAAGTCTGGTTGATAGCGCAGAAAATCTGTTTCAAAAGTGTTGCCTAAATTAAGTACGTAGTCGTGAAAAGAGTCGGCAATTTTTTGAGATTTTCGATCGCGAATTGTTCTAATTTCTTGCTGAAAGTCAGTACAAATTTCTTGGAGTAGTTCAAATTCTGGTTTCACAGAATCAATTTTTTGTTTTAATTGTTTTACGTCCTCTTCTAGCAAAGGAATGCGGCGTTCCACTGATTTTTTAACCCGATCGTTAATTTGTAGAGCTAAAGTTTTAGCTTGTTCTAATTGCGCGATCGCTCTGTCTTTGGTTAAAAATTTATTCAAAGAACCCATAAATTCAGGAAATCCCGTACCCTCCAAGGATGTATCTGAATCTTTGATGCGCTTGCGAAGTGCTATTAAAGATGAAATTTGAAATACTCTTTCCTGATAAAGATCCGAGTCATTTACTTGGCAATATTCCCCTAAATTAGCTTGAAAAACTCGTTGCAATTTTTCTGCAGCTTCTTCTAATTCTTCTGGGTCGTCTGGATCGATCAAACTTTCTTTGACTTGATCCCAAGCATTAATCAAAAAGAAAATAGTTACTCCCCGATCTTTAATATAATTTTCTAGATAGCGACGTTCTCCTAAAGTACAGGGTTGAGTTGCTCTCATCACGAAGAGAATTGCGTGACAATTGTTGATATAACCCAAAGATAATTCGTTACGGGCTTCTGTATCGTTGAGTCCTGGACTGTCAACAATTTCGATACCTTTTTCCAGCAAATTCAATGGATATTCTACCACCGCATAATCTACATTAGGAAAAGCTAATTTTTGCTGTTGTTGCAGTTGTTTTGCTTCAGTTGGATCGATCGTATAGCGATGTTTAAAACTTTTAAAGTCAATCTTTTCTGGAGGAGTGTCGTCATTAAAGTGAACCGTAACTGTTTTTTCTTTTCCGTAGCGTAAAATAGTTAGTAAAGCAGTGCAGGGATTTACGTCACTCGGTAATAGTTTCTCCCCAATTAAAGCGTTGAGAAAGGTACTTTTACCCCGTTTCATATCCCCTAAAACTAACAGGCGAAAAACTCCCTCCCGCAAACTTTTACTAGTTTTCTTGAGATCTTCTATATCGCGATCGAGTTCCAAACGACCCGATTGCTTCTCATTTTCTGATTCAGCCAGTTCTAAAGTCTGAGCGATCGCTCCTAAATGACCCGCTACTTCACCGCGTACTCGCGCAAATCGCTCTAAATCTTGAAGGAAATTTTTAGTCTCAATTTTTTCGCTCATTCGGATTTATTTCCAAACACTGATGATACGTTTATAACTTAGGTAGTAATTCCTATGCAGTGGAACCTAGTATTAAATCAGTTATCAGTTATCAGTTATCAGTTATCACGGTTTCAGTAGTAGATTTAAACCACTACTAAAACGTTCCAACTATAGAGTTGGGGGGCTTTTTATCCCAAGTTTTACACATAACTCATAACTGGTAACTGGTAACTGTTAACTGTTAATTGTTAGTAAATAGCAGATTATAATAGATTTAAGTGTTAGGTAGTTTAGTAAGATTATTTGCCGATCGTGATGTCAAGACAACAGATTGTCAAAATAACTAATTCTGTTGAAGAATACCTAACTATAACTAAGCTTATTATTTTTAGATTATTTTTACAATTAGATTATTTTTACAAACAGTCTCTAAATCTTATCTAGTTTGTGAGAGAATAAAATTCTTGCTCTCAGTTGAGTGCGGAAAAAGAGCCACGCCGAAAAAGCGATCGACAAATGCCAACTCTAACGACTAAACCTATAAATCTCAGTTTTCCCCTCACTGCTGTAGTGGGACAAGAAGCGATAAAAACCGCACTACTATTAGCAGCAGTAGATCCAGGATTAGGAGGAGTGGCGATCTCCGGTCGTCGCGGAACTGCAAAATCGGTGATGGCTAGGGGAATTCACTCTCTTTTACCACCTATAGAAGTTGTTAAAGATTCCCTCTGCAATTGCGATCCTTCTCTTCGAGAAGAATGGGACGATATCACCAAAGCTTTATACCCTCAAACCGAAGATGTCCCTACAGAAATAATTCCCGCCCCTTTCGTACAAATTCCCCTGGGAGTTACAGAAGATCGGCTTCTCGGTTCGGTGGACGTAGAACAGTCTGTTAAAAAAGGGGAAGCCGTTTTTCAACCTGGACTGCTAGCACAAGCACATCGAGGGGTTTTATACATAGACGATATCAACCTTCTAGACGATCAAATCGCTAACCAATTACTTAGTGCGTTAAGTGAAGGACGCAACCAAATCGAAAGAGAAGGGATCAGTTTTCAACACCCTTGTAAGCCCATTTTAATTGCTACCTACAACCCCGAAGAAGGCCCCTTAAGAGAACATTTACTCGATCGCATTGCTATTACTCTCTCAGCTGACGGCGTTTTAAGTTTAGACCAACGATTGCAAGCAGTAGACCAAGTAATAGAATACGCCAACTCGCCAGAACAATTTATTAACCAATATCAAGAAGATATAGACGATATCAAAACTCAAATCGTCCTAGCGCGGGAATGGCTTAAAGACGTTAAAATTACTCGCGACCAAATTACTTATTTGGTAGAAGAAGCAATTAGAGGAGGGGTACAAGGACACAGGGCGGAATTATTCGCCGTACGGGTGGCTAAAGCAGCAGCAGCATTAGAAGGACGCAATAACGTCACTCCAGAAGACTTGAGAAAGGCTGTAGAACTAGTAATCGTACCCCGATCGACCACTATAGAAGTTCCCCCAGAAGAACAACAACCTCCACCCCCACCCCCACCAGAACCACCTCAAGACGAATCAGAACAAGACCAAGAGGAACAAGAAGAGGAAGATAAAGAAGAACCAGAACAAGAACCTCCTGGTATACCAGAAGAGTTTGTTTTCGATCCAGAAGGGGTCATCCTCGATCCTAGCGTGCTTTATTTCGCTCAAATGGCACAAAGACAAGGTAAATCGGGGGCGCGCAGTAAAATTTACTCAGAAGATCGGGGTCGGTATGTAAAACCGATGCTACCTAAAGGAAAAGTACGCCGCATAGCTGTAGATGCTACTCTAAGGGCTGCAGCACCCTATCAGAAAGCTAGACGCTTGCGCGAGCCAGGTCGTAAAGTAATTGTCGAAGAAGGAGATTTGCGATCGAAACGCTTAGCAAGAAAAGCAGGTGCCTTAATAGTATTCGTCGTCGATGCTTCTGGATCCATGGCATTAAATAGGATGCAGTCGGCAAAAGGCGCAGTCATGCGACTGCTTACAGAAGCTTACGAAAACCGCGACCAAGTTGCTTTAATTCCCTTCAGGGGAGAGCGAGCGGAAGTATTACTTCCTCCTACTCGTTCCATTGCTTTAGCCCGAGGTCGTTTGGAAAGATTGCCCTGTGGAGGAGGTTCTCCTCTAGCCCACGGTTTGACTCAAGCAGTACACGTGGGTGTGAATGCTAAATTATCTGGAGATATCGGTCAAGTCGTGATTGTCGCCATTACCGACGGGAGGGGGAATATACCCTTAGCGCGATCGCTTGGGGAAGAACCAGTATCTGAAGGAGAAAAACCCGATGTTAAAGGGGAATTGCTAGAAATTGCTGCCAAAATTAGAGCATTGGGAATGCAATTGTTAGTGATAGATACAGAAAGCAAGTTTGTTTCTACTGGATTTGCTAAAGAGATAGCTAAACAAGCAGGGGGAAAATACTATCACTTACCCAAAGCCACAGATACAGCGATCGCAGCTATGACCAAAGGCGCTCTTGCTGACGTGAGATAAGGTTTACCCAAGCTCTTCGGGCTTGGGTAAGAGGTTTTATAGTCACTCGATCGATAATTCGTCTATTTTTATTTTCCAAACATCTAAAGTAACGCCGATCGTGCTTTGTAAATTGGTTAAGGCATTAAGGTAGTTAATAACTGCATTAAGCTCTTGATTTTGAGCAGAAACTAAACTATTCTCAAAATTAATTAACTCGAAAAGACTACCGACTCCCAATCTCTGTTTTTCTCTTTCAATGTCGAGCTGCTGTTGAGATAATTCTCTTGCTCGCCTAGCTAAGTAAACTTGTCTGAGGTTAAAATTAACTTCTCGAATCCTATTTTTAACCTCAATTTCTAGGGTTTGCTTTGTTTCTTCTAAAGTAATCCGACTTCTCTCTAATTCTACTTGGCGTCGAATTATGTCTCGCTGTAAATTGCGATCGCCAGGAAATTCGCGGGTCAAATCTAAACTTACTGTGAATTGAGAATTATCGGCATTATTCTCAATGGTATCTAGACTATTATTATAATCGAGATTTAAACTTAAATCCCAACGGGAGTTATCTTTTGCTAACAATAAACGTAATTCAGCAATATCTATATTGAGTAAGTTTGTTAAATAGTCGGGGTCGTTAGCAAAAGCTAACTTCAATAATTCTTCTATGGCGAAATTATCTTCAGATGGAATGAGGGAACCTTCTGGAATTTCTGTGGGGATTAGTTCTGAATTGGGGTCGATATCGAGAATTTGAATTAACTGAGACTGTGCGTCAAGTACTCCATTTTCAGCACTTTCTACAGCCACTTCTTGATTAGCTATCTGAGTTTGATTTTGAATTAGATCGATCCTAGCTCGCCGACCAGCATCAATTAAAGCCTGAGTAACTTCTAATTGCTCCCTAGCTCGATCGAGAGATTGCTTTTGGATTTTTAACTCCTCCTGAGCGCGAACCAGGTTACGATAACCTTGGATTGTTTGGGTAATAATATCAATTAGTTGTCTCTTGAGAGAGAGAATGTTAATGTCTTCGTTACGTCTAGCTATTTCAATAGGTGCTTTAGTAATAGTAGGACCAAAACCTCGCAGAAAGGGTTGAGTAAAACTTACTCTAAAAGTCTGTCTTGAGAAATCTTCTCCGCTAAAAGCACCGAAACGCTCAATATTATCTAGAGTTTGTCCCAGACTCGTCCAACCTACATCAAATGTTGCTCCACTAGGAAAGAGAAAATCCACTGTTGTGTCTAGATTTAGTTCAGCTAGATCGGTTCTAGAAAGTCCGGAAAGGCGGCGATTGCGATCGAAAAACAACTTCAGTGTTGGAGTCAAATTGGGTACAAATAGAGCTTCTTGTTGGGCTAAATCTTCTCGCTCGATCGCGCGCCTGAGATAAGCATTTTTTAGCTCTCTATTATTTTCTAAAGCTAAATTTACTGCCTCTTCTAAAGTTAATTGGATTTTTTTAGATTCCTGGCTTTCTTCAGAAGAAATGAGGATAGAAGTTGGAAATTTAGAGATTGAGGAGCGATCGAGCCAATTGTTAGTATCTTCTTCAATTACTGTTGCCAATACCTGGGAACTAAACCGAGGAATGGGAGCAGTTAATATAACTACTGCATTCAAAGATATTTGTATTAGATTTATTAATAGAGAATTTTTCATGGGGCGATCGCAATGCAATGCTTAGTTATTTGCTTTCTGCCTCTTGCCTTCATCAATTCCTAGTCCGAGCGCAGCGCTTTAACTGGATCTAAACGACTAGCGCGATAAGCTGGAACGAAACCCGCTCCAACTCCAACTATCAAAGCAGAGCCAACAGCTGCAACAGCGGTAGTGGGAGAAAATTTGTAGGGGAAATTAAAAGTAGTGCTTACCACAACTGTAATACCGTGTACGGTGACGATCGCCAGGGTACCACCAAAAAGACTGATTAAGGCTGCTTCGAGCAAAAATTGCCACATTACATCAGATCTTGTCGCACCTAAAGCGCGACGCACGCCTATTTCTTTCGTACGTTCTAATACAGAAGCGATCGTAATATTAGTAATGCCCACTCCTCCAACTGTCAGAGCGATCGAACCTAAAACTACTAACACCACTGAAACTATAGTTAAGATGCGCTCCATCGACTTGAGATCTTCAATGTTACTGCTAGGAAAAAATTCTTGACCTGGATAGCGCTTTTTTAATATTTCTACAGTTTGTTGTCCGAGAAGTTGGAGATTTTTATTATTAGTGGGACGTAAAAATATATTGTCAACATGTTGTCGACCTGTAATGACGCTAGAAATCGTAATTGGCATTAATATCAGACCTTGTGGTGATTCCTGAAAAAACTGTTGGCGCTGCTGCACTACTCCAATAACAAAATACGGTCTATTTTGAAAATAAATCCTTTGAGTGAGAGGATCTTTGCCTTTAAACAACTCTCGTTCGACAAATTCATCGATAATTACTACAGGTCGATAGCGATCGAAATCTGAATTGGTAAAAAAGCGCCCTTTAATTATTTTCCGTCCTCTAGTTTCTAAATACCCTGAAGATACTCCGCGAGCCTCGCTTTCTATTTTTTGGTCTTGAAAATAAATATCTCCAGAAGTAAGTTCGATCGAAGTGCTAATTGCTCGTAAACCCTTTAATCTGGCTCGTAAATACTGCAAATCTGTTAATTTTAATTGTGGCACTTGCCCAGTAAGCATATTGGGTCGGGGATAAATTATTGCATGAGGAGCTTCTCTTTTTTCCATTTCCCGAGCAAGGATGGCAGCACTTATATTTCTTACTTGTAAAGGAGCGCTAACTGCAAAGACTCCCATAAATATACCTAAAGCAGTAAGACCAGATCTTATCGGTTTACCCCGCAAAGAAATAAAAGCCAGATGAGTTATGTCGACTAGAGAAAGACTCATGATTCATTCATTACCTGTGGAACGAACCTTCATACCTGGCTGTAAGGGTTGTTCGCTCAATGGTTGGATTACTTTATCTCCTGGTTTTAAGCCCGATATTATTTCTACATTTGTCAATCCTTCCAATCCCAGGGTAACTGGTTGTTTCTTGGCCGTACTCAGATCGCTTTTGACCCAGACAAAAGGTTGCCCAAAATTTTGGACGATCGCTCCTGTTGGCAATATGGGAATATCTTTTTTCTGTAACAAAACAATATCTACATTAACTTGAGAACCTGGAATTAATTCTTGTGTGGGTGCGTCTAATTTAACTGTGGCTGAAACTGTTGGTTGAGAGCTATTTGGACTGTTTTCAGAATTATTGTCTTTGGAAGCTATTAATGAAATCGATTCGATAATTCCTCTATAAACTTTCGCTTCTGGACCAATTTTACGAATCCGAGCCTCTTGACCCAATTTAACTTTACTGGCATTAAGAGTCGAAATTTGCATTCTAATTATCTGTTGTTGCGGATTTCCGAGAGTTAGTATGGAATCCCCTAACTTAACTACATCTCCTCTTCTGACTTTAATGTCAAGAACTTTGCCCGATACTGGTGCAATGACTAAATTTTTTTTTTGTTCGGCTAGTTTTTTTTGTCGCTCTAACTCCTGCAGCTGCAGATCTAGTCTTGCTGAAGATAATGCTTGCTGTGCTTGTGTTAATTTGCTTTTGGCTTGTCTTACTTGCTCTTGTTGTGTTTGAAATTCGTTTTCAGATATAAACCCTTTTTCCAATAGTTGGAGTTCGGTTTGCAGTTTCTTTTCTTTTAGTTTTAAATCAATTATGGCATCTGCCAGACCCTGCTTTTTAGCGGCTAAATCTAGTTGTTTTTTCTGTAAATTTAAATTCTGTTCCTTGGTGCTGATTTCTCTTTGGGGATCTTCTAGCCAAATTAATGTTTGACCTGTGGCAAAGCGATCGCCTATTCTTACTAATACCTGGCCTACAGTTCCATCTAGACGAGCTTTTAAGGTTTGCTGTGCTTCCAGTTCGACAATTCCACTTTCGCTAATAATATCTTCGATCGTGCCAGTTTTGACTTCGATCGAATTGACAGAGATTGCATTTGTGTTAGTTGGATTTGTCACTCTGGAGTATCCTAGAAAACTTCCCGCACCAATAATAGTTAGGGCTACTGACCAACCGATCCAGGGTATGCCGCGCTTTCGTTTTCGAGGAATCACTTGTTTCACCTTAAGTTAGGGATTGAGTTGTTGGGTACTGAGATAATAATATAAGTTACAATTTGCCATGAGTTAGTTAGTCCTAAAATATTGCCCCGATCGAGTATGACAATTAAACTAGAGCTAATTATAATAACTTAAAATTATTTTTGAGTTGCACAATTTTAAATATTTAATTTTAATAAACTTAAAAAATATTGACAAAATAATTAACATTATTCAAGCTAGAAAAGCTGTCCTAGAACCACGGGGATTTAAACTCAATTTTTTGGGAATGGGAAAGGCGATCGATGGTAAAGTATCTTTCAATATTCTAACCTCTTACTAAAGTTAAAAAATTGAATGTTTAACTTAAACTTGCTAACAATATTATTTTCTGTAGGCACATCGCTGTTATTATCTACCTCTGTGACTGCACAGCTCGTTCCCGATCGCACTTTAGGTCGAGAAAGGTCAACAGTTAGGCGCAACGTAAATATAAGAGGGTACGATAGCGATCTCGGAGAGATCCGCGAAGCGGTGCGTATAGATGGTGGTGCTAGAAGAGGCAGAAATTTATTTCACAGTTTTCGTGAGTTTAATGTCGGTAGAGGGAGAGGAGTATATTTTAGCAACCCAGCAGGAGTAGAAAATATTCTCACTCGTGTCACAGGAAGAAATCGCTCCCTAATTCTGGGAAGATTGGGAGTATTGGGAGGAGCCAATCTATTTCTAATTAATCCCAATGGCATTTTATTCGGGAAGAATGCCACTTTAGACCTGCGCGGTTCTTTTTACGCCACAACAGCAGACGGGATAAAGTTGGGAGAAAATGCTTCATTTAGTGCAACTGACCCTGCTAGTAGTAATTTGCTGACAGTGCAGCCAGGGGCATTATTTCAAAATGCCATGAGAAATTATTTAGCAACAATTGAAAATCAAGGAAATCTCAGCGCACAGGGAAATCTATTTTTATCTGCCGATCGACTCAATTTACAAGGACAGCTTTTTGCTGGCGAAAATCTCGTTTTGCAAGCAAGAAATAATCTGAAAATTAGAGATAATCTCACCCAACCGTTTATCGCATCAGCAAGAGAAAATCTCATCGTCGAAGGTCAGGAGACATTAGACATTTTTACTTTAAATCACCCGAGCAGTGGCTTATTCTCTGGAGGAGATCTGGTGTTGCGCAGTGCCAATACCATAGTCGGAGATAGCCATTATTTGAGTGGGGGGAATTTTAGTATCGAGCAATTAGATCGAAGTTCGGGAAATTGGTCGAGTATCAAAGATCCAATTATTCGCTCCATAGGGGATGTAAGTTTTAATAACTATACAGGAGGGTCCCTACAGATTTTAGCTGGGGGAAGTGTGAACGTTCCAGGTTTTATTATCATAGATAGCCCAGATTCAAACTCTATCCCAACACAAGTAACTCTCTCAAATGGCACAGCTATCTCTCTTGAAGGGAATACTAGACCAACTGTTGACATACGTGCAGGAGTAGATCCAAACCAAATTGACTTTAATTTACCTGTATCTAACAATCTAATTCCAGAGATTATTACAAGCGCTCGTGCTACAAGTGCGGATATAAATATAGGAGGTATTCTAATCTCCGGTGAGAATGCAGCAAACGGAACCGTATTTTTAACTAATCAGTACCAGCCTAATTTGTCATTGCCAGGTGGAGATATTAGAGTAGGAGCAATTATTACCAGCGATAACTTTGAGGCAATTTTACCTGAATTAGTGCTCAATCCAGATCTTCCGCAATTGGATAACGCTTTTCAAACTCTTGAAGGATTGCCCAAATTCCAGGGAGATGGGGGAGATGTAATTATTGATTCGCGAAATAGTCTTCGCTCGCAACCAGATCCAATTTCACGGCAAGAATTTACCTTCATCAATACGAGTTCTGGTTCTGGGAATTCTGGAGATATAACTCTGATTGCCAAAGAGCGAATTGCTTTGAATAACAGCTTTGTTTTAAGCGATACATTTGGAAGGGGTCAAAGTGGAAATATTACTATTAAAGCTAATTCAGTAGATCTCGATAACACTGTTGTCTCTTCCAATATTCAAAGAAATGCGACGGGAAACGGCGGAAATATTACTATTAAAGCTAGTTCAGTAGATCTCGATAACACTGTTGTCTCTTCCAATATTCAAAGAAATGCGACGGGAAACGGCGGAAATATATCGATCGACACGGAGAAGTTAAGACTTAATGGAGACGCTCGTGTATTAGCTGTTAACTTTAGTTCTAATGAGAACACTAAGGGAGGAGATATTACTATCTCTGCAACAGAGTTAATCGAGTTTAGAGGAATTCAAGAGGACTCTAAGCTATCTATTGCTCTGGATCTTTTTGCTGATATTGTGGGTGTTCAAGAGTTTAATCCATTGGAGCTTCAAAGTACTATTGCTACGGTTACTGCTGGGAATGGAGCGGGTGGCGATCTGACGATAAATACTGGAAAATTGATTTCTCAAAGAGCAGTAATTAGCACTGGTAACATAGATCGAGGAACCGGAGGCAAATTAAACTTAAATGCCACTTCGGAAATTGAGTTAATTGAGACGGGTGTATATTCCCCTACATCGGGTAAAGGAAACGCACAAGAGGTAACGATTAACACGGGAAAATTGATTCTTCGGAACGGATCTGTAATTGCTACTCTTACCATTAATGATGGAGACGCAGGTAATATATTTGTAAACGCAACAGAGTCGGTAGAACTATCCTCCCCATTGCAAGATAATCTGATTCCCAGTGGTTTATTTGCTGGCACTTTCTTCGGAACGGGGAATGCAGGCAACATAACTATTGACACGGGACGTTTGATTGTGGAGGATGGAACATCAATTAATGCTCTTACTGGCATCATTCTTCCTGACATCCCTCTTATTGACACGCTCGATATCACTAGCGTCATTGACCCCAATTTGGGTGGTAAGGCGGGAAATATTATTATCAACGCCAGAGAATCTGTTACCGTAAGTGGTGCGACCAAAATCAGCAGTGCGAGTGATTCATTATCCCGCCCTAGCCTAATAACTGCTTCTACTTCAAGTCCATTTCCTGGTGGCAATATCAAAATTACAACCGAAAAGTTTATTCTTCAGGAAGGGGCACAGGTATCAACTGCTACTTTTTTGACAGGAAATGCAGGGGAGTTAAGGATTGTTGCTGACGAAATAGATTTGAGAGGTGCTGAGGTAAAATTTCCCTCTAGCTTTATACCAGGCAGTGGTTTGTTGGCTGTAGCTGGAGAAAATTCTACAGGTAATGGGGGTACTATTACCCTCGATTCCCAACGTACGAGCGTTCGAGATGGTGCCACAATTGCCGTTAGCAGTCAGGGTACTCGAAAAGGGGGTGATATTAACTTAACTGGAGATTCTCTTACACTCGATCGCAGGGGAAGCATTTCAGCAGAAACGACTAGCGATCGGGGCGGAAATATCAACATCGATCTAAGCGATCGATTAGTATTTCAGCGTAACAGTAGCATTTCTGCAACTGCTGGCTTAGAAGGAGATGGGGGTAACGTCACCATTAACAGTCCTTTTATCATTGCTTTTCCCACAAGTAATGAAATTACTGCCAATGCCGATCGAGGTAGAGGAGGTAATATTAATATCACTACCAATGCTATCTTGGGTTATCCTCAATATCTCGCTATTAGGGCTTCTTCACAAAGAGGCATCGAGGGCACAGTTACTTTTAATAACCTCGTTAATAAACTCGATTCAGGAGTAGTAGAAGCACCAATTACCCCTATAGATGCTACTGCTTTAGTTGCTCAAGATGTTTGTGAGGCTTTAGCCGCAAATAGTTCTTTCGTAGTCAAAGGTAAAGGAGGTGTACCTCCTTCTCCCAGCGATTTACTCGACTCTCAAACACCTCTAGTTGAATGGACTGAGGTTCCTGATGGAGAGTTGGGGAGACGGGGAGACGGGGAGACGGGGAGAGAGGGAGATAGGTTATTGCTAACAAATAAATTAAGTCAACAAGCAGAAAACTTTTTCTCCCAGTCCCCCAGTCCCCCAGTCCCCCAGTCTCCTGTTGTAGTTAGACCGAGAAGAGAAGACGAGCCACTGGTGATTCAACAAGCACGAGGCTGGATTAAAAAACCTGATGGGACGATCGTGCTTACTTCTTATCCCACAGAAGCTGCTCCCAGGAATTATTCTATCTATCCTAACCCTCATTGTTCTGTTCGTGACATCGTCCCACGCTAATCGCTATCGCGATATAGACGTGGGCTTCCCAACATCACTATTGGGCATTGCTACCCTACGGTCGGGTAAAGGAGCATACATCACTGCATCTCCCTCCCCTGAGAACCGTACGTGACTGTTTCCAATCATACGGCTCAAGCCATACTTCAAGCCATCAAACTTGGTTTTAGAGTGTTCCTGTTTATGGCACGCTGCGTGCAAGTGAATTAAATTTTCGGTGTCGTCCTTTCCACCTTAGACCTCTTTCATAAATTTTTTATGTTATAGTAATAGGTTTGATATATTAAGGTTTAGATGGAAGATAAACAACTGCGCAAACTATCAGCTTCAGATTTTAAACGGTTAGTTGGTGTTCAACGTCAAACTTTTCAAACAATGGTTCGATTAGTAAAAAGAGAATATAAAAAATTGAAAAAACAAAAAAAAATCAGGAGCTCCTCCAAAATTAGGGGTCAAAAAACAGAGCTTATTAACATTACAATATTTACGAGAGTATCCAACATATCTACGTCTAGCTATCAGCTATAAAATATCAGAAACTACTGCTTTTAGAATGGTTAGAAAAATTGAAAATATTTTAATAAAATCTAGAAAATTTAGCTTACCAGGGACTGAATATATTTATATTAAGGAAGGTGCGAACCGAGGTCGCACTTGAGAGTGAGTCCCGTCGATAAGACTCCAGTCTAGTAGCCGAGGCTGTACCCGCCCGAAGGAGCAACACTGGTAACGGGGTTGTTTCAAAGCTAGAGGGTTAAGTGTCTGATAGGAGGTAAATCATCTGCCAAATGTTAGGCTAGGGTAAGACACCCATGTTTAACGAAAGTGAATCTGTGATGAGGCTTCTAAATATAAGAACTACCCACGATGATTAATGGGTAGTAGGGGGATGTCAAAAAACTTACCCTTCCTTTAAGTAATGTGGCTACTGACCCCCAAATAACAGGAGTAAAGCAGGAAACTAAAGGTGTCGCATCTCAAAGGTGTGGAACGGGATAACTCCCACTGGGTCTTAAAGGGAAATACCCTTAAGTAAGCCAACCGTAAGGAAAGCAGAATTCCCAAGGGGAGAGAGGATGCTAAAGAAGCGAATGCCGTCATAACTTGACGGATAGGGCTTATGCCTAACTTGAAAGAGTGCTGACTTTAGCAGGTGATTTCAGTACAGTTGAACAAAACACGAAAAGTTTAAGTGCGATTCGTTCCTAGGCGAATAAATAACCTAGGGAGGTAAACTACAAGCCAACGCAACCGCTTGCAGACCTTAACTAGCTACTCAATGTGGGTTCAAGTCCCACTGTCCAGAGGTA
>JASJDA010000193.1 GCA_030065755.1 Prochloraceae cyanobacterium | reverse complement strand
CGACCCCAATTTTCCGTAGAAAAAGCATAGGCAGTTAGGGCAGGAATTTGCCATTCTTTACAGCAGCGTAGCAAATTTTTTAGAGTATTTACTCCTCGTTGATGACCGATAATTCGGGGCAGTCCTCGGCGAGATGCCCAACGACCATTACCATCCATAATTACCGCCACGTGTTTGGGTAAGCGGTTTGGATCGAGGTCGAATGATAATTTATTTAAAACTGTTAAAGATCGAGTCATTTTTTCTCTTTTGAAATCGAAATGGAAGGCGAACAATACGTCTTAATTAATATGAGGAGGACTTGTATGTATTCAAACAGCTAACAGCCAACAGCCAACAGCCAACAGCCAACAGCCAACAGCCAAGAGCAAATAGCCAACAACTTTTAACCTTGGTTTCGTAATCTCCTAACTTCTTTATGTACGGTCATGCCAATTGCTAATGTTCGATCGAGTAATTGTCCGTATTCGTTAGCGTAACTATTAGTCTCAAAAGAAAGCAAATTAAGAAAATTATTCTCCAGTTGAGCAAGTAATTCATGGCGATCGGCTACAAAATTATTATGCTTTCTGATTGTTTTTTCCAATTCCAAAGCCTTAATCAATCCATCTTTAGTAATTTGAAGTGCTTCAAAAAATTCTTGTCTTTGAGACAAGCGATCGCCCATCTTCTTATCTTTTCTAACGGATTCAATTTTTTCAATAATTGTTATTCCTCTAACTAAACTATTGTAGTTTTCTATTTCGTTTATCAACTTAGCGAGAGTTTTTACTTGCTTAGCTTGTTTCCAGAGATATAAATTAGCCAAAACCAAGCAGAATATAGATGCACTAAAAATAATTGCTAAAATTGCGATCGAACTAGCATCACTCTTGGGCAAATTACTGCCTCGCAGCATCATCAAAGTCAGTGGCATAATAATTATCAAACTGAAAACCAAAATAAATACTTCAGTTAATAAAACAGATGGAATTCGCCGCCTATTGCCGAGCAGTAAAACGAGATAAATATCAACTGCTAAAGCCGTAATAATATCCAGATCGATCGCGTCTTCAAATTCTTCTGACCTAAACTGTAAAGTTTCTAACTCCGATAACATTGAATTTAATCCTTTTTAATTGAAACCAAACAATCCGAAAAACATTTTCACAATCTGAATGTAAAAGTTACTTTCTATATCCCTAAATAACTCAAAACTTTTTCCAGGGGAGCCAAAAAATGGTCTGAGAGTCCATCCCAATTGACTGCCAACAAATCCATATAGAACCAACCAAGATTTTAAAATAATACGACTTTTTTCCCGTTGTTCTTCTTGTTTATTGTTCAGAAAAATCATGCTGCGATAAAAAAAATTTACACCGATTAATCCAGTTACAGTAAATACTGCGACATTCAAAAGAGTGAAAAAATTGTAATCGTCGATCGAGAGACGGAAAAATAAGGTAATTGGAGCAAAACCAAATAACATTACACTAATAAGTGATATAGATGCTAACAGCAAGACTAAATATTGTCCTAAACTGTGCTTAGACCCTAAAACTACATCAAAGAAAAATAGTGCTGGCAAACAAATCAGAAGGGTAAGTAAATATAAAGATGGTAGTTTAATAGCAGAAGAAAACATCTGCAATCCGCCGTGAAACGAGCCAATAATTGCACCATAAATAGCAAAAAAGATAGAACTGCAAACTAACAAAGCAAATATTTTTTGTTCTATTCTTTTCCTATTGCTAATGTCTTCTAAAAAAGTCGATCGCTCGCGCAAAAATTGCATTAAAATAGAATAGTGATTCATCGTCTCTACCTCTAAAACAAAATCAATCTGTTACTCTCTCAGGCAAAAAGGCTAAATTTTTGGAGCTAAAGCTGCTTTTGTTACAAAATTTTATACACTTCGACCGTCGGATAAGATTAGTTTGAGGGGAACAGCCTCGATCGAAGACTAATCGAGTGAGGAGGTAAATAGCAGTTTAATGGACGATCGAGAAGAAAGGCTGAGCAAACTAATTGAAGAAGTGCGTCAGCATCCAAAAAAAAGCCTAAATTGGCGAAAAGCGATGAATAAACTACTGATAGAAATTCAGCAACTTCCAGGACTGACAAAGTCTTCTCACCCAGATTATGGAGAAGCTTTAGACGATACCCTATTAAAATTGGGGGATGAAATACAACAATTTGAACCCAAATATTCTTCTATAGAAACGAGTCTGGTTGCTTGGATTAACGTAAAATTGAGGCTAAAGTATAAAGTACAGGAGTTATATTCGCCTAACTCCACGAGATCGGCGATCGACCCCAAAACAGCAAAAACAGAATTTAGACAGCAAGCTCGTAAAACACCCTTATCACTGGATGCACCCATTAACAGTGAAAATAGTACAACCTTTGGCGAACAAATACCAGCCTCCGGTGCTAGGGATCTATGGGAATTACAAGAGCAAATTGAAATAGAGCAGCAAAAGCTCAAAAATAGTAGAATTGGGCTTGAATTAAAGGAATATATCGAACAAGATCCAGAAGGAAAACTGCGTCGCTGTCATCCTGCTGCTCATCCGCAGTGTAATTGTCAGATTTTAAGTCTGCGCTTGCTTTTAAAGCACCCACCAGACAGACTATCTAGAGTCGCTAAAGATTTAAAAATTAACTATCACACCCTCAATTGGCATTGGAAAAACAAAGGTCTTCCACTATTGCGATCGCTCGCTTTAGATTTAGGTTATCAACCCAACGATTAAAGGGAGAGGGGGTGTGGGGGAGAGAGGGAGAGTAACAAACAGCAAATAGCAAACAGCAAATAGCAAACAGCCAACAGCCAACAGCCAACCGCATGAACAATATAGTAACTCCTTTTCTAACAGTTCCTCTTACAGTTAGTGCGCGCGATCGAGCGCGAGAATTTGCCGCACAACAAGCAACTCCAGAAAAAGGATTGCGAGTTTATCTTAATACTTTGGCAGTGTGGGCAGTTCACCGCTATTTAAAATGGTTACAAATTGACACAGATGTCGATCGCGGTGACAGTTGGCATCCTGGTTTAAGAGCAATATTTGACGTAGCCGATCTGGTTATATCCAACGGATGTAAATTAGAATGTCGTCCTATTTTAGAAGGAGAAACAGAGATATTAATACCAAAAGAAGTTAGCCAAAATCGAATTGGTTATGTGGTAGTTAAATTTAGCGATCGCGCCGAAGAAGTGCAATTACTAGGATATTTCCCTACAATTGCACCAGAGATACCAGAATCAATTTCAATTAACGATTTACAGCCTTTAGATGAACTTTTGGAACTGCTAACTAATTTAGAAAATCAGACTACAAAATTGAGTCAATGGTTACAGAATATATTTGATGCTGGTTGGCAGAAAATAGAGGATTTATTAGCACCTCAAACACCTGCTTTGGCTTTTAGAAGTAGTTCTGTAAAAAGAGCTAAATTAATTGAGTTGGGAAGCGATCGAACTGTAGTCTTACTTGTTTCTCTTAAGCCAGAAAGCGATCGGCAATTAGGAATTAATTTGCGAGTTAGTTCTACAGAAGAACAAATAGAGTTACCCTCTCAACTAAAATTGAGAGTAATAACAGAAACAGGTCAAGTTTTCCGAGAAATTACTAGCAATTTAGGAGATACATTTATGCAATATGAATTTAGCGGACATCCAGGTGAGAAATTTAGCCTAACACTAGGTTTAGAAGAAGATATTTTTAGAGAAGAGTTTGAGATCTAATAAGTTGCCTATAATTAAAGCTAATTTGCCGCATGTAGATTATGTAGATTAATTGTTGTCATGCATTTTCACTCGATGCTAATACCTGCTGCCAAGCATGTAAAGCTACTTCCTTTGCATTTTCTTCAATTAAGTCTCCGTGAGCAATAATTATCCTTTCAAAATCCCAAGTTAAGATCCGCTTCAACGACTTTGAGGCTGCCTTCTTATCTTTCCAACCTAACTGATATTCTGGTGCTGGTTTGGGATTATTCCACATTCTAAAAACAAGCTGCCACCACAATTTCAATGTCCCGCTTACGTCTTCCGTTTCATCGGTAATATTTTCAATTAAATCGACTAGAATAAGTGTGCGGGTAACTTGATGGTAAAAAGCAACTTCCCAAATACATCTGTTTCCACGAATAAGAACCTGCTCGAAATCATTTTCCCATCTTTTGTCCGGTCGATCGCCTAATAGCCAATCGAATTCAATGTCTGGTTTCTTGATTTCAATTCCTGGACAAATAAAGGTTTCAGCATGAGGAAATGCCCTCTGTGCTGATTCAACATAAAAATAGTGATAGGAACCAGGTGCCACTATAAACTCAACTTTACCTAAACTTTCAATAGCAACTTTAGTGTTTTCATCTATTTCACAAGGCGAGTGAATGAATAGATTACCATTCGATAGACGAATAACCGTCATTCTTGAGTTAAAATCTACACCAGCATAATGAATGGGGTATTCCTTAATCCAAATCTTATCCTTCTGGTATTCATATAAATCTTTCATTTTGAACCCCCTCTCGTTTGCTAAATCAAAATTAAATTTTTCCCTATAAAATTTTTTAAAAATATTATATTTTAAAAAAAATTGTGAATTGTTTAGTTAACAAAAAAAGTAACAATTTACACTTTAAAATAATTTCTCTCCTAGTAATCTCAGTCACAACGCTTCTGTAATTAAGTCGAGGGAATAATAGAGATATGTCTCAAACAACTAAATCTCTTCATCATGTTGTTATTATTGGCGGCGGATTTGGTGGCTTGTATGCAGCACAAACCCTAGCTAAATCCCCAGTAAAAGTCACATTAATTGACAAGCGCAATTTTCACGTTTTTCAACCTTTACTCTATCAAGTAGCAACTGGAGGCTTATCTCCTGCGGATATATCTTCTCCCATCAGAGCATTAGTAAACAAGAATAAAAATATACAAGTGTTAATGGGAGAAGTATTAGATATAAATCCCGAAAAACAAACAGTAAAACTGCGACACAAAGAAATAGCTTACGACTCTTTAATAGTTGCAACAGGAGTAACCCATCAATATTTTGGCAATGAAGACTGGGAAAACCACGCACCAGGATTAAAAACGATCGAAGATGCTTTAGAAATACGTCGTCGCATTTTTATTGCTTTTGAAGCAGCAGAAAAAGAAACCACAGCCGAAAAACAGCAAGATTGGTTGACCTTTGCCATTATTGGAGCTGGCCCTGCTGGTGTAGAATTAGCTGGGGCATTAGCGGAAGTAGCTCACGGAACATTAAAAGATGACTTTCGCAATATTGATACTGCAAAAGCCAAGATTATTTTATTTTCCAGTAGAGATCGAGTTTTACCCACCTATCCAGACAAATTGTCCCTAAAAGCGCAAAAATCTTTAGAGGGTTTGGGAGTTATAGTTAAAACGGGCGCTAGAGCGATCGACATTCAAAAAGACACTCTAACCATTCGCATCGGCGATCGAGTAGAAAAAATCGCAGCTAAAACCATCGTGTGGACAGCAGGAATGAAAGCATCTGGGATGAGTAAAATCTTAGCAGAGCGCACTGGAGTGCAAATCGATCGATCTGGGAGAATAATAGTAGCAAAAGACTTTAAACTGCCAGGATACGACAATATTTTTGCGATCGGCGATTTAGCCCATTATGCTCATCAAGATAACAAACCTTTACCTGGTATTGCTCCAGTTGCCATGCAAGAAGGTCAATATGTGGCTCGTTTAATTACAAGTAATATTAAAGGAGAAACAATCCGACCATTCTACTATTTTGACTCTGGCAGTTTAGCAGTAATTGGCAAACACGAAGCAGTAGTAGACTTAGGTTTTATTAAATTAAGTGGGTTTTTGGCGTGGTGCGTTTGGATGTTCATTCACGTCTTCTACTTACTAGAATTTGACAATAAACTAATAGTCATGATTCAGTGGGCTTGGAACTATTTTACTTTCAGCAAGGGAGCGCGTTTAATTACTACTCCAGCAGAACATCCTACCATTCAACTAGATAATTGACCGTCCAATGCGCGGATTTTGGATTGGGGATTTTTGATTTAACAAGCTTCGTCCTGAAGTACGAGGATAATCGAAAATCTAAAATCGTCAATCTGCAAGCCTCTTATTTCAAGAAGAGGAGAATCCAAAATCCAAAATCTACAATCGCTTTGACATACTCTCGCCCTTAAACCGCTAATCGCGGTTTAACGGGATATTTTAACACCTAGCGCTTGCGCTCCCAAACTAGCCGATCGCTCGAGGGTTTTTAGGTGAGGACAAAGAAATTATTGATAATATCTTCACATTAACTTTAGAATAATGATTAAAATTCTGAAAAAAAAGTATGAAAAAGTAATATGGGGCAGCAAAAACTTCTACGTTTTTTGTAACCAACACAAGAAACGGGAACTAATATATTTATAAAAAGGCAACTCCTTATCGTTAACTTATCGATTAGCCTATGCTTTACCGAAAAGCGATGGTGAAAGCCCTCGTGCTTTTAGCCGAGGGATGAAACCGAGCGAACCGTCCAGGTTAGACAGATTTATCTGTCTCGAAATATGATATAATTCTTTGAGTTTAAAGTTTAAAAGTGTTTAAATGTACGGTTGTCAGCAAGTTTTAGTAAGTCAAAATAGTGACTTAATTAATATACTAACATTCCTATGTGAAGAGTCTCATAAACTCACCAATATGGGAATATATTATGCTAGGCAGCTATACTTTAAAGCTCAAAAAGTCCTAGGTAAATATGATTTAGAGAAAATCTATAAAAACAACAATCACTACAAAGTTTTATACTCTCAAGCAGCGCAACAAATACTTAGAACTGTAGCTGAATCATTTAGCTCATATTACGGATTAATTAAAGCATACAAAGAAGGCAAAATAACTGAAAAGCCACGAATACCTAATTATAGGAAAAAAGGTGGACTAGCTACAGTCAGTTACCCCAAACAGGCATTAAAATTAAAAAGCGGAGCGCCCGCTCGGAGGTCTCCTCCGAGTAAGGACGCACCAAGAAACGGTCAAATCAGAGTCCCACTAGGGAAAACCTGTAAAAGATGGTTTGGAATAGATAGCTTTTTGATTTCAATACCTACTAACCTTAACTTTTTTGACATTAAAGAGTTAAGAATACTACCTAAAAATAGGTGTTTATACTTGGAATTTGTCTATGAAAAGCCAATAGAATCATTAAAGCTTAATCCAAATAATGTGCTGGGAATTGACCCAGGACTAAATAACTGGTTAACTTGTGTTTCTAATGTAGAGACCAGCTTTATAATTGATGGCAAGCATCTGAAGTCAATGAATCGCTGGTATAACAAACAAGTAGCAACTATTAAAGAAAATAAACCTCAAGGTTTTTGGAATAATAGATTAGCTGCCATAACAGAAAAACGTAATAGGCAAGTCAAGGATGGGATTAATAAAGCTGCGAGAATAGTCATCAATCATTGCCGAGATAATAATATTGGAACTATTGTTTTTGGTTGGAACAAAGGAAATAAAGACAGTATTAATATTGGCAAAAAGAATAACTCTGAGTTCGTACCGATTCCCACTGCTCGACTCAAAGATAGAATTACTCAAATGTGCGAGCAGTATGGAATTCAATTCATAGAAACTGAAGAAAGCTATACAAGTCAGGCAAGTTTTTTAGATGGTGACTATCTGCCTATTTATGGTGAAAAACCCAAAGATTGGAAGCCATCGGGAAGAAGAACTATGCGTGGTTTGTATCGAACTGCTGATAGCTGTTATATCAATGCTGATTGTAATGGTTCAGCGAATATCTTGAGAAAAGTAAGCAGAACGCTAAAAATCGATTTTAGCCGACTGTCTAGGGGCACTTTGACTTGTCCCCAGAGGATAAAACTCTGGTCAGTTAATAAGAAAAAAACGTTTGAGAACGCGGTTTTAACCCGTTCTCAAACCTCCTTATTAGAATCCCCCGTTTTTTAAACTGGGGAGCAGTCAACTATAAGTCTCCTTCGATCGATCTCTTAGCTTGTAGCATTTCGAGACAAGTTAAGCCTGGGGTGAAACTATCAACGATTACCTGAAGCCATTTTGATAGCTTCAGGTAATCGACGCAGTTTTAGCATACTTAAGATCCCAAACACTGGTCCTATGCCTAAGATCCAAAAGGCTCCTTCCCAACCAAATGCTTCAACTAAAGGTGGGATCGTGCGGATAGTGAATAAAGTGAGTAAAAATCCCAAACTTGTTTGCATCGTCAGAGCAGTACCTACATAGCGCGGATCGCTCAGTTCGCTGATAGCAGCACTAAACTGAGCGCTATCTGCAACTACTGCTAAACCCCAAATAAGGCAAATAATAGTCAACAAAAGGGGTGAATTGACAAAAAATCCTACTAATAAGGCACAGCTACCGGAGACTATAAGACTAATAGAAGCGATCGCAGTGCGTCCCCATCGATCGGCTAGAATTCCAGCAATAACACAGCCAAGCCCTCCGATCGCAACTACTGCAAATCCAGCTAAACGGGCTCGGATTTCGCTCCAACCTGCTTGCTGATAAGATTCTAAAAGACATAAGGGAACCCAAGCCCACATGGCATACAGTTCCCACATATGCCCCAGATAGCCAAAATTCGCTAGACGCACGCCGCGATTGGTGAAGACTGAACTTGCATAGTACCAGTTTAGTTTTATTGCCTTGGCCAGAAAAGGACCCCTCTTGACGAGCCACTCGGCAATACCAGCAGAAAGCAGCGCAGCAAGGGTTGCTGCTAGTAAAACCGCGCGCCAGGGTGGTAATCCCTCTGAACCTCCAAAAACTGGAATCGCGTTCAGCAAATGGGGAACTGCCGACCCCACCGTCAGCGCTCCAACTAGCAAGCCCATTCCCAACCCTCGATCTTCTTTGCACCAAGTTGCCATCAACTTCATCCCTGGTGGATAGACACCTGCTAAAGTCACTCCTGTTAAGAACCTCAGCAGCAAAGCAGGTTCGAGACTATTGACAAAAACTGCAATACTCCCATTAAAAATTGCTCCCATAACTGCACTGAGGGCAAATAGACGGCGTACAGATAAGCGATCGGCTAAATTTAGTAAGGCACTAGCTAGCGCTCCGACTACAAAGCCAATTTGCACGCTCATAGTCAGCCAAGACTGCTGTCCGCCAGTCAATTGCCATTCCACTGTTAGTTGAGGCACTACCGCTGAAGCCGAAAACCACAGAGACATGGCTAGCAATTCAGCAGCAGACAACAACCAGAGGTTCTTCCACTTGTGTAAATTCATCCCCACCTAGGCTGCTCGTCTAGGTTAATGCCCAACGCCGTCTTGGCGACAATTTCGTGGGTAAGTGCGGAATTAGCAGGATGGAAGCGTCCGGCTCGTGCATCCCGAAATAAATGCTCTAACTCACTCTTTTTAAACATCCCGAACCCTCCTGACAGATCCAAAGCTCGGTCTACAATCTTCCAGGCACTTTCAACTGTATGATACTTAGCTGAAACAATCTTAGACGACCATTGAGGGCCGTAATCGACTTCGTTTGACCAATCTCGGGCAATTTTTTCAAGATGTGGCTCGATGGTATCTAACTCCAGAATCATATCCGCGATACCGTGCTGTACCTCTGCATGGTGAGACATGGGATGGCTCATGGTTACAGAAGTTTTCTTTTTGGCTGCTTCAATCGTTAAGTCTAGGGCTCGTTGGGCGATCGCGTAGTAAACATTGGCAAAGCCAATCAGCGCCCAGGCAAAAATACAAAGCACGAAGAAGTCTGCCCCACCAAATCCGGCTGGTATAATTCGGACAATGTACCGATCGGGCACAAAAATGTTTTGTAGAATTGTATCGTCACTGCGGGTCGCCCGCATCCCCAGCACGTCCCAGGTTTCTTTGATGCTGTAGCCAGACATATCGCGATGTATAAAAGCATGAACGATCTTGCGATTATTCGGATCGCTTGAATCCATTCCATGAATCCCAAGCCAGTCCCAAACTGGGGTCAAGCTGCCAAAGGCTTTGTGCCCCACAAACCGATATCCCCCTTCGACTTTCTCAGCTTTTGTGGTAGAGTAAATTATTGGTAAGTCGTTACCTGTTTCAGCGTGTCCGGCAGCAAATACATCGCCTTTTCCAGCTCTTTCTAGAATCCATTGTGTCGAGCGATCGCCTGTGCGATATATGTCTGCAGCTACCCCTACCCAATAATTGTGCATATTAATACACAAAGCAGTAGCTGGAGCGTAGTAAGCTAAGCGCCGAGTTTCTCGCGCCACTTCAGCCAGGGTCATTCCCTTGCCCCCAAACTCTTTGGGAACAGCCATGAGTAAGTATCCTGCTTCTTTCAATTCCTCAAAATCTTCCTGACAGAAGCGGTTCTCACGATCGTACATTGAGACTCGTTCTGCACAGTGAGCTAATAGTTCTTCACTTAATGTAGGAGCATAAATTGTTGACATTTCAATCCTCCTATGTTGCTGATATGGAAATTATTCTCTTGAATTAGAAAGCTTTATAGATGCTGTATTAAAACCAAAAGAGGTTCTCGAATAATATTGGTCGAAATACCGATCGCGCTCCAGCCCTTAGAAATAGAGACCTCTGCCTAGAGTTGATAAGATCCTTATATTACAGTGTGGGGCTTCTGCGCATTAAGCTAAACTCTTATCCCAATGCTATCTAACCTAAGAAAATTCATTTATTAACTTATTTAAAGTGCAGAGATTTTATCTCCTGGACATCCAGAATTGACGTTCTCCCCAGCCTGAAGGCGTGGGGATTCTAATCATCACTGATTAGATTTTCTCTTTCTTTGAGTTCCCTTACTTGTCTGTGTTTCCACATTCAAGCAGAGGGGAATCTCTCGGGAGACTTCACATTCGGTGCGCCCCACCGTAGTTGATAATTCTTTGAGGGCAGATTTTAAGATATTTATGGCGGCGTTTTCGTCCCGATCTGCAACATAATTACAGTGCGGGCACTTATGGGTTCTGGTGCTAAGAGTTTTAACTACTTTTTGACCGCAGTTTGAACAGTTTTGACTAGTATAACTGGGGTTAACCGCTATAACTGGAACCCCATAGACTCCACTAAAATACTCTAGCCATTCACGAAAACGATACCATGCTGCATCTGATATTGATTTGGCTAGACAATGGTTTTTAATCAAGTTACGTACTTTTAGGTTTTCAATCGCTACCAAATCGTTAGATTGTATGACGCGCTGGGCTAACTTACATACCCAATCGTTACGCCTGCGTGAAACCTTAAGATGCGCTCTACCTAATTTATTTCTGGCTTTTTTACGATTATTACTTAATGGTTCAGTTTTTGAAAGACGACGCTGGAGTTTCTTGATTTTTTTCTCGTCAAATCTCAAAAACCTAGGATTATCAATTTTGTTGCCAAAATTATCAGTGTAGAAATGATTTAAGCCAACATCTAAACCTATTTGTTTACCTGTTAGTTCTTTTTTCTCCTCTCTTTTATGGTCAATTAAAAACTGTGCATAATAACCGTCGTGTCTTCTAACTATCCTTACTCGTTTGATTTGTTTAAGTTGATAGTAGTGAAGATCTCTAGTTCCCCATAACTTAAAAGTACCTGCTTTAAAACCATCAGTTAAATTTAAATAGCGTCTGCATTCAGATAGTTTCCAGCCGCTAACTTTGTATTCTACTGATGCTCTGACTTGATATTTTTGAAATTTGGGAAAACCCTGCTTGGTGCGTCCTAACTCCGAGGAAACCTCGGAGCGGGCGCTCCGCTTTTTCCCTTTGATTTTAGCTTTGCAATTACGATAAAAACGCTCAACAGAAGCCCAAGCTCTTTCTGCATGAGCTTGTCTAGCTTGAGAGTTTAATAGCCCCGCCCAAGGAAACTGAGGGTCTTTAGCTAAAACCGCACAGTGCTTATAAGCATCGTTTCTAGATTTAACTTGATTGTCCATCCAAGCACGAATTATAGAATTACGAACAAAACGACCAGTACGAATAGCTTGATTTAGCCGTTCGTACTGTTGGCTTGTTCCTTCTAGTTTAGACTCGTAGACAATCATTTTATCGTTTAAGCTTACGATAAGATTATACCATAAAAATATAAAGCCGTCCTAGAAGGACGGGGCTTTAAACCCAAAATTATGGTAAAAAGTATCGGTCGTGCTTGCTTCTGGTTCGGTATAGGAAACATTTCTTTTACTACTACCGCTTATATTTGCATCGATCTTAAAGTTAGTCATTATAAAATTTCCAACAGCTCCTAAGAGGATTGGCAAAGCTTTTTTCAGTAGTGCGGCAAACGCTGGTACTGCTGGTGCTGCTGCTGGTACTGCTGCTACTGATGCTTGTTGCACTGCTGGCTGTCCGTACTGTGCTTTGAGGGCTGTTTCCTGTTGTTGCAATTGATTTAAAAACTCGTTTATACTAGCGCCGTTTTGATCGAAAGAATGAGCTAAATCTTCTACAGAAGCTCCTTGCTCTTGTAAATAAGCTAATATGGCTTGTCCAGATAAACTGTTTGGATTCTCTGTTAAGCTTCTTAATCTCTGTCTGCTCCCTTCAGAATTTCTGCGGTTTCTGTTGTTGCCGCCACTTCTGCTGTTGCCGCTACCGTTTGACGATTGTAACCCAGCATTTCCGCTTATACTATGTTCTTCGGTAACTTGCCTTTCTGGTGTAGTATTTGTTTTCTCGTTTATGTACCATACTTTAGCCTGATAGACGTATTTTTGATATTCTCCCATTGCTTCGGGTTTTGTTCCGTCGTTATGTACCTGAGTAACAGTCCTAACGTGACTGCCATTACCACTTTCAAAATCAGGCGTTATTCTCGGCGCACCCATAACAGTCATTGTCTGGCCGAGGGTAGCGCTCATTGTTACACTTCCAGAATATTTTCCTTCCGAACCAAGATTACCCAGCCATCTTCGCCCAAAACCTCGATCGTCGTGAAGATCGAATCGTAATTGACCGACTATATCTTGACCATTGGCATGACTAGGTCTTGCTGTTTGACTAGGACTCTGTATTTGTGTTGTTTCTGTCATTTTTTTCTTATTACTAAAAAAGTATACAAATGCTATTATTTTATCATTATTTTATACTTCTGTTTGCACTATCTATTTCGATTGAGATTTCTTTTGAGGTAATATTGCTTGCATCTCAGGAATTGAATAAAAATTTTCTATATCTTGTACTAAAGATTCCCCCCCAAAATTTTCTCTCAGCTTGTCTGCTTCTAGATAGATAAATGGATTAGAATAATAATAAAGATGTTTTGTTAAAGCTTTTTTAGCCATTTCAATTGCTTTTTCAGACTCTCCTTTGCTATAAAATGCTATAGCTATTAACATTTGAATTTCTGCTACGTTTAAATCTTTGTAGTCTTGCTGAAATATGTTCTTAATTTTTTTCAAATTTTCTATTATTTCATCTTGAGAAGAACCGATTTCATAATCAATCAAAGCAATTCTAAACAAAGATATATCTTTGTTTGCATCTAGAGAAACTGATTTTTGATAGTCGAATTTAGCGAGCGTATATTGTCCCAGTCGGTGATAAGCTTGCGCCCGATAAAAGTGTAAATAATTTGAACCTGTTTTTCTAGTTTGACGGTCGATCGCTTGAGTATAATCAGCGATCGCTCTCTGATAATTCGTCAACGAATCGCGTACTATGCCTCGCATTGCATAAGAATCAGATATTAAACCTCTTTGTAAATAATAATTTGAATTAGTTGGATCGATTTCAATTGCTTTAGTGTATTTCTCCATTGCTCCTTTTAAATCCCCTGATTTTTTTAGAGCATTTCCTTGTTCCAAGTAAGCACGAGCTGCTGCTATTTTTTCCTTTTCAACCTCTTCTTGAAAAGGTAATTGACAGCCACTTATTCCAATAAATGGTAAAATCAACAATAACTTAATTATAGGTAATATTAATTTCATCAAAAGAATAAAAAAATCTTCACCTACTACTTTAGCATTTTTAAGCTTTTTTTTGTAGTATCTGACTAGATTTGTTTAATTAGTATTCTTCAGACTTTAAAATAATATTTTACTTGGTTCAAACGTTTTTTTATGTTTATTGCGCTAATAATAATTTTTATTAAATTATTTGGTATTGAATTTTCTACGAAGTTTTGTTATATTAATATGCTGTGATTTTTTTAACTTAGCTAGAGCTTATAAATACTATTTTAAATTCTTATTTAACTAGAAAATTAACAAGTTAAGGATAGCTTTCCCATCAGAAAAAATGAACGCCAATTTACTCTATCAGTACCCTTCTTTAATTCCAGGAACCCTCATCAAACGCTACAAGCGCTTTTTAGCCGATATTAAACTAACTACTGGAGAAAT
>JASJDA010000192.1 GCA_030065755.1 Prochloraceae cyanobacterium | reverse complement strand
ATGCAGATCGCCGTCGCGATCTACGTCAATACATCATTTACCAGGCTCATTGGGGGACATTCTTTCGTCAAAGCAGTGGTTCACTTGACTACGAAAAATTTACGGAAGGTACAAGTTTATCGGATAAGAGATTTAGCGTGGCACAGAAGCTAAAACACATTGCCGAACTTGGTTTTACAGCACTCGAATTACTACCCATCCACGAATCTAACGGTGCTACTAACGCCGGCTACGATCCAAGCTTCTATTTCGCAGTCGAGTCTGCCTATGGAAATCCAAATGATTTACGAATTTTAGTAGATGAAGCTCATAAGTTAGGTTTATCGGTTATCTTTGATGCTGTTATCAATCATCTAACGGCAGACTTAAGCCACTCGTCTTTCTCTCAAAAATTTATTCAAGGTTGGTACATTAAAGAAAATGCACCTTGGTCAAACCATAATTTATTTGGAGGTTCTGACTGGGGACCCGACCCAGACTTCGATCGCCCCGAAATTCGGAGCTTGCTAACAAATTGTATTCGTATGTACTTCAATGAGTATCACGTTGATGGAATAAGATTTGATGCGACGACCACCATTCCTAAACCTGCTCTAAAAGAAATTATCGGACAACTGCAACTTGAATATGGTTGGCAGGGAAAGTATTTGATTGCAGAACATCTCACAGACGATCCGTTTGATTATATTGTTGGCGATATTGGATGTAATGCTGGATGGTATAAACCTGCATTTAATGAGGGAATTTATCGAGTGGTTGGATCTCTGGGGCAAGGAAGTCTTGAGAGTCTGAGACAGGTTTTTGAAACCAATCATGATGGTCAACCACAATCGGCTATCAAATATTTACTAGGTTCTCACGATGAAAACTGGGAATCTCATGGTGGTAAATCGGCTATCCATCGTTTTGGAGGCCCCTTTAATAATTACTCCCGCATGAAGATGCGATTGGCTTGGGCTCTCAATGTATGCGCGTTGGGCACACCCATGATGTTTATGGGAACCGAATACATGACGGATAGACCCTGGCATGACTACTTTGGGTATAACGGAACAAATGCAATTGCCAGGCCTGTGCCCTTTGTATGGGAACCCTCAGCCAACTCAGCTGAAGGCAAATTCATGAAAATGGTTCGGGATATTAACCGCTTACGAACAAAAGTGGGCGCGCTACGCACATCAAACAAGCAGTGTAAGTTAGTCCATGTCGATAATAAAAATGGGGTTTATACATATAAGCGATGGGATTACTTTGGAAATGTGGTATTGATTGTCATCAATATTTCCGAAGGGCAATGGGAAAATCGTGAATATCAACTGTATACTGATAGTCCTAACAGTAGTTGGCACGAAATATTCAACTCCCAATATGTTAATTATGGTGGCTGGACAGGTTCTGGTAATTCAGATCCATCTTTTAATCCAGCAGCAGATGGCAAGGGCTTATTGCAGGGAATCAACATCCCTAAATGGAGCTTAATGATTCTCAAGCAAAAGTAAGACTCGATACAATACTGCTCGGGTTTTGCCAAAATCGATCGGTGAAAGTAGCGTCGGAGCAGGTTCGCCACCACTTCGTTCTGCGAACCTGCCCCCCTGCTTTTGAGAATAGAAGAAAAATTCTTAACCGAGCAGTATTGGGACTCGATATAATTTTGACTTCATAAGTTCAATTGAAGGGTGATTTTTTTGAACTATCTTGAAGACCGAAGAACAAGGAGAGCAGAGAAAATTCGACGATATAGAGGTTACTTCCCACGACCAGATTAAATAATTTTCTGAGTAGGTGTTAAGACTATGTCGATAGCTCGATCGACCAGGTCGATATCAGTTATGGGATAGTGGTAGGTTTTAAACTTAAATTTACCTACAACTTCAAACTGCTTGGCAGGACGATGACCGTATTGATTTTCAAACATAGAGAGAGCTAAACTACCGATCGAGGTCATTTGACCCTTAGTAGCATCGATATTTCGTTCTTTGAGTCTTTTAGCGATACTAACAACCTTGCTCGAAGCATTTTTTTTCAGAGAATGTAATAGATTAAGTTTTTCTGATAAAAAACTAAATTGTTTCAATAATAGTGTAGTGAGTTGAGTAAATCTCTTAGCGGGTTTATCAGTAGCCACAGCTAACTTTAAGGCCGAATATTCTCCAACAGCAATAAAGACCGATTGCGCCCTAGTAATAGTCGTATAAACTAACTGGCGAGTCAGCATGATCCGATGGGACATCAACAGAGGCATAATCACGTATTGAAATTCGCTTCCCTGTGCTTTGTGGCAAGTGATAGCAAAAGAGTGCATAATTTGCTCTAGATCTCCAAGGGGGTAGGTTACTTTCGCGCCTTCGGTAAACTCTACGGTAACGCTCTTTTTAGCCGGATCTGTATCTACAACAAAGCCATTTTCTCCGTTCATTACCGCCGGATCAGTATCGTAGCGATTTTTAAGCTGAATCACCCGATCTCCAACTCTGTAAGTAACTTCATCAACACTCAATTCCTTTTTATTGGCATCTTTGGGATTAAAAATTGGTTGCAGAAGTGAGTTAAGATTGTGGACTCCTGCTGGCCCTTTTTTCATCGGAGATAAAACCACTAACTGATGGTTTAAATTAACGTCAGTAGCAGCGATGCTCCTTACAAGCTCGACGATTTTAGCTGGGGTCTGCGTTAAAGAAGTTTCGAGCAGAGCGCAGTTATCGCACTTTTCCCACTCTGACGGTGAGGTAAATCTGTCTATGGATGGAACTTGTCCGATATTTATCGAATCGGCAGCAAAAATAATGCTGCTGCCAGCATCTTGACGAAATACTGTTGTCAAATGGGTAGAAGGGATTGCTTCGCTCAGCAGCAAATCTCTTAAAACCATTCCCGGCCCGATCGACGGTAATTGATCTGCGTCCCCGACCAGAAGGACAGATGCGTGTGAGGGCAAGGCTTTGAGTAAAGAATTGAACAAGAAAATATCGACCATACTAAATTCATCGACAATCAGCCAATCAATTTCGAGGGGGTTGTTCTGATTGTAAAAAAAACTTCGACCAACCCCTTCCCATTGGAGAAGACGATGAATGGTTGTCGCTTCAAATCGCGTCATATCTGCCATGCGGTGGGCTGCTTTTCCCGTTGGGGCTGCTAAGGCGATCTTGTGGCGATTTTTCTTCAGCCACTCAACTAAAGTTTTCAGCACGTGAGTTTTTCCTCTTCCGGGGCCGCCAGTCAAGATGCTAATTCTGTGACGCTCCGCCATAAGCAAGGCAGATTGTTGCTCGTTTGAGAGGGGATTAATATCAGTTAAATATTCTTCGAGCCAGTAGAGCAATTCTTGTGTGGAATTAACTGGTTTTTCTAGTCGTTCTTTAATCATCCTAGCTACCCTCAATTCCGCCGCCAGGGTAGGAGGTAAATAAATACTATCGTTGCTCTCAAAAGAGACTAAATCTAAATTGTTAATTGCGTTAGATATTATTTGATGAATGAGATTGAAATCGGGTTGATAATCGGGTAACGAGAGAATGTAAAAAGTTTTTTCTACCAGCAACGCTCTCGGTAAGAAACAATGTCCTTGCCGAGATGCATCGGTTAGGGTGTAAATAACTGCTTGTAAATAACGATGTTGACTGCCCGGGGAGATTCCTAAAGATAGAGCTAACTTATCTGCTGTTTTAAATCCGACTCCATCTAGATCGACGATTAATTGGTAAGGATTTTCCTGTAAAACGCTAACAGTTCGATGGGCGTAACGATCGCAGATATTGAGGCTGAGTTTAAATGAAGCTCCTACCCCCAAAAGAAGTGCTATCGCGCCTCTAGTCGGATCTTTTTGGCTTTTTTTCCAAGCAGAGAGGATTTTATCGATTCGATATTGTTGTAGAGAGGGAATCGAGGTTAATAGTTGTGGCGATTTATCTAAGATATTTAGGGTTTCTTTGCCAAAACTTTGGACTAACAAATTAGCTGTTTTTTTACCAATCCCCTTAAATAATGGACTGGATAAATATTGAACGATCTCGTGAGAGCTTAGGGGGGGAAGTTCTTTGAATTTAATGGAAAAATTCATAAAATTAGGAGGAGCTTCGCAAAAAGGTAAGTCTACTTATTAAGGAATCTTAACGGCAAACTCTACCCACTATAAAGAGCGATCTCAGCAGTAGAAATCCTTGCTCGTTACTCCTTTTGACAATTAATTTTGAACTAAACAAAAGGGAAATTGTCTTATAGATATATTAATAAATACAACAACTAAAACCCAAATAACTGTTAAACGTCAATATTCAAATCGCTGACGGGATTATCCGACCATAAATTAGCAATATGGGCATAGATGGCGGTGGTGCGGGGATCGGCGTGTCCGAGGAATTCTTGAATTACTCTTAAAGGCTTACCATTTTTCTGAAGTTGATAGCCGACTGTGTGGCGTAAGCCGTGTGCTGTCGTCGTTCTATTTTCGCTGTGTTTGAGAGCAGCAGCTTCTAAATATTGATTGACTATGCGCTGCATACTATACCTGCTCAAGCGATTTTCGCCTCTTTTAGACCTGTTGTGAGGAGAAAAACTGATAAACATCGAAATCGAGGGTTTGAGAGTTTCTCCGGCGTTTTTACGGGCTTCCAGATAACGATCGAGCAGTCGGGCGACATCAGATTTTAGAGGAACTACTCTAATGCTGCGTTTAGCACGAACTTTTATGCCAAAGAGATCCCCTCTTTTAATGACATCGCCGACGTTGAGCCGATGTAACTCAATTTGGCGACAACCCTGGACGACCATTAAAACCACCAGGAGGCGAACAGCCGAAGGCTGCGGGCGTAGCCCTCCCGCGTAATTCTTTTACTGACGAACCTGTTGGCAAAACGTCAACTAACTGCTGGGCTTCTTCTAATTCGAGGTAATTGTTAGCGGCGGCCGGATCTCTTCGTTCGGAGGGCGGTTTAACGCGCAGAGCGGGGTTAAATTTGATAATACCTCTATCGACAGCGATTTCAAAAATGCGACGGATAACGGTCAATTTAAGGGAGATCGTGGCGACTTTCAAACGTCGCTCGACTAAATAGCTGCGATATTCCTTGATGTGGCTTTCTTTGAGTTGAGTTAATTTTAAACTGTGGAGATCGCACCAAGCAACGAACAACTTGAATTGTTGACGATATGTTTTAACGGTATCGGGGCTAGCGTCTCCGTTGGCTATCTCCTCCTTGAGAATTTTGGCAAAATTTTTCGGCAGAGATAAATTATTCTTATTTTTAGCGAGATTGGCAGTCATTTTTCCTTATCCGTTAACCAGAAAACATCTATCCTTCGAAAAGAGAAACTACTTTAAGATCGGTTACTCCCGGTCATTTCTTTTTCTATTTCCTCTCGATCTAACAAAGGTGAACCAGAAGCTATTATTTTGGCTCTAATCTGGCGTAAGCGTTGTCCTAGTTCAGTTTCCTTAGATTGTTTTTGCGTTTGCGCGATTGATTCAACAAACTGTAAAACCTCTTGCTGTTTGTCTTTAGGTAATTCGCGCCATTTTTCTAATAACTTTTGTTCTGTATTCATAATTCAAAGTCTTCAATTCAAACCGATATAAAGCGGGATCGCCGAGCGATTGGGAATTTTAGTCGTGCGAGCGGAGTGACAGTCATCGATCTGTATTTTAGATTAGGTAAGTTCAATTATCCCACGTTAACTTGTTGAAATATCGAATCTCAAAGGTTTTGACATAATTAATTTGGCTGAGATGAAAAATGTAGCATATTTGTTGCTATTGAATTTTGTTTGCAATACTACGGCCTTTTTAGCGATCGCTGCTGCGGTGAATTGCGATCGTTTATTTAATTTTCCTTTCATTTTTGGCGAGAAAGGTTTAAATTTTAACTTACCACAGAAAAAAAGCAAACACTTTCTCATGAACAATACTAGCACAGCCAATCCAAACACCGATAACAATACTGTAAATACTCATTGCGATAATTTTAAGGTCTATACAGACAGTCCCCTAGAGGAATTATTTAAAAGAGATTTTGATGATAATAAGGATTGGCGATCCGATGATCCAGTATTGCAGGATATTTTCGATTTAGGGGAGTATTTAAACGAATTTGAGCATATGCTCCCCATTGAAGAGTTAACCGCAGATATTAAGAAAGATTTCCTCGCTTGTATTCGTATAGGATTGCGAGTCGATATTATTATCAAAAAAAAATTATACAAGAATACTCATTCGAGCTTTTCTCAGTATTGTCTGGATGTTTTACACATAAAATCGTGGAACGTCTATGATTATCGGCGAGCTGCTCGTGTATTTATGACTTTAATGAGAGCTAGGTTTAGTTATAAGGAGCTGCCAAAAAATATTAGTCAGTGCTTGACAGTCGATCGTTATCACGATTTTGAACTTGTTAATAAATGGCGATTAATTGTTAATCGCTTCAAACCTCACGAATATAATGCTGAGAAAATTGACGATTACTTACATCCTAAACCTATCGTTGATACTTACGACACAACTCTTGATGTCCAATCTATTGAAGTACATAAAAAAATAGAGTGGTATGCAGCACAGCGTGGAATGTCGATAAGTCAATTGATGTTAGAAATGGTTGAAGTGTATGAAACGTATTACAAAGTGTTGGAAATTCCCAGAATTGACCCAAGTAACAAACGAGGAATTAGGGCACTTAAGAAGAGAAATTTAAAAATTTGGCAGCAAAAATTAGAGAATTTTGAGATACAAATTCAAGAATTAGACCTAAATTATTATTAATGTGATCTAAAATTCTAATTTTTAGTCGAATAAATTTGCAAAAAGGGTTAGTTTTCGACTAATCACGGAATTTTTTTGTTTTTTTTATTAATTAATATTTTTATAAAGTTTTTCTAGTTTCCTCAACTTGGACTTACGTCTTATTTCTGCAGTAGATGCTGAATACATTTGTAGCCATATTTTATCTAATAAAGATAATTCCTCCTTACTTAATTCTTTTGGATATTCACTATCGAATAGTAGTAAAAAATCTTTTAAAAAAGATTCAAAACGATACCATTTTTTTTTGTCTTCTACTCTAAGACTAACCAAATTTTGGTGTAATTCATTTTCCATTCCTACACAATCATCTGTTTTAAAATAAGCTAGGAGTTTGATATCTCCCGCCGACTGTCTCTTTAATGTCTTAATGTTTCTATCTAAATTAGTAGTACGAGCGACCTTAATATTTTCCGTCGTACAATCTTGTACAAAGTAAATATAACCTGATGTTTTTTTAGGAGTCCATGATTCTTTTAATACTTCTTCATAGGTTTTTGAATTTTTGAATAATCCAAAATCATCAAAGTTAAAATCATTATTCTTTACGTAATTGAAAAACTTTCCGTTATAATTAATCCGAAACAGTATATTAGTATCAAATTCTTTTTCTATCGAACTATAATCTTTTGTTTCTAATACTTGACTAGAAAAAAATAATCTCTCAAATTTGAAATTTTCATTTTTTTGACATAAACCTTCTATAAGTATTAGAGGGTGAATCCACATATCTTGTGGTGTAAAAGGTGTACCTATAATTAAATTAGGAATTCTATTTACACCTTTTTGATGGCATATTATATTGACAATAGCTTCATAATAGATTTTTAATATAGGCCTTTTTTTCTTCGTCCACTGATTGTATTCAGACAATTCTAGTAATACGTCTACGAAGGGTTCAGCCGCAACGTATCCTTTGGGAATTATGAATCCTTTTCTAGAATTATTATTGATGTGTAAATCTTCTTTTAATTGTCTTATTAGCACGATCTGAATCCTCAGCTTTGCCAATATTAGGATATAAACACCTACTCTAATAGTCTATAAAAATTTTTGTTTGCCATTATTTTCTGCTTGTCTAAAATTCGTATTGAGTATCCTTCTCTAGATCTGGTTCGTTTTCTGCTTCCTGGTCGAGATGTTGCTGTATCGCTTTAATTTTAGATAATTCTAAAGGAGTGGGATTGAAGACGTAAAGCTCTTCGCTGTCAATATCGAGCCAAATCTGATTATCTAATTTCCTGGTGACAGTTAGGCGGGACTCTGAGATTTTACAAATCCAATCATCGCCTGATAGAGAAAGGTCGCCGTTATCTAGCTGTTCTCCGTATTTTTCAATAAAATCGTACATAATTTGACTGGCATCAATAGCAGCCGCGATGATTTCAGGAGATTCAATCGTTGTAAAGTTAAGAAAGTCCGGCTCGTTAGTCGGAGATAGTTGTTCAAAGCTTTCGTCTGATGAAAATTGGTAGCTATCTAGATCTAGAGATTGTAAATCTTCTTCGGTTAAGGATCTGGGTTTTTGTGTTGGGACGGGTAGATTGAGATCTGGGCTAACTAATAATTCTTCCTTCATAGAAGGGGAGTAAGAAATATCGCGATATTTTTGCAAGCCGTTGAAGCTGTAACCGCGTCCCAACTTATAACCGGGATAGTTAATTCCGTTCAATTGATAGCTAATCCCTTTAACTTCTCCGTTATCTAAAAAATGAATTCGGGGTTTAATTCCTTTACCTCTGAGTTTGTGGAGGAATTGAGGCATGGTTAAGTTAGAGGTAGCCAGATGGTCGATGGTTTGCTGTAGATTGCGCCTAACGGACTCAGTACGGGTTCTTTGGAGCAATTTAATTTCGTTTTTTGGCTGTTGGCTTCTGGTGGTTTCCCAAGAGTTTTGTAACTGGGTCAGTCCGTATTGTTTTTCGAGATCTCTGATAATTTCTTCGGAGCGATGGTAATCGAGATAGGTATTAACTGGATAACCATTGAGGTTAATTCGATTAACTACGATATGACAGTGTTCGTGAGGGCGGTTGTTGTGGCGAATAGCGACGTATTGGTTGTCGTTGAAGCCCATGCGCTCGAGGTAAGTTAGAATCGCTTCTCGCCATCGATCGTCGCTGAGATGTTCTCCGGGTTCTATTGATAGGGAAACATGATAGACGGGTTTTTTTACCTCGGGTCTTAAATCTGTGGCGATTTCAAATTCTATGGCTAAATCTGCGGGAGTAGAGGAGACCATATTAGAGTCGAGTTTGTACCCTGCTTCTTTCTCAAACAGGTAGGAAAGCAAACCGCCAAAGGATTCTCCCTTAGAGCCTATCCGAAAAATAATTAGCTCACCTCAAATGCCTGTAACAATACAAAAAAGAAAGGCTTGACTTTTTGTCTGTGTCATGACAAGATAAAGAAAATCAGTTAGATTATTGATCTTGTCGAAAAGCTGCCAACAATTACCTACTATTTGGTCTATCCCAGACGAATTATGGGATGAAATTAAGCCTCTGTTGAAAGTTGATATTCCAAAGAAAAAACCAGGTCGTCCTAGATCCGATGACCGTAAGATTTTAAATGGTCTAATCTATTTGGCAAGAACTGGCTGTCAGTGGTGTGCCTTGCCCAGAGAGTTTGGGCCAAAATCTACTGTTTATGAACGATTTAGAGAGTGGTTATCTCAGGGCTGTCTAGAAAAAGTTTGGGTTTTTTTATTAGAAAAATACGACGCAACAATAGGAATAGGGTGGGAATGGGTGGAAAAGCCGTCAATCAAGACAGCCTTAATAGTTAAGTTATCGGCAAGTACCATAAGTTATCGGTTTCCGAAGGCTGTCTTGATTTAGGCAACCTCCCGGTGTGCAGCCGATGGTTGTATTGTAAAAGCACCATTGGGGAAAAGAGGAGCAGAAGGCGTTGCAGAAGAAACTGGTAGTAATCCGACCGATAGAGGAAAAGCTGGAAGTAAACGGCATTTATTGACAGATCAAAAAGGAATTCCCCTGTCTGTAGTTATCAGTGGTGCAAATCGTCACGATATGAAGAAGCTAGACGATCTTCTCGAGGCAACGAAGCTATATCCACCGCTCGATGTCAGACAAAATTTATGTTTAGACCGTGGTTACGATTATGCTGAATGCCGGATGTTGCTAGAAGATTTTGGTTATATCGCTCATATTCCAGATAAAAGTAAACCAGTACCAGCCCCAGGAGATCCCAAGAGACATCCTCCCAAACGTTGGATAGTTGAGGTTAGCCATTCTTGGTTTAATAGATTTCGACGTTTGTTAATTAGGTGGGAAAAGCTTAGCTTATGTTATCTAGGCTTTGTACAATTAGCTGCTTGTCTAATTATTTCTCGAAAACTGATTTCCAATTCGCTCTTATTGTCATGACACAGACAATGAGAAAAAATCGCTTATGTCATGACACAGACAAATAAGAAAAAAGGGGGAAGAATGCCCAGAGGTGGCAGAAGAAGCACAACCTGGAAACCAACTTGGAAGCATGGTAAAACAAGAACCATTAGAGTTCCGATTGTCTTGGCGGACTCTATTTTGAATTTAGCCAGAACTTTAGATGAAGGTAAACAAGTTTCCGTAGATGATAGTCTTGTCACAGGCAATTTCTCAGTCGATGCGAAAGAACCAGATAGTCTTGTCACAGACAATAGGAATGAACTGGTTCAGAAGTTAGACGAGTATGATATTAGTGCTGTAATTGAGGCACTCACTACAGCCATATCTTTGAAACAGATTGCTATTTCAAAGGAGTCAAAGAAACGCTCTAAAGTAGATAATATAACGATCGCGAAGTGGAAAAAAGAGATTGAATCGATTGAGCGCACGATCGCATATCTCAAATCAATTTAAATTCTTGTTTTGTCATGACAAAAGGTCAATCTCTATTTTGCCTGACACATGACATTTTTTAGAAGCTTTGAAGATGAATATGAATTTTACTCCGACTTTTCGGATAGGCTCTAAATCTGATTCGATCGATAGGACTTCCTCTGTTGATAATAAATCTTTATCTGATGTTGAAACTTCAACTAAAGAAATTGAGAAACATACTACAAAAATAGGACTAACAGACGACGAACTGGCAGTTAAATTGAATGTAAACACCAATACTGTTAAAAGATGGAGAAAGGGTCAAACTAAACCGCGAGGCAAAAATTTACAATTTCTTAAGCAATGGGAGTTCCGAGGCGATCGCTGGTTTCCTAAAGAAACACCAAAATAAAAGCGATGTTGTTTAAACGAGCAGGCTGGAGCGACCGTTAGGGAGCGGAGAGCCTGCAGAGGGGGGCTAGGGGGGAGAATCCCCCCTCTACCTAACCAATAGATCGCGCGGATCGTTTAAAATCCTTATTTATAAAGATTTCTAAGCTTTAGTGAGACAGATTAATATTTTTGTCGGACTGATATAAGACGCTTAAAATCCCCTCAATGACTGAATTACAAGGGTTATTGAGATCGATTAGTTGCCATCCCCGATGGCGTTGGGTGTGAAGCGGAAGCACGACGCTAGGAGTGCTGAAGCCTCTATGGGGGTCTGGGGGTCGCCCCCAGCAATAAATAACCATAAGCGCAGCGAATTCCTTTTAAATTCCCCCCTTAATCCTAAATTTCTACCGAATCTACTTTGAGCTTAAATCCGTAGGTTAAACGGTTGATTTGTAGCCGCTCGATCGCACCGTTCTTTTCTAGATTTTGGATCGACCGATTAACCTGTTGGGGTAAAACGTTTAAAATTTTGGCTATTTCTACTTGGGTTATTTCCGAGTTTCTATAGCTATCGGCAGCTCCCAGAAGAACTAAAAAGACTCTCAGGTCGTTTCCTTTTATCTCTTTGTTTCGGGCGATCCGGTTGAGCTACTTAGCAAAATTTTACATAAACTTATAGGTTTGTATATAATCTCTAGTGATTATATAGAATTAATATTGCAACTAAATTGTTTAAACTTCCAAATCTCTGAAATATTTACTGTCAAAAGATCGGAAGGTTTTTACCTTCTACCCCATGACCATCCCATGGCAAAGACACCGTATCTCTTAAGGTTATCCCGTGTCTAACCCGTGGTGTAGTTATTATTAATTTTAGTAAAATAGTCCGTTTATAAATCAAATTTTATGCTTTTCCTAAAATCCACAGCCTGAATACTTTTATTTCTAGCAACCTCGTAGAGCTAGAGAGTAATATTATTTAACCTAATGAAATATCATGCTAAAACATTCAATTTGATTATATTAAAACAAAAATTTTACTTGAAGTTTTAGAGAAAATAATTGCCAAAATAACTATTGTCACAAGCATGGCACGATTTAAGATATTTAGACGTGTCCAAGACATGACTTGAGACAAGAGCGGACACGTCTTGGACACGCTAGGGTTTTATTAATTTTGATTAAATTGTTTAAAAAATAGATTGATTTTATGCTTTTTAAATCACTCCAACGAAATAAGATTTTCCGTGAAAATAGTTGATTATTTAAATTAATTATTATTTAGATAGATTGCTTAAAAATAGAATTGAAAAAAAGAGGTTATAAGCTATGAACATAGATAAAAATAAAAAACCTTTATCTGAATTATCTAAAGTCATAATAGAAAGAGAATTTATATTTACAGAAGAAGAAGATCTAGAATGCGAAATTCATTTTGAAATAAAAAGTTTAATATCTTATGAATTTTTGGAGGAGTATAAAGTAATAGATTCTTTAGAAAAAAATTTCCAAATTAACTTTTCACTTCTAAAGATATTTGATAACGCCAAAAGACTTAAAAAAATTAATTCTACTTTGAAAGTTGAGACTGTGAAAGAGATGATTTTCTGCAATTTAGAGCTAACAGGAGAGAAAACAGTTTTAAGTGAACATCTAGACGATATTTGGATGAATTATTATGATAGCAATAAAAAATTTGACAATGTAAATTTAGACGATAACTTACTAAAAAAAATTTGTAATAAAACTTTTAAAAATATCAACTTATACTTAAAAAATAAAAAATACTATCCTAAGTCAAAAGGATTTGGTTGATTATTTAATTGAAATAAATAGATATAGTAATCCTGCGATCGCATATATACAAAAAGAGCAAAAAGGTCAAGCTCTTTTAAAAAAACTTAAGGTGAGTCTGAAAAGCGGACTTTAGAGACCCAGAATTTTATAATATTTTAATGATGAGTAACAGCTTAACTAGTACAAACGCACCGAAAATCTCACCTCAGACGAACGCATCAACTGACGAACAATTTGTCGAGGTTTGGCTTGCTGGAAGACCTCCTACAACAGCACGAGTCTATCGTACTGCTGCCAAACAATTCCTTAATTTTGTCGAAAAGCCGATAAAGGCGATCGTTCTCGAAGACCTACAATACTGGTGCGCCAGTTTGACTGATATATACAACACTGCCACCATTAGAAACAAAGTCAACTTTATTAAGTCAATGTTGTCCTTTGCCGTCCGCGTCGGGTACGTTCAACTAAATATCGGCGCGGCAGTGAAGCCCCAAAAACCCTGGCAGCAATTATCACAGCGCATCGTTGACAAAGATGAGATCGTTAAATTGATTGCGGCGGGCAAAACCAAGCGCGATCGCCTTATTATGGAATGTCTCTATATATTAGGATTGCGTATTTCGGAGCTGCACCAATTAAATTGGGAGGATTTTAGAGTCCGACCCGATGGCAGTGCGATCGCCACTATCAAAGGCAAAGGAGCTAAAACTCGATTTGTTAACGTTCCTAGACCCCTATATAACAAACTTTTAGCCCTCAAAGCTGATAAACCCTGGGTATTTGCAAACTATCGAGCCGAACGCCTCTCCACTCGCAGTATTAACCGCGTAATTAAGGCATCCGCCGCCAAAGCTGGAGTAAACCCAAAAATATCGGCGCACTGGCTTCGACACGCCCACGCTAGCCATTCTTTGGATGCTGGCTGCGATTTACCATTATTACAGCAAAGCTTGGGGCATAGTAGTCTAGCCGTCACTCAAGTTTACTTACACATCAATCCTGAAAAGAGTAGCAGTCAGTTTTTGTCAGTATAAGGAGTAATTTAAAATTTCCAACTAAATATTGTAATTAAACTCCCAGAGATTTTGTTGAAGAGTTTTGAAATCTCAAGAAAAGTGTTTGATTTTCGCAATTTTGGGTCAAGAGGTTTGATGATGTTTTTACCACAAAACCCAAAAAACCAATCTTGACACCTAACCATAACACATCCAACAAAACCTCTAAAACCTTTGGTAGTAGCCAATCCAAAGGATTTAAAACTGACTCAGATCGCAAAGAATTTAAAAAAAGCTTAACAATTGATACTGATTACCTCCGCGATCCATTCGAAGAATTAAGCAATCCAGATTTGAATGATAACCATGATTGGTGGAATTCCAAAAGTTTTCCTCCAGAAATCAGAGATTTGTTTGATTACATTCATGATCGGCGTGA
>JASJDA010000191.1 GCA_030065755.1 Prochloraceae cyanobacterium | reverse complement strand
TCTTCTTTGGCAACTCCAAGATTTTTCTGTTTGATAACGTATAGAACAAAAATAAGTAGAATCTGGAACTAATTTGCCAACTTCTTCTAAGTCTTCCTCTTTAGAAAAAAAACTTGACATTAACTCGGCTAACTGAATTCTAGACAATTTTAGAGCTTTTTTTCGCTGCTCAATTCCGCGATCGCCTTCTCAATTCTTCGATCGCCTTCTCAATTCTTCGATCGCCTTCTCAATTCTTCGATCGCCTTCTCAATTCTTCGATCGCCTGCTCAATCGCAGATGCTGTAAGGCTTCTATACTTGGCGACGCCTTTTTTGTGAGAAATGCGGGTAGAGGCAAATCGAAATACTCACCCCAATCATTACGCCAAAATTCTAAGTTAACTTTTAAATCTACTTTGTCAGCAACAGATAGATTGGAACTGAGTATGGTTTCACACCAAACCTCACTCAATTGTTGTGCAACTTCATCGTTCTCAATACCATAGTCATCAACAATATCCCAGTGTTCGATACAAGTTTCTGTAATCGCTGTTAGCATCGCGATCGCATTTTCAGTATCTTTTCGTTGAGTGTATAGTTGTGCATCTTGAATGAGGCTAGAAATTTCTTCTGTAGCTAGATCTTCTTCGCCGCCATATTCTATATGCTGGACTGAATCTGTAAGTATATTTCTGAGTTTCTTTCGAATAGAGTTAGCATTTATAGTAATTTGCTGTTGGGGGGGGGTGGGGAGCGACTCTTTTTTAATCGCGGGTGGTGCGACACGAGCGGCAAAATACTCAATATCATCGATTAATTCTGGGTGATTAGCTACCAACTCTTGAATTAAATTTTGTGTCTGAACTTCATTGAGGCGGTCTAAAATTTCCTCTAAACTAGAACCTATTTCAATGCTTTCTGGATTATGCAAGCATACTAGTAATGTTGCGACAATATGTTTGCACCAACCATCATAGTCATAGGGACAACTGCAATAAGCTATGTCTATTGTTTCATCATCAAAGTCAATATTAACTCTATAAGGGTCAATATCGTTACCTTGAACTTCTGCCCCAATTGAGTTTCCCCGTTGAACTACTCTGATAACAGCACCATCATAATAGTATGCTTCTCCTCGTTGCCAAGATTTGGTATTGGCATGACTACGAATCAATACTTGGCTGAGTTTGGGAATAGACATCAATTTATCGGATAATTTTGGGATATTAATGAGGAAATTGACAACTTACTGGAGTAATTTAGTTTATTTTATCTAATTAGAAGCTATATTTTAGTAGAACTAGCACGTTAAATCACATCTACTTGAGTTCGGAGAAAAACTTGGCTAAAAAGAAAAAGCGTTCTGTAATCTCTGAAATTAAACGAGCGACAACAGGTCGCAGTAAAAGTCGTTTCGTTCCAGTCACTTCATATGATGGTCAATCTTTTGGAATAGAAGCTCCAGATACTTTAGAAAATCCCCAGGAACATTTAGAGCGATTCAGTTATTTGTGGTATCAAGTCGTAAAAGAAGCGGCTCCCTCTCTACATCTGGCAAAAGATGCTGGTCAAAATAAGCGACAAATTTTGACAATTTTAGTCGAAAAGATGAGAGAAAAATTTGATAATTACCTTATGGATTATTCACGGGTCGAACAACAATTTCTAATTGTTTCCTGCGTAGTGGATGAATGGTTAATACTTTTTGATATCTTCTCTTCAGTAGACGATTCCGAGCGCCTGCCAAGATTGGTCAATGAAAATTATGAACGTCTTATTATCGGATGGGTCGATTATCAGGTTTTTAAAAAATATTTGTCTGAACTAAACAATACTTTTGAGCCTTTATGGAGTGCAATGGAAAATATTTTCTTTTCTCAATAGTGGTTCGGCGCATTTTGGTAATTTTTTCCTAAGTGGTCGGCCAAAATTAATCCAGGTGTAATTTTCTCGTGTTCTGCGGTCTGGTGTCGCAGCACGAAAGCGCTCGCGGGGCTTCTAAAAGGCGATCGAGAAATTGAAACCGCGATCGAGAGGAGAAAACAAGTTTTAAATAGCCAATTGACCGTTTAAATACTGTTTTTTTTTTGGGGTTTTGGCGATCGCAATTAACCATTACTTCCCTCCCGATTAAGCTTGGTAATATCTTCAAGAGCTGAAAATAGAAAAAAAAGCCTTCAAAAATTCAAAGCTTTCAAAAATAGATATTTTTCAGCACATATTAACAATTTAACTTTTTGGCTCGCCGAGATAATCACGCTTTCCTAACTCTACTCCACAATGGCGAAGAAGATCGTAAGCAGTGGTCACATGGAAATAGACGTTAGGTAAGATGAAGTAGAGGAGAAAAGATTGTCCCTCAAAGTTGAAAGTTTCTTGACCGACAGTGAGACTAATAGATTTGCTTTCTGTGCCATCAATTTGCTCGGGCTTAAAACCATTAAGACCTCTAGTGAATAGGAATGTAATTGGCGCACCCGATTCACTTGACTCTTTTTTTAGTTAAGGTATAATAGGAAAATCCTAAAAAACCCTCTGAAAATGAGTAAGATACGCGATGAACTTAATTCCATATCCCGGCAAATAGAGCGAATCAGGAATTCAGGAGAGGTGGCTGCTCCGAACACCTGGATCCAAAAATTCTCTGTTCCGCACAATGGCAAGCGATATGAATACTATCGCCTTATGAAAGCAAGTGAGCGAAAGTCGATTACAGGTAAAATACAAGGTAAAATAGAAAAACATCTAGGGAAGCTGGGAAGTAAATCATATCTAAGATACAGAGAAGCGATCGACCGTAGAAACCAAATACAGAAATTAGAAAAAATTCAGCAAAAACTATTGGCAATAGTTGAGGAAGAAGAAACTATTGGCATTACGAGAGCACAGAGTGATAATGAGGCTTTAAAGCCAGAAATACCTGAACTAAAAATCCTCTCTGAGAAAATCTCTCATTTAGCTCATGCCCTCGAATCCATGGAGAAAAACCATTCGCTGTTATGGAAGTGGTTAGTGGTGGTGGGAGAAAAGGTGGGGGTAGTAATTGAATCTCCTAGTAGTAAGAATTTGGTTGGTGATGAGAACAGTGAAAGGGAAATTTACTAGGTTTTTGTATAGAGAAAAGGAAAAGGTATAAAGCTCAAAAAATACCTACACTAAAAAAACTCCTTCTCAAGATCGAGAAGATAGAAAAAGCGCACCGAATAGCGGATCTGGCAAGAGCGATCGCTCTTCTACAGAAAAACCAGGAACAGTTATGGAAGTGGTTAGTGGAAGTAGGCGAAAAGGTGCGAGTTGGGATCGCACCCACCTGAATCTTTACAACAGTTCTACAAATTACTGGTTATAAAGAATGGCCTTACGCCCTCGGGCTATACTAATTAAGAGGATTAAGGTTGATTATAATCCGAGAGCAACTATGTTAATTATCTCGAAGCAATGAGTGTTAATTCATCAGTAAGTTATGAGGAATATCAAGAACAATGCACGGGGAATGGACATTTAATTCTCAACGCCATTGATTGGCAGTTAAATCAAGGTGGCAACTTCAAATCCGATGCAGTTAATAAAGAAGCGAATAAAGAGAGTAAGCAAAAAGAAGATTCTGATTGATAAAACGTGCTTAAATTAGCTTGAAGTCTATTGACTCAGAAATGGAGGTAAATTTACGAGAGCCCAAATCCAATGGAATTAGGATTAGAAAAATTAGAGAAAGCGATAGAATTTGAGCCTGATTCACCTAGTAATTATCTCAATAGAGGTATTTTTTACTATCTTCACAATCAATGGTTATTAGCATTAGATGATTTTAATCGAGCCCTTGAGATTAATCCGTCCGATGCTATTGCTTACTGTAATCGGGGTTGACTTTATCTAAAACAAAATCAATTAAAATTGGCCTCAATAGATCTAGAGCGAGCCATTGAAATTAATCCTCATTATACTCAAGCTTACTGCGAGCGCTGTTTACTTTACTTAAAGCAAAAGCAATGGAAATTAGCATTTAAAGACTCACGGTTCGCTCATTTTTTCTGGAGGAGCGAAAAATTGCCTTCAGCCTTCAGTATAAGCTGGTGAGTCAGGTCTAACTGACTTTTCAGTCATGATGAGTTATCAAGGGGGACGAGAAAATTTGATGAGAGAAATCTGGCAAACTAACGGCTAGGGAATTAATGGATAGCTATGCCATTAAAGGAGATTTTCATACTATAACGTTTAGTCAAAAATTATGAGTTTTTGGTCTGCGATCGCAAAGGTTAATAAAAACAATTGTTACAAAAAATCTACAGCGGTCGAAAAAGAGAAGAATGAATCTGGAGACAAGAACTATAGCCCTCGATGATTAATTGTGAGGAAAAAAATGTCAAATACAGATCTACCATGGACTCCAGTAAAGAATATCTTAAAGGCGATCGACAATTGGGATGAGAATAAACCTCGCCAAAGAATAGGGATTTTAGGAGCAGGAATGGCCGGTTTAGCAGCTGCTTATGAATTAAAAAAACGGGGTCATCAGGTGGAAATATGGGAGGGAGCGGCAAGAGTTGGAGGTCGAGTCTGGACCTACCGCTTTGATGACAACCGATATGGCGAGTATGGTGCTATGCGTATTCCAGGAACACACGACTATACCCGTCACTACATTAAAGAATTAGGCCTCGATCTGGGTCGCTTTATCACTGCTAACGCTAAGGGATTTTACCAGATTCGAGGTGTGGTTACTCGTATTTACCAAGCGGTTAACAATCTTTATTCTCAATACAAAAACCTTCGTCAAAGTGACCTAGTTTTAGCCAAAGGAATAAGCGAAGAAGGCTATTTTAATGGAGTAGGCGCGATCTTAGACAATTTAATCGAGCCGCTCCTTGAAACTCTCTCCTCCGAAGATTTTCAAGCTCTTTATCACGGTCAACTAACTGACAAAACTAAAAAACTGGATGCTATTTCTTTGCGTCAATTTTTACATCAAAAACGCCCTGAATTTGATGGAGCAATGGATCTAATTGGCGAACTCACTGGCTTAGAAGGTCTTTGGGAAGGAACCATTATTGAGGAGCTTCGAGGAGCAATAGAGGGGCGAGGCAGTGGCTTGGAAGAAATTATTGGAGGTATGGACAAATTACCTAATTGTCTTGCTGACAAAGACATAGATGGTAAAGGAACAATTCGGGAAGATATTCAGTTTGACAGTGAAGTAAGTTCCATTACCACTAAAGCAAATGAAGTAGAAGTCGTAGTTGGTAAAAATAAGGAACTAAAAAAATATGACTACGTGCTTTGCACTATACCCTTTTCGGTTCTTCGTCGTTTGGAGTTGAACAACTTTAGTGACGAAAAAAAGGTTGCTATTCGCAACATTACTTATGCCTCTTCTACTAAGGTTCTGCTGAACTGCAAAGAGCGATTTTGGGAAGAAAACTATGATCTTGTCGGCGGTGCATCTATATCCTCTAGCATCTCTCGTCAAACTTATTACCCCTCTGATAATGCCGAAGATTATCGCAAGTCTTGGGATGAAGAGCCAAAGTCTCCTAAACTTCGCTCATTAGCTGCTGCTGGCTACGATTTCTCTTTGAAGAGAAAAGACGTTAACAAGTCCAAAGAACCAGCTGTGTTTTTAGGTAGTTATACTTGGGGTCAAGACGCGCGTCGCTTAGGAGTCTTAAGTCAACAAGAGCGAGCGCAAAGAGTTATCGATTCCATCAGCAAATTCCATCCAGAGATTGCTAGTGAAGGTCAAGTTTTAGGTTCTGCTTCTATGTTCTGGGATCAAAATAAGTGGAGTGCTGGAGCTTTCACTCACTTCGCTCCTTCAGATACAGATTGGTACTATCGCTCGGGATTAAAACCTGAAGGGAGATTGCACTTTGCTGGAGAACATCTCTCTCCAGCACCTGGTTGGATTCAAGGCGCTCTTATGTCCTCTCTAAGAGCGGTGTTAGAAATGGTTCAAAGTTTCCCAACTTGCTAAAGTAAGCTCACCTCGGGCTGAAGCGCGAAAGCCTCCGCGCTCCGTTCATTCAGGACCGTGCAGTTAAATAGGACTACTAAAATGAAAACGGTATTACATCTTTCCCTTCAATGCTAGAAAAAAATGATAGGGAATCAAGAACCCAGACCAGCTATATAGCTTTATCATCTGATGGGGAATTCGATTCTCTATCTGTTTGTGAATATCAGGTAACTTAGACCAATGAGCATTAGGATAAAGATGATGGGCTGTATGGTAACCAAAATTGTTGCACACTAGGTTATCAAACTTATTGAGGCAGTTATTAGCAATCTCATATTCATTATGAGTACAGCCAAAATGATTCAAGTAGTCCGTGTATCGAGTCACAAAATAAACCAACAGATACCATGGAAGCATGTACTCTATTGTCAGTAGAGGTTTCCAAGAGGTTAGGTAAATAAAAAAAAGTATGAAAAGGAATTGTTCTGTAAAAGCCCAACGGTAATTAAGTGGCAATGTCCGATTTTCCTTAACACCTTTGACAAAAGACTCTCTCAAGGGCTTGAAAAATATTGGGATTATTGATCTCAAAGAATACCAAATAGCTCCTTTGAGGGAAAACTTCTCCATTTCCCATGGTCGCCCTAGACAATAATCTCCAACATTAGAACAATGATGCCCATATTTATGTTGTATGCGCCAGTTGGACGCGGTCATGCCGGTTACAACTCCCATCGATATATCGAGAAATATATTGAGGTATTTATTTTTTGTGAAAGGAAGATGGGTGTGGATATGTAAGAGATGATTGGTGTCATGAAGAAGAAGCCATATAAATAGCATGGAAGCTATCTCATATTGAGCTGGAAGTTCACCCCAAAATGGATAAAGGAAAACTATTGGAGAAATTAAGGCACGTAAGAAATTGATTCTATCTTCTGTATATCTAAGAAACATCATTGCCAATCTGCAACTGATCTATTTTCGCGGTTATTTGCCAAGCAACGCAAGCAATACTGTTCGGTTAACGGGAAACTGCGCTCAGCTCCGCGCACGCTTTGCGTGACCGTGATGGAGAAACTGCGCTCGAACCATGGAAATGTAATTCAGGCCTCATAAGCCCCGAGCGTGCAGGGTGGGAGTGAATCAGAAGAAATTGAAGCTTGACTTCATTTTAGTTAAGGTTTAAACTAAAAACATCCTCACAAACGATCCCAAAGCCGAGTGCAGGTGCGCTAATGAGCAATATAGAACAAAGACTCAATTTCATCGACCAAAGAATACAGCAGATAAGAAATTCAGGAGAAATAGCAGCTCCCAACACTTGGATTCAGAAATTTTATGTCCCCAAGAACGGCAAGCGATACGAGTACTATCGTTTAATGAAAGCCTGCGGTCGTAAGTCAAAAACAGGGAAAATCCAGGGGCAGATCGAAAGATATCTGGGTAAGTTAGGAAGTAAGTTATATAAGAGGTTTACGGCGGCGATCGACCGTAGAAACCAACTACAGAAATTAGAGAAAATCTACCAAAAACTGTTGGCGATACTTCAGTCAGAAATTGTTAGTGGAGGTATTATTTCAGAAAGTGATAATGAAGGTGAAAAGCTAAAAATACCTCCACTAAAAAGACTCCAGAACAAGATCGAAAAGATGGAAAAAGTGATCGTCAACATAGAGAAAAACCATTCGCTGTTATGGAAGTGGTTAGTCAAAGTGGTCCAAAAGGTGGGGATTTCGATAGGAGAGCACGATTTGCGTAGCGGCGCGACACCCGCATCATCAAAGTAGTCGCGCGAGCTTTGCGCTGCTTCTGGCAGATCGCCAAGTACGCTAATTGAAATAAAGATCTACATCGGAATAAAATTCTTTGACGATCTTCTCGATTTATAAATAAAATCTTGACAAATTGCACAAAATTTCCATCTGTAAATTTTCCATTGATTGAATGACTCGATCGCAGTTTCTTAAATTTTAGAGATTGATTATCAAATTAATTTTGTAATTTGGATTCAGCTTTATTCAAAGATTCTTGAAATGCTTGATTTAAATCTTCAAAAGTACAGTAGTAATATTATCAATTCTTATTCCCTTCGGGAGCGGGGGGCAAGTTGGGGTAAGAAGCAAAAAAGAATAAGAAATCAAATCATTTATAATTTTTTTTATTGTATGAATCAACCGAATGATATACAAATAATGAATATTAATCATCTAGGATTAATATTCAAAATAATAAATGAAATAGGCATTAATGAACTACGTCGACCGCCAAGAAAGACTTCGATTTTCACCCAGAAAGCCTCATTTTCTTAGAGAGGAATGATGAAGCTCCTTGGAATCTCAGCTTACTACCACGACAGTGCAGCAGCCTTGCTCGTTGATGGAAAAATCGTCGCTGCGGCCCAGGAAGAGCGTTTTTCCCGCCAAAAGCACGATCCCAGATTTCCCAGTCACGCGATCGCTTACTGCCTCAAGGAAGTCGGAGTCAAACTTAAAAACTTGGATTATGTGGTCTTTTATGAAAAGCCTTTAATTACCTTTGAGCGCCTTTTAGAAACTTATCTGGCCTACGCCCCATCCGGATTTCGCTCCTTTCTGCTTGCCATGCCCGTATGGCTCAAAGAAAAGCTCTACCTCAAGGCAGTGCTCAAGAAAGAGCTGGCCGCAGTTGGAGAGTGCAAGAAATCCCAGTTACCTACCCTCCTATTTACCGAACATCACCAATCTCACGCTGCCTCAGCCTTTTTCCCCAGTCCTTTCGAGCGGGCAGCAGTTTTGTGCCTGGATGCCGTTGGCGAATGGGCGACAACCTCCTGCTGGTTGGGTGAAGGCAATCAGCTGATACCGCAGTGGGAGATTAACTTTCCCCACTCCCTGGGGATGCTCTACTCAGCTTTTACCTACTACACTGGTTTCAAGGTCAACTCGGGGGAGTACAAGCTGATGGGGTTAGCCCCCTATGGGACCCCGAAATATGTAGACCGGATCCTCGAGGGTCTGTTGGATCTTAAAGAAGATGGTACATTCCGGCTGAATATGGATTACTTCAACTATACCACCGGTCTGACCATGACCAACCAGAAGTTCCATCAGCTATTTGGCGGGTCGCCCCGCCAGCCGGAAAGCCAGCTCACTCAGCGGGAGATGGATATTGCTGCCTCGATCCAGAAAGTGACCGAAGAGGTGGTATGGCGTCTGGCTAAAACAGTACGCCAAGAGTTGGGGGCGGATTATTTGTGCCTGGCCGGTGGGGTGGCCCTCAACTGCGTGTCTAATGGGCTAATTGCGCGCTCGGGCCTTTTCAAAGATATTTGGGTTCAACCAGCAGCTGGGGATGCGGGTGGCGCTGTGGGAGCGGCTTTAGCAATTTGGCACCAGTACCACGACCAACCTCGCTTTACTAAAGGCGGGGATAGTATGGGAGGTTCCTATTTGGGCCCGAAGTTTAACTCCTCAGAGATTCAGAGTTATCTCGAGGGAGTCGGAGCCAAGTACCAGTGGCTTGAAGATGGCGAGCTGCTGCCGCGAGTGGCAGAAATTTTGGCCGAGGAAAATGTCGTGGGCTGGTTCCAAGGTAGGATGGAATTTGGCCCTCGCGCTTTGGGATGCCGTTCAATTATTGGCGATCCGCGCAGCTCCAAGATGCAGTCGGTAATGAATCTGAAAATCAAAGATCGCGAATCCTTCCGTCCCTTTGCCCCTTCAGTTTTAGCTGAACGGGTTTCGGACTACTTTGAAATTGACCGCTCCAGCCCTTATATGCTTCTGGTGGCACCAGTCAAAGAGGATTTGCACATTCCCATGACTCAAGAGCAGCAACAACTATTTGGGATAAAGAAGCTCAATGTTTGTCGCTCAACCATTCCCGCTGTCACCCACGTCGATTATTCGGCTCGAATTCAGACAGTTCATCAAGAAACCAATCCCCGCTACTACGAGCTAATTCGCCACTTTGAACGGAAAACGGGCTGTGGGGTTTTGGTGAATACGTCGTTTAATGTTCGCGGCGAGCCTATTGTCTGCAGTCCAGAAGATGCCTACTCCTGCTTTATGCGTACTGAGATGGAATATTTGGTGCTGGAGAATTTCTTATTGGTTAAATCCGAGCAGCAACCCCGAGAAAAAGACGATTGTTGGAAAAAAGAATTTCAGTTGGATTAGAGTTACAGAACCATGCACCAAATACCCAAACTTAACAAAAAGGAACTGCAGAATTTTGGATTGCTAACTGGGGCAATAGTGGCCTTTCTATTTGGTTTATTATTGCCCTGGAGCAGGGGTCATTCTCTGCCGCCAATTCCTTGGATTATTGCAGTCATTCTCTGGTTTCTGGCATTTGTGACCCCGATGGCGCTCAAGCCCGTTTACCAAGTCTGGATGCGCATTGGACTCGTTCTTGGCTGGGTCAATACTCGGCTTATCCTTGGTCTTGTTTTCTATGTATTAGTAATGCCAATGGGGGTAATTATGCGTCTGTTGAATCGAGATCCGATGTCGAGGCAATTTGAAGTGAATTGTCAAACTTATCGCCTACCAAGTCAGAGAAAAACGAGAGCAAGTATGGAGAAACCTTACTGATGTTTGAAAATCTACTTGATTTCCTAAAAGACCTTTGGGGATTTCTCAACGAGCGCAAAAAGTACTGGCTGGCTCCACTGATTATTACTCTAGTATTTGTGGGAGCTTTGATTGTCTTTACTCAAGGCTCCGCTCTCGCACCGTTTATTTACACTCTATTTTGAAGGGGATGTGGGCGATTAGCAACAATATTGAGGAGATAAAGACATGGAAAACAAGAAACAAAGAATATTTCATAAATATCCCAAAGCCACCCTGTTTATTGTCTATTTTGTGCTCCTATCCTTATTCTTGTTGCTCGCCGAGTTGATTTGTCAAACTTTTCTCAAGCAAGTCTTAGGGGAAGAATCTTACGACCTAGTTTTTAACTTGAATGTTCCGCAAAATTGCGATCAATCCTATTTCGATCCCCTCCTGGGCTATGCCCATAGTCAATGTACCCGCAACAACATCAAACAAATTCCCAGTTTTGTTGTTTACCGCAGCAACTCTCCCAAATCTTTAACCCCTATCAAGATTGTTACTTTAGGTGGCTCGACCACCGATCCCATTCTTTTCAGTAAAAATAGTAGCATTGGCCCTGATAACTGGCCCAAATTATTGCGCGATCGCTGTCAAGAGGAGCAGTTATCTTGTGAAGTATTCAATGGTGGTTCTGGTGGTTTTAACTCCAGCCAAGAGCTACTGAAGCTAATTCGTGATGCTCAACCTCTACAACCGGATATTATCGTATCTCTAAATGGAATCAACGAGTGGTATTTTAACGAGCCTAGATTGGCCAGATATCCCTATCTGTCTAAATATCAGCAAGACTTGGCTTTGAAATTTGTTAAAAATGGACAAGCAACAAGGTTTAAAGCAGGTTATCAAGGAAGTCTATTGAATAGATTCATGCCCAATGTTCGTGCAATCATCGACCGATTATCAATTCAAACTGCTGTTACCCTTCAGACAAGTAAAACTGATGAGGTAAGAGAGTTTGTTCCTTCCCTGGAGCTGAACTTTGGTACCCCTTACGATGCCAAGCCTTGGGATATTTGGTATAGAAATGTGATACTAATGCATTCCATTAGCAAAACTCTTGGTGTGGAGTATTATGTTTTCTTACAGCCTACAATGGGAGTCGGTGATTATAAATATTCTGCTGGAGATTTAGCCATCAAGAAAAATAAGGGCGCTCGTTATTATCGTGAAATTAATGAAATTTATGACCGGTTGCGATTGAAATGCAGCACTCTTGATTTCTGTACCGATCTGAGTAATGTATTTCAAGGTCAATCTAATTTGTATAGAGATCCCAGACACCCAAATGCTAAAGGTAATCGCATACAAGCCGAGGCCATATTCAGTATTTTAGCACGAGATGAATACTTCGATTATGAACAGTAGGAAAAGGGGAAACCTGGCGTGTAAAACGAACGGATTGACTAATAGATCGATAAAAAATAGCCAAAAGCGAATCTTACTTCTATCTGACTCGGCCTTCTGTGCGGACGCCGTAGGCGGTTAAAATCTTCGCTCATATCTATAGCTAATTGAAGATCATCAACTCGAAGTATTTCCTTTTTTTCTAAGCTCTCTTTTTCTAACCCCTCTCCAGTGTTTGATCTTCTTGACTGCCGAAAATATGGAATCTACTTCCTCATAATTGTACATTTGTTCAAAACGTAACAACTCCTCGTTCGTTAAAGGCGGATCCAACGGATACTTTACTTCATAAAGTTGCTTGGCTGCTAGACTAAATTGATATGAGCTCATTCGCGCGTCCAAAAATGGTGTTTACATTTAATCATCAGTGTATCTAATTAACTTTCGGTTTTTATTGGCATCATTCTTATATCACTAAGTATTTTGGGAAGTGCAATGATGATTCATACTCATGAATTCTTAAAAAAAGAAAGTTCTTCAGAAGAACTTAATCGTCAAATTTTAAGTTAAATTCTATCGAAAGGGGGAGAAAGGCGATTCCGCTGGGATTTCAACTAAGATCTTGGTTCTCTGGGTTTGGCAACGTTAACCTTCATTGTGCGTCCCATCCACGTAGCATTGTTTAAAGCCTCAATGGCTTCGAGTTCTTCGGCTTCGCTTGACATTTCTATAAATGCAAATCCTCTGGGACGACCAGTCTCACGATCTATTGGTAGAGAAACCTTTTGAACAGTTTCATAATCACCGAATACTTCTTGAAGGTCTTCTGTAATAATAGCGTAAGACAGATTGCCTACATAGATAGACACTTTTCCCTCGCCTCCTGCTTCACTCGTTTGTCTCCGAGTAATCTTGAATCACAGGAATATTATCTCAGATAGGCAAGTAATAGGTTAAGGGGCTTCAACGAGATGGGACTAAGATCGTCTCAACTAAAGTATCGATAAGGCGCTCTTTTTCCAGAGGCATAACTTCTTTCGCTTTAACTACTTCCTGAAGAATGATGTAATAAACAATTGAACCCAAAAAAACTCTAGCTGTTGCTTGTGGATCGGCGATTTTGAGTTCTCGATGAGTTTCAAAATATTGAGCCAGATGATTTTGAATAGGTTTGGCAATATTGTCAATGTAGGACAATCCTAGTTCGGGGAAACGTCCAGATTCTCCGATAATCAAACGCATGAAGTCAATTAACTCAGGAGAGTTTGTCGCTGCGGTTAAAATTTTATTGCCTAATTGCTGCAAGAAAATTCTCGGTTCTTTTTGCTTGGCTGCTGAAAAATGAGGATGAAATATCTTCTGATGTTTTCCTTGTGCTAATTCCTTGACGATCGATTTGAGTAAATCTTGTTTATCTTGAAAGTGATTGTAGACAGTAGCCTTAGAAACTCCTGCTCTTATGGCAATTCGCTCCATACTGGTAGCAGCATAACCATGAGAAAGAAATTCTTGCTTAGCAGCTTGTAAGATCGTTTGTCTTTTCTCTGAGGATTTTGGACTTCGCTGAGTGCTATTTTGGCTTTGTACCATCTTTGATCTTTTTTTTTCGGAATCTTGAAAATACTAGAGAAAAAGCTGATTTTCTTTGAGATAGGGCCGTGGCGATCTGATGAAGCTCCCGCAGGGGTTGCCAGCGCGAGATCTGGTTTAACTGAAACTGAGTATAAAATCTTAGACCAGCGAGATATTGAGATGGGAGCGCTCTTCATACAAGCAAATAATACCAAACAAAGCACCAAAGCCTTGGCATATTCAATTATATATCTCCCAAAAAGCAAAAGATAAAGTCTATGCAAAACTACTAAAATTAATAGCTAAAGGTAAAAAAGTACTAATACCAGTAGACTCGCAAAAAGAAGCCAGAGCCTTAGAAATAAAACTAAACCAGTTATTCCCAAATAATACCAATTTCGGAAAATCTCACTCCAGATGGTTATTTAATCGACTTGCTTACAAACTAAACCGTTTAGTAGTACAGTGGGGGCGATAATGTTGACGAACTTGGAGGGAAAGAGGCTTCACTTTTCAGATTTTTCATAATGAAGGAGCTCTTCGACCATTCATGGAACTGGTAATCAACAAATTATGCAGCTCTTCCTTACTTGTTTAGGACTACTAAAATGAAAACGGTATTACATCTTTCCCTTCAATGCTAGAAAAAAATGATAGGGAATCAAGAACCCAGACCAGCTATATAGCTTTATCATCTGATGGGGAATTCGATTCTCTATCTGTTTGTGAATA
>JASJDA010000190.1 GCA_030065755.1 Prochloraceae cyanobacterium | reverse complement strand
TTTATTTGCCTGTATGTCAGTCTAATAGTTTTGCTATTAGCTATTAGTTCCTGTTTAAGACGAGTAATTTCTGAATAAATAAATAATAATTTCTCACAGTTATTGTTGATAGTATTAACTTCGTCTCTAACGCGAAACAATTTTCCAGTGTCAGCTGGAATAGCAATTGAAGTCATAACATGAGTTGAAAATCTCTACACACCCTTTTTAAGTCGAAAGTCTGAAGTCGCGCATTCGAAAGTAAGGTTAGCTTGATAGTTATTGTCATAGTATAAAACTAATAAGGCAAAAGGAATTCCACTTTCGAATGCGCGAATGCGCGAATGCGCGACTTGAATTTGTCTTTTATCTCCGTTCAATATAATCTTAAATCTAAAAAATTAACTGTCAAGTTGCATCTAGTTTTTGTTAAGTTTTTTAGGGGGCATCCGTAAGCCACTCAAAAACAGTAAGGCTCGGGCTTCTTTGAATAAAAAGGGGGCAGACAATTAATATTTGATAGACAACGTAACAAAAGTTTGTCTGATTTTATCTAACTTTTCGCTACACTTAAAATCAATAGTCCCCTTCAAAAAGCATTTCAATTTATCGAGCTAGCGCTTCAGAGTAGTAAGTAGTGAGTAGTGAGTAATTTAACTCGCTACGCTCGAAAGAAGAGGGAAGAACGGAATAATTATTTATGAGAAAAAACACTCGCTACTTACTACTTACTACTTACTACTCATTACTCATTCAAAAGAGCTGTTCGGATTCTTTTGAGAATTAATCGATACATCACTCGAGAGATATTTATGAAATCAGTAAAGACTGAGAAATTATTAAAAATACATTCTACTACTAGCTACGTTGGAACTATCGAAAAAACTAGTGCTGCTATACTTGAATTAATCGAATTAGATACCAAAATCACTCAGAAAAACGTCGCACAACTGACAGGATGCGATCGCTCTACTTTACGTCGCAACGAAATTGCCTCGCTCGCGATCGACTCCGCTGCCAATAAGCTCAACCAGTATCTTTCTCAAAAAAAATTGCCCGATGCCGTTCATGGCGGAGAGAGAAGAGAGCAGAGAGCAGAAGCTCTGCAGTTAAAAACTTATCTATAAATTTTTAATTTGCCCTGCCAAACGTCCCAAATAATTTCTGGCTATTTTTTTGGCCTCTTCATATTGCTGCTCGTCATGCTCGCTCCAACTTCTCCCAGTACTCTCTTTTATATAACCAAACACTGCCGAATGAATTAATTGCTGGTTGTTCTTAAAGTTAGGTTTATTTCCTTTAGCAACTACCCTGTCGATCGCCTCTTTTAACAACCCAACCGGATGCTTAACTAAAGAGTTGCCATTCTGTCCGTCTCGTATAAAATTCATGCGAAAAAGATCGTAAATTAAGCCTTTTATTTGGCTTCCATATTTAGCTTGGGTCTGCATCTTAGCTAGATCTGGTCTAGCAATAACTCCTGTCGGCATCGGAACTTCCACAGTTGCAGTTTCTATTTCGGCCTCTAGTCCTTTGAGAAAGGTCTCGTAAACTGCACCTGGCATTGTTTTTCTTAGACAGACTCCACCTGCACAGATATCTCCTTCTGCGTCCAGACTCAAACCTTTTGTTTCCAATACGATTCGTTTTTTATATTCTTTGTGCGAAACAAGTTTTCCGTCTACCATAATTTCCCAGTCCAGATTAACGTGTTCTAGGAAATTAGCATTGGGCTCTACTATTTCTCTTCTAGTCCTTTCCACCTTCGCACCTGTTGGCACATCCGTCCAGGTTGGCACAATCTGAACTGTAGACGAATCTAATACAGACTCTACTTGGACTTTAAAAGTCCTGACTTGTTTGATTTCTTGTAAACGCTGTCCTATTGCATCCACCTCTTTCTGCCAAGGAAGGGGCTTTGAAATGTCTGGCTTATCGTTAACGAAGCCGATCGTACCTATTGGTGGCATTGGCGAATTTTTGTTGTCTAGATCTTGTTGCTGCACATTATCTATGCCTTGCTTTTCGCTCGTCTGTGATAAATGTCCCGTTCTTCGTAACTCTTCTTCTAAGTTAAATTTCGGTTTGGCTGCTGCTGGGGTGGGTTCAACTATTGTTGCTAGCTCGATAACATCCCCTGGCTTAATGTGACTAGTATCGGTCAAACTCATAACCGTTTCGCCTGCGTTATAGTCCGTTGTCAATACTGGTTTAACGCGCTCGCTCGGCTGTACAGACAGAATATTGTCGCTCTTTTGTCCTTCCAGAAACAGATTGAATAAAGGACGTATTTTTAAGCTGGAGTGAGTCACAACAACTCCCCAATTGGGATGGTCTAGTTTCGGTACATCACCTGGCGGCGCTCCATAGACAGAGCGGATAATCCGACCCCATTCTTGCTCGGCTGGACTCAAGCTCTTGAAAACGCAGAGACAGCAAGAGATTGAGGCGAATTTATGGTCCATTCCTACGCCCAACATGCCGCAATGAACAATTAGCCAATATTCTCCGCTGTAAAAACGCTTCATTATATCGCTGGCGCGTCCCGCCGTGTCGAAACTGTCGTGCTCAGAATGGATTAGACCTACTTTGCCTGCCAACATTGGGAAATTTTCTTCTAAAAGCTTCGCAACCCTATGGGCATGAGCAATATTTAAAGCCCTCACAATCATGGCATGAGGTTGTCCCGTAGCTTTCCTTTTAGCCATTAATATTTCTACTGCTTTTTGCAGAACGGGTAAGCAAAAACTATCGGCAAGTAAGATCTTTCTAAACCAGAGCCGATCGTTCTCCGCCTTGACAAAGAACTCATTGGGACTGTATTGCCTCTCTACACCGTCCTCTTCCACGAGGAAAGCTTCACTACTAGCTTCAGACAAGGTTATTTTTTTGATTGGTGGTGGGTTGAGTTTCCAAGCGTCTTGGATGGTAAATTCAAAATTAGCAACAGGCGCGTATCTAATGATTTTGCTACTGTTAACTGTCTGTTCTTCTTTTTCTTCATAATGCACATATGGCAGTGGCATTGAATCTGAGCGGAACTTCGACCCAGTGAAGTAAGTTAGTAATGCGGATTCCATATAATTGGTAATTGTGCGGTAACTAGATGCCGCAGAGAAATGTGCTTCATCTACTACTAGCACTCCCACCTGTGCTGGGTTAATATCGCCTCGATTTACCAGGTTGAGCACAAACTGACGATTACCTACCAGCATATCTGCGTCGTTCATAAGGTAGGCATAAGATGCGAAATTACCTGCATCTAACTCTACTATTTTCGGTGGCGGTACTCCTGGAGGCAGAATATCGAGAGAATAGAGCAGCCACTTGTCATATATAGGTTGACCTTTTGGGGTTGTGGGAAAATCTTTCAAGAAACGGGATCGTAAAGTACAGTTGTCGGAGAGGAACAATGCTGTCTTACCAGACATCCAGGGGGCCAATATGAAAGGTGTTACCGTTTGAATGAGAGTTTTTCCCGTTCCCACGCCCGCTAAAATTAACGCAGCTTCTCTATAACTACTGGTCATTTCTCCACGAGTAGCTTTCTGGTAGATAGCAAGAAGTGCGTCTTTTTGGTGCGGATATAGTTTAGTTGCACCGGATCTAATACGCGAAAAAACTAATTGGTGGTAAGAAAGAAAATAATTATTAGTCTGCATTTTTTATTCGATCGCCTTTCCTACTATTACAAGAGCGACATAAGGCTTGACCGCTTCCATTGCTGCGTTTTTCCACCTTTGCTATAGGGAATAATATGATCGGCAGAAAAATTATCTGCTGTTAATCGTATCCCACATATCTGACAACTATAACCAGAACGCTTTAGTATTGCTAGCTTTTGGGAATCAGAAAAAAACCTACCCATCTTTTTTTTTTCTAATAGTATATCACTCAATTTTTCTGGTGTCCCCAATAGATGTATTTACTATCCTTGTTCGATAAAATCTTTCAAAACTTCTGGATAAATCATTGCCATATGTTTGAGAATTCCCATTGCTTTGTCCTCATCTGTAGCTAAACCAGTTAGCAAATCTTCGATCGCATCGCCTTTTTTAATAGAGATCGCTTCCCCAATTGCGAGGGTACTGGCCGAGGCTAATATCCTGGAGATGATTGAGGAAGTTTCTGGCTACTACCCGATTATTACTCTCCTTGCTTCTGTTATTCCCATTATTCGTTTCATCACTCGGTGCGAGCGATTCTAATTTAGGCAAACCAAGTCGTTCTTCTAAAGTTGTTAAGAGGTAGTCTTCTGTATCACTTAAAGCAGTAACAGGTCTCCTACTAAGATCGATTAGCATCGCTACCGTCATCGCTTCACCAGCCAACTCTGCTAATCGATTGAGGCGCTTCATTATAGCTGCGGCAGCTACTCTCTCATCTTCGTTATGCCCGCAGCTTTTAAGATTCTCTGCTTTGACAACGATCGTTCCCGACCAAATGGTTACGTCGCATAAATGAGAATCAGACACTTTTTCAAGCACTCCCCAAAATCCACTATGTGGGAAAAGTGTTCGATCGCTTTTGGCATGTATCCAAACTATCTCACCTATAAGAATACGGAAACGGTTCTGACATTTTTCTCCTTAAACGCTCTTTCAAAACTTTCACTAGATCTTTGCCGTCGGTTTTCTCTGTTAGTGCTTGAACTAATTCCTCTGGGTGGGTAAGTGCCAGCTTCCCTAGTTTTTTGACATCCTCTTTATTGATTCTTACAATTCGAGAGAGGATTTTTTGCACTTGTTCAACTCCGGCTACCATTGCTATCGCATCAAGAGAAGATGCATATTTTCCATCTCTTTTTATAGTACGAGATGTGGTTTTATATTCAGCCCCTAATCGTTCTGCAGTTTTAATCTGGGTGACAAAATGTCCCCCAGATTTCGCACCGTGTCCTACAGTCTTTTCCAGATTGTATCTTTTACCGCGAAGATAGGACACTTGTTCTGGTAGCAAATTTCTCCTAGCCAGTTGCCCATTTATCACCCACAGTATCGCAGCTTCTCTATCTGGTACCTCAATTTCAACGATATTATAGGGAATATTATGCACAGCACAGATTTTCAAACGATATTTCCCATCTAACAAGATTAACTCTACTGTGCCATCTATTTCCTGCTTCCAAACAACGATAGCATCTCGACAACCTTCTTTCAAAATTGATGCTTCTAGAAGCTTATATTCTTCCTCTTTCAGAGGCGGAACAAGGGAGCTTAATTGCTCATCAATTATTATTTCTGGCAAATTGGCAACTTTCTGTAGAGATTGTGGTGAATCGTTATATACAATCTCCACATTTTTAGCTTTTTCTGTTGCTTGATACATAGCTAATTTCCCATGTCTTATTGTTATTTTTCTAACGATAAAAATCTGTGCATTATGATTTTCCGTACTTGGTGGAGTAATATGGCCACAATGCATCAAGGCAAGCCTTTTTTATATGATTCATAACTAATTAACTCTGGATCTGGATCTGCTCCAGACATGAAATGCGAGCCGACAATAGACTCTAATTTTTCCTCATACTTCACCACATTATGCATTTTTTCAACAAGCAAAATATTGTTTGAGTTTGATTTATTTGAAAATGGTCGATTACTCATTTTTTTCTCCTCCTAATTTATCAGAACATTTGTATTACTAAGGCTCGACTAAAATTCAAGTTCTATTAGCAGTAATCTCTGCTAATAAAAATCAATAAAGTTACAGTTTGACTGTGTACTAATTAGTTGAAAAATATTGGGGACTCTATGCAGTGCCCAATGCTTTGAGATCGTTTACTAGCTCAAATAGTTGCTCATCGCTTAATTCCTGCCGCGAGCGCACCCCAAACTTCGAGACTAGATAGTTCTTCGCAGCATCTAGCGACCAGCCAATCCTGGCTATTTCTCGCTCGCTCGCTTGGGTTATTTGCTGCCAGGTTATTTGAGACGATTGTTCTGCCGGACTAACTTTATCGACGCGATGCAGAAACCACCGAACTATTTCCCCATTATCAAGCTCGATCGTTGCTATATAATCGCGATCGATGCTTTGTATTATTCCAGTCTGGCCGCCTATCTGGGCTTTTACACGATCGCCCACTACTGGTTCGCTGCTGGTTTCATCATGGCTTGAAGCTACTATATTTTTTGTATCGATCGCAGCAGTGCTATTGTTAGTTTCTTCTTCTGCGCTGGTGTGCTCGCCGTCAATCTCAGCATCTAATTCTTTCACCCACGCCGCTAATTGTCGTCTCTTATCGATCGCCAACGTAGAGGCAGCCCGTTGGAACCTGACCCGCGATTGTACCCATGTCCCCCGCATCAAGTCCAAATCTTCTGCGGTGCAGCAAGTATCAAGAAGCTCGCCAATCTCACTGATGCTCTTATCGCTGTCTAATCCACCACTAGCTATATATTCCTTTAATTCGACGGGTAATTCGGACTCCCTACTATATTTGAAAAGCTCAAGTGAGTCGATCGTTATATGTTGAGTCGAATCTGCTATTTGGCGATGAGAGAGCGACTCATTTGAGGATTGGTCTACTTCCGAATTTTCAGCACTTTGTGTAGCGTTTGTCAATTTAATTGAAGAATCAATCTGATTTGCGATTGGTGGTGCTGGTGGGCTACTGGCGGTAGCACCAATCGCTGTATTAGTATTATTTTCCAGGGGTTGAGGGGTAGAGTTGGTGAAATTGGTGATTTCTATAATTTGTTCTGTTGAAGTAGCAGACTCAATCTGATCGTCGAAAAAATTCAAAGTTTGAGTTTGAGTTTTTTCGACAATGGCAGAGGTTAAAGAAGGAGAAATTTGACGAGCACCAATTTCACCAACTGGTGTCTGTAATTCTTTATTTGTAATGCCTTCATCAGTTGGTGCCCCCACCAATTCTCCACCAACTGCACCAACTGCACCAAGTGTATTATTTGTGTTTAATGTATTATAAGTACCAGTGGTAGCGAGCGTTTCTGTTAGAACACTAGTATTAACAAGCGGGATAGTTTCATAAACATTACTTGTGGAGTTATTACCACTGTTATTACTACCGTTGTTATTACTACCGTTGTTATCACTGCCACCGTTATTACTACCGCCGTTATTACTACCGTTGTTATTACTCCCTCCGTTGTCACCATCAGGTGGCATCCCATCGATAAAGGGAATATATACCATGTGCATCCCAACTCCTCGAATTAATCCGAAGCCTGCGGCTACAAGTTTTTTCCAGAGCAACCTAATGCCATCAACAGACATTTTCTTGAGGGAATTGATGCGGCTTTTCAAGTAAGATGCACTTACGCCTTGGTTTCGAGATTGATAAAATTTTTCAGCAGAGGTTTGGATTTTGAGTAAATTCCCTTCAAGTTGGTTGTCAGTCCCGTTATGGGTAAAAATTAACCTATGCTGGGTCAGATAGAAAGATGCTATCTCGATGGCATTCTTCATCGTCTGCCCAGAGATAGTGGGTGCTGGGGTAAGATTCCCCTCACAAACAGAATTAACAAGGTGAAGCCAAAGAGCAATCCTAGCGGTGTAAGACTCGATCTTTGAGTACACCAACGACATTGCATAATTCTTTTCGGCTATTTCTGCATCCACAAGTAAATGGTTCCAAGCCGTAAATAGTTTCTTAGCAAGGTCGTCTAGAAGATAATCTGCAACAGGAAGTTTCTCTAGTTGTTCGTAGAGCCACTTTAACTTTTCTCCCATGACAATAGCGGCATTATTGTTAGAGAATAAATCTAATTTCCGTAAAGGTGCATCAACGATCGAACAGAATAGAAACCTCGCACCATAACCACTGGCAATAAAGTTATCTTTGTCTGCCATTAGTTTGGCTAGGGTCTCCCACTGATACGTCCCTGTTTTAGAAAATGCGGTTCTTGGTAAAAACAGCCTAGCATCCGAGCGATCGAAGCAAGTCCCATCCCCGTTAAAGAATTCCAACTCTACCTGTAAGTCATCTCCTTTGCCACTCTTATATTGGTTGAGCCTATTGAAATCGCTGGCCATTTCATCGATATATTCGAGTACCCCGCGTTTATTTTCGCTATGAATGCGAATTTTGAGCGAGGTGGTGCAGTTTTTCAGCAGGTAACGCTTCCTCAGCGGAGGGGGATTAGAATTATCTGTCCTGTTGTTGTAATCTTCTAACTCTTCTTCGTATTGAGCGTTAGCTTCTTCTTCTAGTCTTTCTAGCGGCTTGACAATCGTTTTCTGAGGTGGAGTTTTCGCCTGCCCAGAGTGATTTATGTTAGCGGTCCATAAAATACATGGCTGGATATAGCCGCCGTTGGGATTGATTACTATACGGCTTGAGGTACCTATTCTGCTAGCGCATGTTGCCAATACGGTATTAAAGAGATATTCTACCGCGGTGGGCATAGCATCGGCCGTATCAGTAAGCAATTTGGCCAAGCCCATGTGTATGTAGTGTTCTAGTTTTGGCAGACGCTTGCGGAAAGAAGTCATGTTTCTTTGCAGGAAGCATATAGCCTCAATTACCTCTTCCGCTTCTTCTCCTTCCTTTTTAATTACTCTGGTTAATAATTCGATATCTCGATAAGGACGTTTTAACTCTTCTGCAAGGTCAATCAGCTTGGCTATTTGGTTGGCTTCACTATCAGCATATCGGGCTAATATTTCTTGTATCAACAAGATTATGGCACTAGTGTCTGGTCCGGTAGAGCCGTTGTTATTTGTTGAGGAATTGCCAAAACCAAATTCGTGATTTTTGTTACCTCTAGTATTTTTCAATTTCGTTGTGCCATAGATCTTTTCAAAGAGAGCATCCCCTGTGTATTCAATCGGCAATCGAGCAATTACATCATCGACTAAATTCTTCCATTGCTCGTCGCTTAACCTCCAACTCCAGAAGTTTTTTCTCGCCATAAACATCTGGTCGTTCATTGAAGCTCGATCGATATCCCCTTCGGTATATTTATCGTATAATTGTTCCACGCAGCGAACGAAATCGTCTAAACATGGGTGGGCTACATTATCTTCCTTGCCCCATTGGTAGATGCTGGCGATCGTCAGACCCGCTCGTTTGAAAGAGTTCCATTTTCGATCGCATTCTCCTGCTTTGTACTTGGGCGAATTTCGGCTCCAATCGTCCCATACTTGCAGTAAGCTATCGTCAGAGTGACTTTTCGCCGCCATACCTACCTCTAACCAACTTTGGTAGTTGTCTGCACGCGAGGGGGACAATCTTGCTAAATAATAAGCTACCCAGTCTGTTTCACTCCAGTTACAAGCTTCTGGAATTAATACACTTGTATTAAATACTGGTTTCTTGTTAACAACTGGGGGATTTGATTTTGTTACGTTATCAATTGGTAGTGGTTGTTTTTCTTTGAGTGCGTCGATAATTTTATTGTTCGCGATCGCCACTCCTACTTCTTCAAACGAGCGCCCTGGAACCCAGCTATATAAGCCTGTTTCTGGATGAACCGAACCAGGCAGAACCGACTGAGAATTGTTCCAACGCAACTCTAGTAATTCTTCCTTTCCGTCCTTTCCTATGACTCCAGTTTTAAAGACTGCTCGGTTCTTTAATCCCTTCCATTTTTGTTGCGGAATTATTAAAAGAATTTGAAATCTTGTTGGTAACCAATGTTCTTTATTTTTAGTGAGGAACCCCTTTTGTTTTAACTGTTGTTCCTTCGCAGATAACTTATCGCTACAGAGGGGTTCCTCACTAAAAATAGATTCATCTCTCGGTAATTTTCCTGGCGACAGTTCGGCAATCAAACGGCTGGTAAACGATGCTGTAACGGGGATTTTTCCGAATAATTTCTCGTACAAAGGGATTGAGCTAGCGCCGTCGAAATCGATCGCCAACGTTCCATTGCTGTGTTCCCCTGTTCTCAATCCTAGTCCTTGTGGGCATTTCCGTACTTTATAAGAGCTTCCGTCTTTCTTGGTGTATTGGACTTCTTCTCCAAGGACGATCGCGTCTTCTATGTACTTCCTGGATAGGGGGGGTTCCTTCTGCCAGTCAGGACGATAGGGGCGTTTGTTTGCGTCTATGGTCGTAATAGCCCAGTACTGGGGATATTGTTCTAATGATGACTTGAGGCGTTTTTGGATATTGTTTAATTTCATTGGTAATCTCCTTGTAATTTATGTATTACTGGAGATTCCTTTTCTTTATAGCAATGAGTGAGAGTTAAATACGATAATAGAAATGTATGGGACGCTGGATGGCGCCTTATGATTGGTCGATTTGACTGGTAATCAAATCGAGAGATGATAGCAGCCGTTTGGTTAACAGCTAGCTGTTATGACGTTTAACTCCTGCATTCATCGCTATGAGTAAGGAATCAACCAGTTTACTTCTTCTCTTAGTTCAATAGTTGAATCCCTATTGGCAAGCTATTTATAGAATGCTTATAGGTATTTTGTGCTGACCAAAATTAGTCAGTCACGTCAAATCATTGACAATTGACCCTAAATCTGGTCAAAAATGAAAGCTCGTACAGATTCGCAGTCCGAATGAGGGACAATCGAATCAATGTTGAAAATTTGTTCATGAGAAAACTCCTGTAGGTGGGGCGTTGCTGGAACCAACGAAGTTATCTCACTGAGGGAAAAAATCTGAATTTTTCTGCCTTTCGGTAAAAGTTTTACCAAAAGTCTTGTCTCACAGAGAAAAGGCTGCTAAAATAGCCTTAGTCGTTACTAAACGATGTTAGCGACAACTACTCGCCATGAGTAAAAAATTGAATGAATTCCTAACTCAGTTTGATACCTCCATTGATAGAGATTTGATTGAGAACTGTAAAGGAAGCTCCACTTTGAACGTCGTCCAAAAAAGCTGTCCAGGCAATTAGGGCGGCGTTCGGCGTTTGGGCTTCTTTTTTAGTTCTCATCATCTTATCGACCCTTTAAAAAACTAGAACAACACATTTTTGATTTATTACCAAATTAACTAATATAATATAACTACATTTTCAATCTTACTACAAAGTAAATTAAAAACCAAGAAAAAAATCGAAGAAAATTTTGAGAAATTGTTTTATTATCTTAAGGGAGAATATTATGATTAAGTGTTCTCAGTTAATTGAATAAAATAGTAAAACTCTTGTCAGGATTTCCGCTCGAAAAAATCGGAGTGATTTCCCGAAAAATCACATGGTTGAGCGAAACTTGAGCTTATTTTTGGTAACTGTTGAGCGAAAGTAGCAGAAAGATTCGACATAATGCTGCTTTGAGCACGAAGGAATTAGAAAAGCATAATTTGTGCTTTTTGTGGTCAAAATAGAAGGCGCAAAATATATTTTGAGAAAAGCTCTGTGGGCATTTTTTTGGGTGTTTTTAATTGGCATAAAATGGTCTCTACAAGAGCGTTCCTAAATGATTTAAATACCTAGCAATTTGTCAATAGTTTATTGATAAATCGTTACACGAGGTCTTCGGCAAATAAGGAGCGCCTCCCAAACATCGTCGCTCTCAAAGATCTAACTGGGGAAGACTGTCTCTATTGCAAATATTGCTCTCGGGGAGAAGGGAGAGACGTTGTCATTTTTATGCCAGCTTCTCAAAAGTTCAAGGTTATGAAGTATGAAGTAAGCTTGCACTTGTGAGTCGCGCTCGGAACTGTAGTGTTATCATTACAATGTAATAAGCGGTAAGATGAAGGGTTTAGCAGATATCGATCGAAAATAAGTGAATTTGAGAGGGTATTGATCTTTTTAGAGCTATTTCGCATAATTATCCTTATGCGTAGTAATTTATGACCGAGTAGAGGCAACCGATGTACTTATTTTTAATAAGGAAGTCTTTTATCGATAAGTCATCGGTTGGCAGGATAGGTTATTTGTGTACGAAGACTTCCTTATTAAAAATAAAAAATTTGTAGAGCAATGTTTTCCACGCGACCAGTTAATTCTTTAGTAAAGAGCGATCGTCCCTTCCACACTATATTGGACGAAGAAATCTCCGACGGGGATGCTAGCGAGGATACAATTAAGACTTACACCCAGCAATTCAAGTTATTTGTTTCCTGGTGCAATGACCGTAGGATAGAATTAACAGAGCTAGTTGAAGAACATATAAAGCAGTACCGCCGCCACTTGGTTAACCGAAAGCTAAAAACTACGACCATCGCTCTCAAACTATCCGTTATCCGCAGAGTGTTTGATATAGCGGTAGAACGAGGACTAATGGCAACAAACCCAGCGACCAAAGTTAAGCCACCCAAACAGAGACGCGACTCAGCAGAAAATAACAACTACTTAGAATTAAAGGAAGCTCGCCAACTCATAAGTTTCTTGCCAAAGGATAATAGTTTAGTTGGACTGCGCGATCGTCTTTTAGTGCTGCTAATGGTAGTCTGCGGATGCCGCCAAATAGGGTTGTACAGGCTAAATGTAGGGGATATTATTCGCAGAGAAGATAAAGTAGGTTTGCGAGTAACCGCTAAAGGAAGTGTTAGAGTAGTTCCCCTAACTCCAGATGTGGCAAAGGTTCTGGACAAATACTTATCAGCCAGGAGAGCATCTGGAAAGAGATTGACATATGATAGTCCAATGTTTATAAGCGTTTCGCCTAATAGCGCAGGCCTTCGACTAACACGCCGCAGTATGCAGAATATTGTCAACGAGTGCTTAGAAAAAGCCTCACTTAAGCACTCCGAGAGTAGAACCGTTACCACTCATGGGCTGCGCCATACTGTGGGGTATCTGCTAACGAAGATCGGTAGACCGTTGCGGGAAATTCAAGAAGCTTTGGGTCACGCCGATCCGAGAACCACAGCTATTTATGCTCATATAGTTAACCTTTGGGATAATAATCCTTTTTCTCGACTTGAATTAATAACCTAGTAGCGAATGCTGTAAGTTTTGAGTACGATCGAGAAGGTAAAGTACAGGCGCGCTCCCATTTCGACGAGATGGCGAAGAGCGTATCGAGTTGCGATCGTGCTTACCTGCTCGCTATTGAAGAAGTCAGAAGTCAGAAGTCAGAAGTCAGAAGTGTTTTTTAGTCGGGGATTCAGACCCGCGACTAAAAAAAGCCAGGTGCGTTTTCACTTACTGGGGGTCTTAAACCCAATAGAACCCAGAACTCCAGTTTTTAGCAATCAAATTATTTGACTTCATACTCCTGACTTCTGACTTCTGACTTCGAGCGAAGCGATAAATCTTGCCAAACGCCTGGAAACAGTTGCGGAAATAGCATAAGTCCCCGAAAACCGTGGTTGGCTGGAGCAAAGTTATCAAAGTCGCACCCGAAACTTTCAAAAATTTCCCCATCTACTTTCAACGAGCAGGGCCATTGAGAGCCTATGGGTTGATTCGATCTCGTTTGCATAAAGAGAACCAATATCTCTTCTCCGCAGCGAGCAACTGATTCACGAGACTCTTTGAAAAAGTTAATGTCCAAGTTTTCAGTCTCTGCATAAGAACATAAGTACTCATTTGGCATCTGATGCGCTCGTACCCAGACCAAGCAATGTGCAGCACAGTTATAGTTGGGTGCTAACTTGTTCCACCAACCACACAACAACTCAAAAGCAGGATGCAGTTCTAAATTTTGAGCTTTAAGGGTGTTAAAATCGACGGGGTTAACGGATGCTAGTGCGATCGCTTCACACAGAATATTTGGGGGGAGATCGCAAATAGCGGCAGGAGAAGGTTCGCGCGAAATTGTTTGTAAATCAGCAATGAGTTGAATGTCTTTTGAGTTGTGTTGGGGAATGGGATATTTCATGGGTTGTATTTTTTAGAGTAATTATTTTTTCCAACTTCGTTTTTTTTTGCTGTGGCTCAGTAGCATTCGTCTACTGAGTTGCGATCTATGCTTCGTTGTTACTGTTCTTCGTTTTCTTGCCCTTCAGAAGAGCTGTCTTTGGGAAGGTTGAGATTAATGCTGAATTCTGACAACTGAGATCGCAGTTGCTCCATTTGTTGCTTCATTTGCGCTCGCAGTTCTTCAATTTTTTCATGATTTATTGCAACCCCAGAAGATACTTCTGAGACTGTCAAACATTGGTCTCTGAACAATTCATCTTTCAAGCTGTTAACCACATCATTTAATTGTTTTGTAGTAACAAAATCTAAAGAAGAATTCTGGCTTTTTATTTCAGTATTGCTA
>JASJDA010000189.1 GCA_030065755.1 Prochloraceae cyanobacterium | reverse complement strand
GATTCGGGTGTACGAGCGAGTGATGCTGTGGTGGGCTTCGTCTATTACGATTAAACCAGCTTCTGGATATTCGTTTTTTCTCGTTAGAGTTTGTACCGAAGCTACCTGGATAGGATAGTCCCAATTCGATGACTGATAAATAAAAGCTTGGGTAGTTTTGGGGTTGCCACTGCAATTAATATTACCACTAGACATCAATAATCTCGCTTATTTAAATAAAAAAACAATCAGTAAATATAATTAATCAAATTAATTTAGCAACTAAATAATTGAGATTTTTTCAAACTTTATGATTTTTTTTGTAACTGTTAAAGAATCACTTTTTATTAGAGATTTGAGTTACTTTCAAAAGGTGATCTGCATAGCGACTTCCTTTCCGCTCTCGCCCAGAAAACGCAATAACCTTAAACCCGCTTAATTCAAGAATGTTCGTTCAAATATGCTGACAGTGCCTCTGCCAATATATGATTCATTGGTCGTCCCTGTTCGTTTGATGACAGATGTTTTTATTTTTAATAGTGGAGTCCTTATCTTTAAGTTATCAGCGAAGGAATAAGCTATCGATTTTATGAGGACTCCACTATTAAAAATGAATTTTTTGTGGGACAAAAGTTTGAGGCGTTGAAATAAAGGATCTGGTACGACTATTCGATTCTGAGTTTGACGAACTTTGACAGGCTTGGTTGAATTTTGGGAGTTCTCTGGCAACGGCTCCATACAAACAATATCTTTTTGATTATGTTGTGCCAGGGTGCGAGACCTTCGGGAGCAGCTTATTGGCTGTGCGCCTTTCAGAAGCCCCAGCCGCTACAAGGATCTCGAAGAGAGCGCCTTTGAGAAGTCTCGAGCGCGTAGCGCTGGCTTCCCCAGACCCCAGAACACGAGAAGAGAAATTTACACTTGGATATTTTTTGCGGAAAGATGTCAGTTTTGCTTGTAGTCTTAAACAAATATTCTTAAAAGCTGCGCTTTTAAGGAGGATAAGATGGTCGAGTTAAGCAGCGATGAAAAGAGGCAATTTTTTGATGTTTTTATTTCATACGGACGCGCCGATAGTAAAGTTTTAGCAACAAAACTTAATAACAGCTTAATTGGACGAGGCTATGAAGTTTGGTTCGATCAAGAGGACATTCCTCCTGCGGTAGACTGGCAGAATCAAATTGATGATGGCATTGAGAAAAGCCATAATTTTATTTTTATAATTGCCCCCCATTCGGTTAAATCTATCTATTGTCATAAAGAAATAAAATTAGCTGTTAAATATAATAAACGGATTATCCCTTTGCTTCACGTTAATTCTGACCATTGTTGGTCACAAATGCCAGAGGATATTAGAAAAATTATACAAAAGACTAACTGGATATTTTTTGTTGAAGAAAATAATAATTTTGAAGAGTCTTTGACTAAGTTGCTAGAAACAATAGAGCTAGAAACTGATTACGTTCAAAAGCATACTGAGTTATTAGTTAAAGGTCTAGAGTGGTCAAGAAATAATAAACAAACAAACTATCTCTTAGTTGGGGAAGAAAGAAGTCAAGCTCATGAGTGGTTAAAGAGAAAATTCAACGATTCACAGCATCCATGCCCCCCTACAGATTGGCATAGTGAATATATTTGTGAAAGCAATAAAAATGCCAATAATTTGATGAGCGAGGTGTTTCTGGCTGCCTCAGAAAAAGATTTTAATATCAAAGCAAAAATAGGCCAAACCTTGATGAGAGAGGGGATTACTATTTGGACGGATCAAGCCGATCTAAAAACCGGAGTGGAATTTCAGTCAGAAATAAATCGAGGAGTAGAAGGAGCCGATAATTTTGTTTATTTAATTTCTCCATATGCTTTGAAATCGGAGTACTGTCAGCAAGAATTAGCATTAGCATTAAAATATAATAAGCGAATTATTCCCCTACTAATTCAACCTACCGATTTAGATGAAATTCCACCTCACTTAAGAGCCTTACAATTTATCGATCTAACAGGGTATGAAGATGAATTGAAATATTATGAAGGTGTGAAGAAATTATTAAAGGAATTAAACGAAGATAAGTCTTATTACGAGTATCACAAAATCCTCTTAGTTAAAGCGCTCAAATGGCAGGAGCAAAATAAAAACCCTAGCTTGTTGTTGCGGGGGTACAATCTCGAACATATGAGCGCTTGGTTTAAAGTCGCCTCTGAGCGAAGCCAACATCAGCCCATTGCTTTACACCAAGAGTTTATTGAAGCTAGTCATAATCGTCCAATAGATGAATCTTTAGAAGTATTTATCTCCTATTCCCGTGCTGATTCGGATTTTACTAGAAAGTTAAATGATGCGCTTCAGGAATTGGGAAAAACCACTTGGTTTGACCAAGAAAGCATTGCTTTGGGGGAGGATTTTGAAAAGGAAATTAAGCGTGGAATCGAAAATTGCGATAACTTTTTATTTGTGATTTCCCCTCGCTCGGTCAATTCACCTTATTGTGCTGATGAGGTGGAATATGCTGAAAAATTGAATAAACGCTTTATTACTACTATACTGCACAAAGAAGTATCCTCTAAGGAACTCCATCCTGCATTAGCAAAAATACAGTGGATTGATTTTAAGCGGTACGGGGGGGATTTTAGTGCCAATTTTAATGAGTTGGTCAGAACTCTCGATACAGATAGAGAGCATCTGAGAAATCATACAAAATGGGGGCAAAGGGCGCGGGAATGGAAAAACTCTGCTCAAAGTGCAGATTTATTATTGCGGGGGAGCGAGTTTACCACTGCCCAAGAATGGCTCAGCGAAGTACTAGAAAAGAAATTACAACCTCAACCGACCACTCTATGCAAAGAATTCATTTACTCAAGTCAAAAAGCTATTGAAATAGCCAAACAAAAAGAAAGACAAAGACAAGAAGAAATACTGCACTTGCAACAAGAACGAGCTAAGAAAGCCGAAGAACTTCTCACACAACGAGAAAAAAGTGCCAAAAGACAAAAATTATTTTTGGCTGTAACTACTGGAGTAGCAGCGATTGCCATTATTTCATTGATAAATACTTATAAGCTATCTCAGCAAGTAAAAATTGAGAAACTCCAGGAGTTCTTTTTATTGTCAAATTATTTGTTTAAGCCCGATCCAAATTGGAAAGATCTCTCAGAAAGAATAGATGAAGTGCAATATTGGAAAAAGGAAAACAACGCTCCAGAAGCGCGACAAAAACCTTTAAATGCTCTCTTGCAAGTAGCATACAACATTAAAGACAACAATGGCGAAGGCATTTTGTCCAAAAAAGAACTCTGCGATCCCAAAAATAAAGAACTCTTCGCTCACAAAAACGAGGTTCGGAGAATCGCTTTTAGCCCCAAGGGGCAAACAATTGCCTCAGCCAGTTTAGACCATACTGTCAAACTCTGGAAATTCGATGGTAACTCCTATAGCTTGCTTCAAACTCTGGATCAAACTGTGCAAGGACATCAAGGAAAAGTTTTCGATGTAGCTTTCAGTCTTGACGGACAAACAATTGCCTCGGCCAGTTCAGACTATACTGTCAAACTCTGGAAATTAAAGGGCACCAAGTATACTTTTCATCAAAAACTAGAAGGGCATCAAAACGACGTTTACAGTGTAGCTTTTAGCCCCGACGGGCAAACAATTGCCTCGGCGAGTTTAGACCATACTGTTAAACTCTGGAAATTAAATGGTAACTCCTATAGCTTGCTTCAAACTCTGGATCAAACTGTGCAAGGACATCAAGGAGGAGTTTTCGGTGTAGCTTTTAGCCCCGATGGGCAAACAATTGCTTCGGCCAGTTTAGACCATACTGTCAAACTCTGGAAATTCGATGGTAACTCCTATACGTACGCTCGAACTCTGAAAGGACATAAAGACGTAGTTTACGATGTAGCTTTCAGCCCCGACGGGAAAACAATTGCTTCGGCGAGTTCAGACGCAACAGTCAAACTCTGGAAATTAGATGGTGAACTAGAAAAGACTATTACAATGCCTAATAACTTTCGAGTTTACCAAGTCGCTTTTTATCCCCAATCCAAAGACAAAGACTGGGAAATAATTGCTGTGGCGAGTGAGGACAAAACTGTTAAAATATTCAACTTTGAAGGTCTTTTAGTTGCTACTCTCTTCGGGCATAAAAACAGGGTTCAAGGAGTTGCTTTTAGCCCTGATGGCGAGAAAATTGCTTCGGCAAGCGGGGATTACCGCGTAATTATCTGGGATTTAGAGTTAGATATTGAACGATTACTAACACGTAGTTGTAGTTGGCTCCGCCAGTATCTCAAAGATACTCCTAACCAAGGTCAAAGTGACAAGGGATATCGCCTTCCCTTATCCTGTCGGTCAAAGAAAATCTTATTGTTAAAACATTGACATTACCCTACAAAAAATACTCCTTCCCCTTGAACTCTTCCCAATCTACTTCCCAATCTAAAGGACTTTGAGGTGGCGATCGCTTTGGTAAGATGAAACTTTATCGGAATGTAACTGGTTTAGATGGAAAGAGAGGCTGGATTGAGACTAAGCCTGAAGTAGTTTCAAATATTGTTGACAATTACATTTGGGCTGATATTTGGGAAAAAAAATATTACCTAAATTATGAAGAATTGTACGCTAATGGTCACACGACTCCCAAACAAATTCCTGAAAGTGAATTAGATGAAATTGCAACAGGAAAAGCTTCCTCCCTTCCAGGTAAACGACTTCTAACGGTAGGCACTGATAAGGGAATCAGTAAATTGTCCACGGCTCTAGAATTATATCGAGCTGCTCAACAGCAAGAAATAGAATCCTTATTTCTCGCCACAGGACCGGCTGGATTGGCGATCGCTGGTGATGGAGTACCTCTCGATGCCGTGCGAATAGATTTTGCTGCTGGTGCCGTCGAAAAGATGATACTCGATTTTGCCGACGAATACTTTTTATTGATAATTGAAGGACAAGGCTCCTTATTTCATCCTGGTTCAACCGCGACTTTACCATTAATTCGCGGTTGTCAACCTACTGATTTAGTTTTAGTACATCGTGCTGGACAAAAACATCTTTTAGATTTTCCAGACATACCGATTCCACCTTTAACTGAGGCGATCGAATTACATGAAAATTTAGCCTCGGCTGCTGGTATTTTTAGGGAGGTCAAAGTTAAAGGCATTGCTCTTGATACTACTCATTTGAGTCAAGTAAATGCCGAAGAACAAATTAAAACAGTGACAGAAGAAACTGGCTTACCTTGTACTGATGTAGTTCGTTTTGGTGCAGAGAAATTACTCTCTCAAGTCATGTCTGTTCTCTAAGAAAAAAATTCCCAGGTGTAAATTTTTCGTGTTTTGCGCTCAGATCTCCCAGCACGAAAAGTGCTGGCGCTGCTCGCCATACAGAGATATATTGATTATTAACTCGAATAATAAGACATCAAAAATAGACAGAGACTGGGGCAAGGAGCGGGGGTCGCGAGCGTTATATTCTTTAGTTGTAGTTAAAGTTGGTTTTATAATATAAGTATATAGAGTTGTTTCAATGTTACACATACAGTTAAGAACTAGAAAAAGTTCTCATCATTATATTCCAGCTTTCCTCCCTTCACTCAGAGAAAAATTCGTTACTTTTATTTTAATACTGGTCTGGATTTTTCTCAATATTTGATAGTACCTATAAACCGCTCTATTTGACTTATTTAGCCATTTTTCAGGAATTGAGAAACAATTAGAAATCGCTAGCTTGGTGCGTCCAGTCGGGGTAAATTTTTAGACTTTTAAGTAACTCGGAGTCTTTCTGAGGAATACGACCAGCTAAAAAAATTAATTCTTCGGAATCTAAACTTAAATTAACGGCCAAGGCTCTAATTGTTGATTCTTTTGGAGTATAATGAGCCGTATTACTCTCCATTCTGGATAAGGAAGTAAAATCTATGCCTATTTCTTCTGCTAGTTCTTTTTGAGAGTATCCTTTCTTTTGACGTGCTTGTCTGATAATTTCCCCAAAAGTATTTTGCATAGTTGAGTCCCATTTAGTCAATCGATTATTACTAAAGCTTTGGCGAGCGTTATTTATTAATCAAATAGATAAATGATTTTAATCTCACTAACTCGATACATAGGTTTAGTCTTCTTCTCTGTTGTAATAAATTCTGTTGCACCAACACTTAGAGCCGCAGCTATGTGTAGAGCATCCATTGCTGCTAATCCATATTTACACGCTAAATTATATCCAGTGGTTGTTACAACAGAGAAATCGTTAGCCCAATAGGTAACTGTATTAAAAAATTCTTCATAAAATTCAACTTCATTATTTTGTCCGTGGTAAACAGCTTTTGGCAAAACTTCTAATTTAATAAATTCACTTGAGGCAAATTCTTTCCCCACAGAACCTAAAATAGTAAGAGCTTTATCTGAATTTTCTTCTACTCAGGAGTGCTGCTGTAACTAGAACCCCTGAATCGATAAAAGTAATGGTCATTCCTCTAAGTCGAGCAATCCGCCGCGTCGCTCTTGAATTTCTTGCTCTATTTGTTCTCTATTTAATAATTGTTGACCAGAAGCTAGTATTTTGGCTCTCTTTTGCCGCAGTCGAATACCTAGAGGACTGACTAGGGCTTGCTCTTGTTCTAATTTAGATTCAATAAAGTTTAAAACCTCTTCCTGTTTCTCTAGTGGTAATTTTCGCCACTTTTCTAGTAATTGTTGTTCCCTACTCATTGTAATAAAAATTATTTTTTTTCTACTTATTTTTCATTATCAAACATTTATACTATTCTCGATCGCCTACTCAAAATAAGCCTTCTGCTTCAGCTCACTCCAAGGCACGGGTTTGACTATAACTTCAGTGACTTTCTCTTTGAGACGATCTTGTATATCCTCTGGTAAAGAGCGATCGACAAAAGCAACGACATCTCCATCAAACTGAAGAGACTCTATGAGGGGGATACAGGGAGACTGTTGATTATTAAGATCAAACAATAAGACATCAAAAACAGATAGAGACTGGGGTAAGGAATGGGGGGTGGCGATCGTTATGTTTTCTGGTCTTATTTGGAAGTGTAGAGATAAATTCCCAGTGTAGTTGGAGGCGATCGCTAAATCTTCTTTTTCGAGGATTATGCAAATTGTGCGAGGATTTCGATTTGTTAAGTTTTTTTGTTGACTTTTTTCTTTTAAACCCAAGTAAATTAACAAATCATCAAATTTCCAGCCTTTTTTCCGAGCAATTGCAAACATAGTTGCTGCAGCAATTTTAGATGGATCTATATTTTTTTCAGGATTGATCCAATTACTAATAGCACCTTGTTTTACTCCCAATGTTATTCCTAACTGTTCTTGAGTTTGATGAGATAAAAGTTCAATAATCAAATCCTTGAACTTATTAGAGGGAAACTGGTTCGCATCTGGAAATCCTAATACCCTTGCTAATTCCTCAGTAGAGTAACCTTTAAGACTAGCAATTCGTTCAAAAATTCCTGTTTCTAGATTAGTTGGATCTATTTTTCTTTGAAACCAGCTTGAGAGCCTTGCCGAGCTTATTTGTAGTTTTTCAGCTAGCCTAATTTGAATTCCGCCATGTTCAACAAGTAATTCTTCAAGTAGCTTAATAAACCTAGCCTTTCTCTCTTCTGAATTCATTTACCCCCTAATGCTTCCTCAAATTTTAAAGAAGAAAAGGAGACATTTGACAAAAGGATACTTTTCTTCTAAACTTCAAAATGAGTAGTAAAATACTATTAATTTTGAACAATGAAAACCAATACATCCGAACGATGGAATATCAAGCTTAAAGTTACTTCTCAAGAACGAAGAAGAATACAAAAAGAAGCGATCGATCTCGATTTGCGAGTAGCTGATTACATCAAGCTAAAAGTTTTAGGAGACTTTTCGGTTGAAGACAAACTGAATGAGGGGAAGTCGGCCTAAATTTTTTTTAAGAGCTCGTTTACTGAGAGGTTGGAAAAACTGATTGCTCTTACCCAATTAAGAGTAAAAACAAAAAAACCTTGCGTTCAAGAGCAAGGAATTTACAAAGTTTACATTTTATTATGACTACTACTTTAGCAAATAAAGAGCTTGAACAAAGCTCTCGATCGCCATTTTCCCAAGATCGCTCAGAACAGAAGCCAGATTTATTCCACAACGCCATACTTGCCGTTTTAGAACAAGCTGGCGCAACCGAAGTAATTCGCTACAAGAAAAAAGTCGGCAGAGGACGAGTCTATTGGGCCTACTACAAAACTGAAAATGGCAAAAAACGGGCTACATTCATTTCTCCCAAAGAATTTCAGGGATATCGCTGGAACGCCAAATACTCCGAGGTAATCAACCTAGAAAGTGGAGCAGTTTACCAAGTTAGCGATCGTCATTGCACCTGTCAATTTTGGCACTGGAAAGTTCGTACAGGCAAAAAGAAAACCTGCAAACACCAAGATATGAGAGCAGAGTTTGAAGGAAAATCTCTCAGTAAAACAATCGCACCTCAAAAAGAAACGACACATATAGATCCAAACAATCCCCCAGCAGGCTGTATATTGCGCCGTACAGACGATTGGATGTCAGCAGAGTACGATGTGTTATTTAAGTCCCCTAACCCGTCTAATGACTCTCCAGAGACCAAACTGTTAGGCAGAGTAGTTGAACAAAAGGATGGGATATTTGCCATCGCCCACAAATGCAAAACAGGAGTAATGACCTGGGACATTTCAGAAGCGATCGCTTACCTGCTTTATTCCCACGGAATGAATTACAAACAGTTTAATGAAGCAGAAGTAGATAAAACAGCGATCGAAGAACTAAATCGGACAAAAGCCAATGAATTCAAACAAACTCCAACTCCTAACGATGGATTTGGTGGTTTTTATTCATTGGCTATTTAAAGGCGTTTCAAAGAGATCCATACCTGATCTTAACTGAAAACTTAAGAATAATTTAAGGATTGACCAGTACTAATGCTCTGGTTAGGGCGCAAAGACCAGATTTTTAGAAATCAAAATCACTACGTTTTGGAAACAAATAGGAAATTGACAATGGCTAAAAGAGCAAGACATCAATTCTTCACCGAGCACAATACAGGATTCACTACTGATTCGATCTACATTCCAGATTCTCCTTTATTGTTGAAAAATAACTGCAAAGAAGGGTGCTGGCAACTTGGCGATACAAACTATGGAAGTCGATTGAAACTAGTTGCACTCAAGTTTTCGAGGTATCTGCATATGGGAAATGATGCCATTCCAGCAGGAGCACCAATTGGTCAACTCTGGTTTTGCCCTATCGATGGGGGAGTAGGCTCAGACGAACAGGGGAATGAGATTCAATTAGCACTTAATTTGGTGTATTATACACTTCTAAAAAACTCGAAATCTGGTAAATCAGGAAGCTTATTAAATTTCGGACAAAAAGCTGCTTTATTACAAGGACAAGGGATTGATTATCGAGAAGTAGTTTGGATACCAAAATTCATCAAAAAAAGTGGCACAGTAACTAATGATATTGGTCAAGCTGAAAGCGCTTCCTGGTATGTCTTAGACTGGGGAGTCGTTTTACCTGAAGACCAGGATGACTCTACATATAACAAAATAGGCAATCTCATAGATATTCTTTCCTCCACCGAAGAAATGGGGAAATTAATAGACCCGATCGTCGAGGGAGAGTGCCGCTGCGTAGATGGATTGAAGCCACAACAAATAGCCCAGCTAGCTAACTCAATGGCTGCCTCTGTTAATGGTTCTACTCCTGCATTAACACCAGGATGATTTTTTATTGTTGCAATCAGTAATTAACTGATTGCAACAGATATAGAGATAGATATTTTTATCTTAACGCATCAAGACTAATAAATTCACTATTTCCCTAAAATTTGAGAGACAGAAAATGAATAATTTAGCCCAACATTTTTTAAGTAGTACAAATATTGGTATAGTAAGAGTTGAAGACCTCTTAGTAAGACTAGAAGAAGAAATAGAGGTTCAAAAAACCCTACTGAATGAAGTCTTATCAGTAAGCGATCGTTCAGAGATTGAAGCAAATTTAGAGGAAGCGATCGCTCAGAAAAATAACTTACTTTCCTTGTTGAAAAAGAAATAAGGAGGAGTCTTTTATGTCTGAAGATAAATCTTTAGGAATTCAAACAATGAGTAGCAATATTTCGGAAATACTAGCTGCTTACTGTGGCTTGAGAGAGTTATTCTTACTAACCGAATATATTTCTCAAACAACAGCCAGAATTACACACAACAGTACGTATGTAACAGATCCAAGAGTTCTAAGAGATAACAACGTCAGAATTCGAGAATTAGAGGCTGTTCAAGAATATATCGATCGCCGCTGTCAAATTTTAGGTGACTACCACGAAAACAAATAGGAGTAAAAAATGAAGAAATTACCTTTCACGACACCGTCAATACTCCCCGAAGCATTAGAAATACCATCTGATTGCCAGCACTTTTCTATTTACTATCAGTTGAAGTTTTTCACGTAAAAAAATAGGCGATCGTTCTAACTAAAAATTAATCAGTCCGAACAGCGATCGCCATTAGTAAATATCAATACTCGGAGGTAAAACCATGATATATGGTAACGGGATTTTTTGTGCCAAATTACTGACACTTTATTCAAGTTTTCTTTTATCAATTCATTGCCAGGAGGTGGGACAATGAGTTGGAGAAGATTAGGTAGAAATTGTCCAATCTGTGGTGGACTAAGAAATGATTGCAGAGAAAGTTTAATAACCAATTTGATACATTGTCGCCACCTGCAAGCAACGCCTGCCGATTATATCTATGTGAGAGACGATCGACTGGGATTCGGGATGTGGCAACATAAAGATTCCCGACAAGATTTTATTGACGAAAAAGCTGAGGAAAGGAGAAGGGAAAAACAATATAAATACGAGACGTATCAGAAACAATTAAAAGAAGCACAAGCTCAATCTTTATCTGTTGAAGAACGCCATAATGAAATAAGTCTAGTCCTAGAGCAGCTAGATTTATGGTCAGTTCACCATAACAAGTTAAGAGAACGCTTTAGTGTCATAACCGAAGATGCCCAGGAATGCAATCGCCTCATAGAAGAAAGCGGATATAAATCCGTGAGGCAATGGCAAAGGTTAAAAGTTGCTGTCAATGATAGTTTACCAGGAGTAAAATTAGGGGGGCAATCTCTTCTCGTCAGTGGCGATGGCATACTTTGCCCAATTAAAAACGAGAAAGGATTGTATATAGGTTGGCAGGTTCGTTTAGATAACCCCAATTTCGGAAATAAGTATTTATGGCTAGCAGGGGAGAGGAAAAGGGCAAGTCGACCGACATCACACTTAAAATCAGGAGATCTGCCGATCGCTTTATTTGCCCCAAACAGCAAAATACTCATTGAGAGCAAGAGAAATAATACTATAGGATTAGCAGAAGGAATAGCATTTAAGCCACAAATAGCAGCCAATCGACTAGGGATACCATTTATCGGAGCTAGTTCGGGAAATTTTGCTAGGAGTCGCCAACTACTCAAACAGTATTTAGACTTCCTTGGCTGTGACAAAACTACGGAAATAGTCTGGTTTGTGGACGCAGGAGCGATCGCTAACCGAAGCGTAATGGGTGTTTATCGAAGGTCGATCGATCTACTACGTTCTTGGGGATATAAAATCGCGATCGCCTGGTGGAATCAAATTCATAAATCAGATGGAGATATCGATGAAATCTCAACTGAGAAGTTAGAGACGATCGAATACATTAGCGTCGAGCAATTTTTACAACTAGCTCGTCAAGAGCTATCAGAAGACCATTTTCCTCCAGGTAAGCAATCGCAACAGTATGGTCCGGCGATCGAACAAGAACCAGATAGGACCGATTATGCTGCATACATGGCAGCCGAAGAAGAAGAGGAGAAGGTAAACGAAGCAATCGCTAACAACGATTTTTGTCTCTGGTTAAAAGCTAAAATAAGAGGACTTTCCAATCATTTCAAAGGATTTGCTACTCGAGAAGTTAAGGAAACCCCGATCGATAAACTACCCGCCGTAATAAAATGGCATCCAGGAAACCCCCTTCCCACCCCCGAAGTATACATAGGAGAACCAGCTCCTCGTATTATTTTCCCCAAAGGTTATCGCCTTGAAGTGCAGATGGGATTAAAGAAAGCCGGATGGAAGATAGTTTGGGATTCTAGCCCTACTGGTACGGGTAAATCCTATGATTGTGGCTTGCTAGATATCGAGAAAGCTGAAGTCTCAACAGCTTGGTATCTAGATGAAAGCCATCGCAACAGTAGTACGCCTATAGTCAAAAAGAAATATATAGACTTAGAACCCAGACATGAAGGGCAATATCTCGATCGCTTTGGTAAACTAAGGTTAGCTTCCACTGATGAAGATAAAGCTAAATCAGTTGTACGCCCCAACTGCATGAACGCTAACTTATTTGCACTATTAAAGCAACAAGGTTGGCACGCAGAGTTAACTGACACTGATGCTCCAAATGCTATTTGTGCTAGTTGTATTCACCACGTCGAAAAAAGCAGTAAAAATAGTAATTCTGCTAGGTGCAGCGTATTTGAAGGCGAGGGATTTGGATATAGAGCACAAAGAATTTCTACTTTGCAAGAGAAATACGTCAGAGCCCATCTAACTTCTTTACCGGAACCTGAAACTAATTCCTTAGATGGCACTGACGAAGGAAATCAAGTTAGCAGTTTCTGGGATTATTCTAACAACTGGGCTTACATTGAAGAAGCTGGAAAATCCTTGACTGGAATACAAAGCATAGAAGCTCAATTGAGCGATTTCGATCGACAAATGATGACAATCGCTACTAACTATCCAGATCTATTCTCCCAACTAAAACCTCTTAATATTCTCAGAAGCATTTTAGAAGGAGCTTTTCCAGACGGAATAGGCGATCGCTTCGGCATCAACCACGACGAACTAATTAAACTTCTAGGGAAACCACCAGAGAATATTATTGACCTACTTGCGGCTATCCTGGAAACCCAGCCTACTGGAGTCATTTCTCAGCCTACCGATATAGTGGATCCTAATGCGATCGATAAAAAATGGCGCAATGCTGCGAAAACAGCTAACAGGGTTTCTTGTCGAGAAGCATCCCACAAAAGCACTCAGACCTTAAGCACTATTTATGCTAACTGGCTCGAACCATTATTAAAAATCTGGGCTGGACTAGAATCTGGAGCTTTGAGAATTTGCTTTACCCATGATGGCATCAAGCTTAAAATTACCACCCCCAATCACCGTGTTACCGAAATACTAAAAGCCCTCGGTTTTACGGTGCTGTTAGATGCTACTCTCAACAAGAAAGTAATTGCCCAAGTTATCGATCGCCACCCAGATGAAATCGTGGAAATCAGGCAAGATACCCCATCTCTGAAAAACGTTAAAGTAATTTCGGTCGAGTCAGTTGGAATGCGATCGTCTGTCTGGAGCAAAGCCTGTCTAGAACGCTTAGAAAAGTTTGCTGATTATCTGCGATCTCAATACCCTGAAGATTTAGCCATCTTCGGTTTTAAACGATACGCAGAGGCTCTTAAATTAGATGGATGGTTTTTCGGTAACTCCAGAGGTTCTAACGACTTTGATGGGTGTCTTACCTTGGTTAGTTTTGGGACTCCTCAAATTAATCTTGGTGCAGCAAGCGATCGATACCTCACTCTCTTCGGGAGCTTAGATGGATTTGAAGACTATTACAAAAGCCTCACCCAAAACGAATTTATCCAACTCCTAGGAAGGATGCGTACACATAGATATCCAGAAGAACAATTTAGCTTCTATCTGGTGGGAACGGGATTAGATCCTCAATTTTTAGCGGAACTAGGATGTGATATTGAGTTACGTGACGTAGCGGAATTATGCCCTGAAGCTGCTACTAGTAGGCAACGTGACAGGTGGCGTATATTCCAGTTCTGCCTTCATCTGGCTAAAACTCAGAAGGCTATTACCCAAAGAGCGATCGCTGATGGATTAGGTTGTACCCAGAGCTGGATCTCCAAACAATTTGGGGGTGAAACCCTTGGATGGACTACTTTTCGGCAAATATTCCAGTGCCTATATAAGCATACTATAGGGGATGGAATATTTTCTCCAGACGATATTCAACACACTGACTTGAGGGAGTGGTTAGAGTTG
>JASJDA010000188.1 GCA_030065755.1 Prochloraceae cyanobacterium | reverse complement strand
CTCATCTAATGGTTCCCTTACCTTATTGCACCTCGACTCTAATTTGAGCGAAGAGCTACTGCCAAACTATTACGGTTTGATCGTAGTTAAGGGCAAAGTCGGCATCGGTACCGCTCATCCGGTGAATAAACTCGATATAGCTGGGAGAGTGGCGATCGGCTCGACCTCAGCAGGCACTCAAGCAGCACCCACTGATGGTTTATTGGTGGAAGGCAATGTGGACATCGGTACTAGCGCCAAACCAGCCTCATTAACAGTATTAGGACAAGCAACTATAGAACGAGCTACTGCTGTAGCCACCAAAAAAGGAGAGGCGATCGTTGGCAGTTTTGCCGAAAACGGTTATAAAGCTAACCTCAAAGTTGCTGGCAAAGTTGGTATCGGTAACTCAGAGCCAGAAGCCATCTTAGATATTACATCTTCTGTCACGGCAGATAATTCATACACAGCCGTCTCGATCGCCCCCACCATCACAGCTACTAATACCTTTTCCTCTCTCACCGCCATGCACCTCAATCCTACTTTTCAAGGAGGGGACATAACCAAGCACTACGCTTTGATCGTAGAAGGTAAAGTAGGCATTGATGGCGCATTAGCAGTAACAGGTAATGCGGGATTAGCAGGGGAAACCCATTTAGCATCGAGGCACGGAAACGTAATTATCGGTGAAGAAGCCAATCTAGCCAACCTTCAAGTTGCAGGTAAAGTAGGTATTGGCATAGAAAACATCAATTCCAGATTGCACGCTCAAGGTGCTGGATTTATCGAAGGTACAGGAAAAATTATTAGCGATGATAGCGATAAAACAAAAGTAACTGGGATTACAACAGACTTTCAAAATCAATTACATCCAGGAGATTTACTCAAAGTTGGGCAAGAAACCAGAATTATTACTGAAGTTAACTCTAATGAATCTTTGACCATTGATAGAGACCTTTCCCTAACCGATGAGAGCGTATTTAGCTATCAGCAACCGAGCGCCCGCTTAGAAAATAGCAATGAAGATAGCAATAATAATACTCAGTTTGTCGTCCTGGGCAATGGCAATACTGGCATTGGTACTGCTCATCCGGTTAATAAATTCGATGTTTTTGGAGCAGTAGCGATCGGGTCAACCTCGGCAGGCAGCCAAGAAGCACCCCCCAATGGCTTAATGGTGGATGGCAATGTCTGGATCGGTAGCAAACCACCGCAACAACCGTTAGAGGAAGAGGAGGTTGAGTCTGATGTACCCCAGCCATCAAATGCCAAGCTATATCTCAAGGGCGATCTTTACGTAGATGGGGAAGAGGTAGATGCAGAAATTCGGCAAGGTAGAATATTCGCCAAAAACATTAGTGGGAGAAACGTCAGGGGAACTAACTTTACCCAGATATCCTCAAAGGTATTAAAAGAAGAGATTTCTGACTTGCATAGTCAGGAAGTAACGGAAATTCTCAAAGCTCTCAATCCGGTTAAATTTATCTACAAAGAAGATGAAGCCAAGATTCCTCATGCTGGCTTTATCGCAGAAGATACGCCAGATTTATTGACTTCTGTTGACAAGCAAGAAATCAAAGTTTTTGATGTGGTTGCAGTTCTTACTAAAGCTGTCAAAGATCGGCAAAAAGTGATGAATGATTTAGTCAATGTCGTCAAAAAACAGCAGCATCTAATTGCTGATTTAACGAAAAAGGTAGAAGACTTAGAGAAAAAACTGGACTCAGTGAATAAATCCATGAAATCGACACAATGATTCACAGACTCACAGTTAAGATTTTCCATTGTCAACGTTCAAATTAGAGAGGAAAAAATACCATGACAACCATAATAGTTGGTTTAAATGTAGATATAACAGGAGGGCCACAAGTTAACGTTCCTCAAGTAGCTATTGATGTTGAAGCTTACGACAAAATAGAGAACAAGCTTAGCAAAGGTGAGACAAAGATTGCTGTTCAACCAGAGAATAATGAAGCTAGTTTTTTATTAATTAAGTCGAGTGATTACGATCCAAGCGGCAAATTAACTTATAAGCCTAGGGGTTTTGAAGCATCCCCACCTCCAATCCACTTGGATAAACCTCAAATCTATCTAGGAGCAGGAGCAATTTCTTCTTTATTGAAAGACGTAACAATAATCACGTTCACAAACAATCTTGATAAAGAAGTCTCGATCGAAATTTTAGTCGGACGCGATGGTAATCCTCCTACTTCTTGAGGTGGAGGAGGGGGTGAATAACTCAATAAAATCAACCGATCGCTCACAATCAGTTCTAAAGTTTTCTCAAAATTTGCCAAACAACGACACGATTACTCACAGCTAAGATTTGACAATTTCAAAGTTCTAATTACAGAGGTGAAATTAGTATGACATCCATAATAGTTAATTCAAATATAAGTGTAGAAAAAGGACCCCAGATTAATGTTCCTGCTTCACAAATTACTGTTAATGCTATCAACAAAATAGCAATTGAACTCGACACGACAAATACGACAAATACGACAAATAACACCACCTTCGTCGAGGTTCAACCAGGTAAGAAAGTTGAATTTTTGCTAATCCAGTCGAGCCAGTATACTTCAACAAATCCAGCTCAGAAAATAATGTACGCGATCGATTATTCTACACAGCCTCCTAACGATCCTCCTGCGCCCGAGCAGATCCATTTGGATAAACCTCAGGTATATCAGGGAAAAGGAGTAATTTCTTCCCTGTTTCCAGGTGGAGTCCAAAAAATCTGGTTCAAAAACGGACTTACGGAGAAAGTGACGCTCGAAATTCTAGTCGGACGCGATGCTACTTCATAAACCACCGCCTAATGCGGCATCATCTGATGCGATCGGTAATAAAGTTAGTTACCGAAGTTAAGTTACCAGTTATTGCCTCAGAAATACTCTAGTTGTAGTACTGATTGCAACTATTAATCATTGATTTTTTTGCATTAATCGAGGAGAAAAATTGACTATGCCTGTTACTCCTACTTATCCCGGCGTTTACATCGAAGAAATTCCCAGTGGCGTGCGTACTATCATAGGCGTTGCCACCTCTATTACCGCTTTTATAGGTCGCGCTTTGCGAGGGCCTATTAATGAACCAACAACAATTAATAATTTCGGCGACTTTGAGCGTCAATTTGGTGGCTTACACGTCGATTACCCTATGAGTTACGCCGTGCGAGATTTCTATCTAAACGGTGGCAATCAAGCCATCATTTTAAGGCTATTTAAAAGTCAGGAGGAAGGTAAGGATGGTCGAGCCAAATACAATACAGGAAACCTATACTTAGAAGCTGCTAATCCAGGAACATGGGGTAACAATCTAAGTATCAAAATCGATTATGACGATATTGATGAAGACTTTGCCGCACGTTATGGTTTACAGACTACGGATCTTTTCAATTTGACAATTGTGGAGAATCCTCCCCGAGGTACGATAGAGCGCATTAATAACGTCTCGCTTAAGGAAAGTGCAGGATCGCTTCGTGTTGACAGAGTGCTAAAACAACAGTCACAAAGAGTACGCATTCAAATGAGCAGCAACGCTCCCAGAGGCATCGATGCAGATGGAAACAGACCTCCAGAAACCCCTGAAGCTCAAGATCCCACTAATCCCGATACGGAGCCATCTAATATCAATAAGTTCGCTGATGGTGCAGATAGCATTAACCTAACACCCGAAGATTATCGAGGGCAAAAAGATGAAGCCGGTCTACCTATTCCCAAGACAGGCTTGAAAGCTCTTGATAAAGCAGATTTGTTTAATCTGCTCTGTATTCCACCAGAAATCAGAACCGAGGATACCGATTTAGAAATCTACAAATTAGCTCTCCCCTATTGCGTGGAACGACGAGCAATTTTGATTGTCGATTCGCCTTATACTTGGAGCGCTAATAAAGAGACGGCAGCACAAAAAGCTAAAAAAGAGTTCAGTAAATTTGTAAGTGATATTGGTGCAAACACCCGTAATGGTCGCAATGCAGTCCTATACTTTCCCCGAGTGCTTCAGGCAGATCCTCTACGAGATGGGCAACTCGATACCTTTGTTCCCTGCGGGATCTTAGCGGGGGTTATGGCGCGTACCGATGTAAATCGGGGGGTATGGAAAGCTCCAGCAGGGATTGATGCAGGTTTAATCGGAATCAGAGGATTAGAGGTTAATCTAAGTAATTCGGAAAATGGTCTTTTGAATCCCCTGGGAATTAACTGTTTGCGCAATTTCCCTGTTTATGGGCGAATTGTTTGGGGCGCTCGTACTCTAAGAGGAGCCGACCAATTAGCAGATGAGTATAAATATCTTCCTATTCGTCGCCTGGTTCTTTTCCTGGAAGAAAGCCTTTACCGGGGAACTCAATGGGTAGTCTTTGAACCTAATGACGAACCTTTATGGGCGCAAATCAGGTTAAATATTGGTGCGTTCATGAATAACCTCTTCCGCCAAGGTGCGTTCCAAGGAAAAACCCCCAGCGAAGCTTACTTCGTTAAGTGCGACAAAGAAACTAACCCTCAAAACGACATCGATCGTGGAATTGTCAACATTATTGTCGGCTTTGCTCCCCTCAAACCAGCAGAATTTGTAATTATCAAATTCCAACAAATAGCAGGTGATATTGCTACCTAATTCCTAATCCCCAATCCCCAATCCCTTTCTTTCAACATAATTAAGGAGTAAAATTATGGCTCAATTTAGCGTTAATGCCCAAAGGTTCGACCCCTATAAAAACTTCAAATTCCGCGTTAAATGGGACGGTCGATATGTGGCTGGTATCAGCAAAGTCGGCACGCTCAAGCGTACTACAGAGGTAGTCTCTCACCGAGAAGGAGGCGACCCTAGCAGTCCGCGTCACTCTCCAGGAACCAGTAAATACGATCCGATTATGCTAGAGCGGGGAGTAACCCACGATAAGGATTTTGAACAGTGGGCAAACAAGGTGTGGAACTATGGCTCTGGTTTGGGTGCTGAAGTGTCCCTCCAAGACTTCCGCAAAGATATTATTATCGAGCTGATGAACGAAGCGGGACAAACAGCGATCGCCTATAAAGTCTATCGTTGCTGGGTTTCCGAATTTACTGCTATGCCCGAGCTAGATGCCAATGCTAATGCTGTAGCTATTCAGAGCATCCAGCTTCAAAATGAAGGTTGGGAACGCGATGACCAGGTTACCGAACCTAGCGAACCTAGTTTTGTCGAACCTGCTTAACGATCGGCGATCGACTTAAACTGGAACATTTTGGTGGTGAGAAGGTATTGGGTATTAGGTTAATGGTAAATTTTTTCCCCTAACACCTGCGGTTTAAACCTCCGGTTAGCGCTACTTAAGACCTAACACCTGACACCTAACACCTGTCTTCACGAATCATATCCGATTGATTGCTATATGCTTTGTCTGTCTGCTGCTGATATCGTTCGGATCTGGGAGTTGGGGCAAGATCGACACCCTCTCGATCGCGCTCTACTCTTATTAGCATTTGCTTTCCCAGAAAAAACTCTAACAGAGTTAGCATCCTGGAGTATCGGTCGGCGAGATGCTTATTTATTAACTTTGCGAGCGATTACTTTTGGTGGCAAGTTAAACAGCTTTGCTACTTGCCCTCAATGCCAAGAAAAACTGGAATTTTCCCTTAATACCAGAGATATTCTCATCATCGACCCCGATCGAACGATCTCTAAGGATTGCTATCAATTCACTACGGAAAGACTAGAAATACAATTTCGCTTGCCTAACAGCTTAGATCTGGCTGCGGTGATGACAGCAGAAAACGAGACAAATGCTAGCTTGCAATTAGCACAGCGCTGCTTGTTGCAAGCTAACTTAGATGGTAAAGCAGTCAGTTACCAACAATTACCAGCAACCGCGATCGCTCGTCTGAACAAACAATTGACCGAAGCTGACTCCCAAGCAGAGATCCTGCTAGATCTTACTTGTCCTGCTTGCGATTACCTTTGGCAAGTACTTTTCGATATTGTTGATTTTTTCTGGAGAGAACTTAGCATTCAAGCAAAACGGTTGCTGCAAGAAGTTCACGCTTTGGCCAAAGTCTACGGCTGGCAAGAGTCGCAAATTCTAGGCATGAGCGCACTTAGACGGCAATATTACCTAGATTTGGCAGAATGATGGCTAACTTTTTTACTCAACTGGTACAACGCTTCCAAGAAACAATCCCCGTAGCACAACCTCTGATTGCACCGCGATTTTCTCCAAACATGGCAATTGCTGGCGATTTCTTGGAGTTTTCTACTTTTGAGCCTTCTTCTCTGGGGCAAACAAAAATTGATTTCGATAGAAAACCAGATACCTTATCCCCAGAAAAAGAGTCAACTATTAACCCAGATATTGTTGAACTGATGCCCTCTTTACCTCCAGGACATTGGTCGGCAAATAGATCGCGATTGCATCAAATCCAAACTCTAGAACCTTTTGAACCCTTTGAATTTAATAATATTGAAGAAGACAGCAGACAAGAGGCAGAGGATAGAAAGGAATTAGTAGAGAAGACCTCTTTGTCAGCTTCTTTAGCACCAGAAAATCCCTCGACTCGAGCGCCTCGAACAGACAATTTATCTTCTACTTCTCTACAACCAACATCAGCAGATTCCCCTGAAACTGAATTACCTTCTCAAACTTTGGAAAAGGGCAGAAGAGAATTATTAGAAAATAACTCTTTGTCAGCTTCTTTAGCGTCAGAAAATCCCTCAACTCGATCACCTCGAACAGACAATTTATCTCCTACTTCACAACAACCAACACCAACACATCCACCTGAAACTGAATTACCTTCTCAAGCTCATAATTCCCCCTGCAAGCAGCAAGTAGATGCAGATAGGAATATTTCCCCGCCACAGCTAATGCCTCAAGTAGAGAACAGCTCTTTGTCAGCTTCTTTAGCGTCAGAAAATCCCTCAACTCGAGCGCCTCGAACAGACAATTTATCTCCTACTTCTCTACAACCAACATCAGCACATTCCCCTGAAACTGAATTATCCTCTCAAGCTGTGACAGAAGGCAGAAGAGAATTAGGAGAGAACAGCTCTTTGTCAGCTTCTTTAACGTCAGAAAATCCCTCGACTCGAGCGCCTCGAACAGACAATTTATCTCCTACTTCACAACAACCAATAACACCAACACATTCCCCTGAAACTGAATTACCTTCTCAAACTTTGGAAAAGGGCAGAAGAGAATTATTAGAAAATAACTCTTTGTCAGCTTCTTTAGCCTCAGAAAATCCCTCAACTCGAGCGCCTGTCACGGACAATTTCCCCCCTGTTTCTCCCTCCACTAAGTTACCCTTTCTAGCTGATAATTTTCTATCCCAACAGCAAGTCGATGCAGGTATTTCTCCGCCACAGCTAATGCCACAAGTGGAGAAGAGCTCTTTACCAGCTTCCTTAGCACCAGAAAATCACTCAACTCGAGCGCTTGTCACGGACAATTTACCCCCTAGTTCACAACAAGCAGCACCAGCGGTTTCTCCCTCCACTAAGTTACCCTTTCTAGCTGATAATTTCCTATCCCAAAAGCAAGTCGATGCAGGTATTTCTCCGCCACAGCTAATGCCACAAGTAGAGAAGAGCTCTTTTCCAGCTTCCTTAGCACCAGAAAATCATTCAACTCGAGCGCTTGTCACGGACAATTTACCCCCTGCTTCACAACAAGCAGCACCAGCAGTTTCTCCCAGTCAATCATCCGGATTTGATATAGATTATTCTCGTGAAGTAAAAAATATTTCTCCCCAGCAGCAATTATCTTCTGCTTCTGGCTCAACAAAAATAGCACAAGTAAAACCATTAGCCGATCTGGCTAATGCCCAGAATTCTCAATCCTCTACTGGCCAAGACTCAACAGAAGTGCCACCTAAAAAAATTGAAATTAATATCCGTCGCATTATCGTCCGGGTCGCCGAGGAACCCCCAACACCCCCCAAATCTAGCACCCGATCTAAGCATAAAAAACCAGCTCTTTCTCTAAGCGATTACTTAAAGCAACGCCGTAAAGAATATCAGTAGATCGAAAAGAGCCAAAACAATTCCATGTGTAAATTTCTCGTTGATGCGATCGAGGCGGTTTTTGGGAGTTTTTCTTCATTTTTATTATTTGTAACAAATATAATACTTCTTTTTAAAAAATTATATCTGTTACAGGTAATATCATAACGGAAACACTCGACATCGAGTTTTTGATATTACTTGTAACAGATATATTGCTTAAATAATATAATATTATATCTGTTACAAGTAATAAGAAAAAGCCTAAGATACTATTAACGCCCTCCAGCAGGAGAGGAACTGGACATAGGAGTTCGCATTGACAAAAAACAGGGAATATGCATGAAGCGATCGCTGATTGATTTGAGACGATCGCTAATTGATTTGAGGCGATCGCTGATTAATTTGAGACGATCGCTAATTGATTTGAGGCGATCGCTAATTGATTTGAGGCGATCATTGATTGATTGCAGGCGATCATTGATTGATTGCAGGCGATCGCTAATTAATAAAGTAATTAATTAAGAATAATTTTTTGTTGAAAATTATCAATAATAAACTGTCTAGCTACTTCGGTATACAAATTTCTTTGCACTTCATACCAATTGTCAATTCTTTCTTTAACTCTCATTAATTCGAGTTGACAAAACGAGCGAAGAGCACAGAAAATATGAGTACAAATAGCCGTGCTTTTTCTCACAAAAAAATTATTAAGATTGCCTAATTGTTTTAAAGCACGATGATAGACTTCAATGCCCCAATGTATGGCAAATAATTTTCTAAAATCTTGCCTACTGGCTTCTTCTAATTTTTTTTTATCTATAAAAAATAAAGCATAATAATGAGTATTTCCGTTTTTGAAAACTCTCTTAAATACTTTAACTTGTGCCTTAATGTTTTAGTTCTACAATTAAGCCATCTTCAGGAATATCTAAAGAATCTATCCTCACATATTTTCCTTTGTTTATGCGAACTGAACGGTTTTTCGCTAATCCTACCCCGCTCACCAAGTCCTTTGTCTCTAAAAAACTTGAGATTTTGTTTCGACGAATACCAACTGTCAGTAGTTATAGTTTTTGCTTTAATTCCCCACTCACTAACTTCCTCTACCATTTCTCTTAAATAGTCATTTTTGGTTTTGCCCTCATTTCGATTATAAATTCGCTAGTTAATTGGAACACTAACCCCATTTATATCGGTATAAAAAAGAGTTATTAAGTTAATACCTTTAATGGGTTTCTGATGTTTTCCTGAACAGTAATATCCAATTAATTCTGTTTTACCTGGGTTACTATAAAGCTTTTCTATAACTGTATCATCACCGCTTAATGTGCCACCTGTTAAATTTATATAGGATTTATTTTCTTCAAACAAATCCTTTGGTTCATATCTTTCTCTTTCCCAAAATCTGTTAACGGAATCATGAGATATATCAAAAATTTCTCCCAATCGGTTACAGCCACCATATTTTGGTTCAGCGATTAAAAATCCTGTGTAGATATTTAAGTTACATTTAGCCGTAGACGGCTTATTTCTTACTCTTATGGCTCTTTTCTCCCGCTCGCTCCTTTAAATTATTCTACGAAACAACCCGAGCGAGTAGTGAGAATTAGCGATCCCTACGGGATCCGCGTAGCGGCACGCCTGCTAATACACATTTTCAGAATTCTGTCAATGCGAAACTTCTAACCTAAATACGGTGAAAAACCCGAACAGTATGAGTTTTCAGGTCAAAGAATAACTAGAGGTGCATACAAAACAGCGCGTGGTTGGATTATTTCGGCTGATGCCAATGGAGCCGCTAATATCTTAAAAAAAGTAGCGATACAGCTAAAGTTATCTTTAGCCGAGGTCGGTCACGAAGTGGTGTTTTTAACACCCGTAGCGACATCCGTTTAGAATCCCGCTTTTTCAAAAGTGGGAGATGTCAAAAACTGATGGACAACCCCTTCATCCTCGAAAACTTGATAAACTAGCTGGTGTTGAATATTAATTCGATGTGTGAAATTTAATATTAATTTTCAAATTGATGAGATAATCTTAGAGGGAGTATCGTTGTCCCACAGCCAGAGATCTCGCCTGCAAGCAGCTCTAGAAGCAGAATTATCCCGTCTGGTGAGCGACAACGGTCTACCACCTCAACTTCAGCAAGGGGGTACAATTGCCAAATTGCTTCTAACCCCGAAAATAACCAAGGAAATGAACCCCACTCAGATGGGACAAGAAATAGCTCGCTCGATTTACGTAGGACTGCAACAATGATTGTCAGCGAGTATGACTTTAGTTAATTAAAAATATACTCAAATATAGTCAGAAATATAATGCCTTTCACGGCGATGTAATATTTGCCTATATTTTTTCTAACTATATCAGTTTCGCTCTCACGAGCTCTTGCAAAAAGAAGGATGACTGCTACTTTTTAATGATCTTTTGTTACAAAATTGTTCTATTTAGTTATAAACCTGCTTCGATCTCTAATATAAGGCCAGGTCAAAGAAACTCTCTATGGAGGCCCACGATTCTCCTACGCCCCAGTCTAGAAGCTATGAACGCAGTCCCCTCGTACCAAATACTGATGGAAGATAGTCGGAGTCATGAGTAATGCTTTAGCGATCGCCACAGTAACTGCTACCCTGAAGGAGGTTCTTCAGGAAAGTGCCACCGGCATTGTAAGTGGGTCGGAGGTGACAACGCTGCGACCCCAGGAGATGGAAAAACGTTCAGTCGATAGTCCGGCGATCAATATTTATCTCTATCAAATTGTTCCCAATACGGCATTTCGCACTGCAGATCTCCCCACTCGGCGAGCCGACGGGACGGTGATTCAACGGCCACAGTCAGCTTGGGACCTGCATTACCTGCTTACTTTTTATGGGAATGAGTCCACTTTGGAAGCTCAGCGCTTGCTGGGCAGTACCGTTGATGTCCTGCACGCTCAACCCTTTCTTAACCGAGAGAAAATTCGCGCAACTATTAGCAACGGCAATAACCAATACCTAGTGAATTCTAACCTAGCTGAACAGGTAGAATCGATTAAATTTACACCCCTGCTCCTCAACTTAGAAGAACTATCCAAAGTCTGGTCGGTCTTTTTGCAGACCACCTATGCGTTATCTGTTACCTACCAAGCATCCGTGGTACTGATCGAAGCAGAGCAAATGCCTCGCCCAGCGCTCCCCGTGCGCGATCGCAAGATCTATGTCACTCGCTTAGAGCAGCCGATGATTGACAGGATTTCCCCACAGCTGCTGACATTTGGGGAAATCCTGACGATTCGGGGGCAAAATCTTAAAGGTGAGATTACTCAGGTTAGGTTTGGTCAGGTTGCGGTGGAGGCAGGGGATTTTGAGAGTTTTACCAACCAAGAAATTCGGGTTTCACTGCCTGAAGGCTTATTAGTAGGGATAAACCGAGTACAGGTGTTACATCTAGTGGATTTTGGCACGCCATCCCAACCAGAACTGCGTTGCTGTTTCGAGTCTAACGTGGCTGCATTTGTTTTGCGTCCAGCAATTGCCCAAGCTGTAGATGGGAGTTACGAGATCCAGTTTTTCCAAAACCAGGCTGAATTTGAGCAAGAATTTCCCACCGCCAACCCTAACGATCCAGGAAATCGATTAACGTCTTCGGTTCTAACTCCGGCACTAAAACTGAGACTTAACCTAATTGCCCAAAGGCGACAGCAGATAGTTCTACTTTTGAACGAGCTTGTTGACTCTTCAGTAGAACGTCCAGTGCAGACCTATAGTTTTAGCAGCCCTGCCTTACTTCTGCCAGAGGGCGAAACTCCAAGCGAAGTCCCCTTCGAGGAGCACAAAAGTAACATACTGGTGTTCTCAGTTAGGGGGGTGCAGTCTGGGAACTATCTGGTTCGAGTCAAGATAGACGGTGCCGAGAGTTTGCTCGCCATCGATTTAGACCCCAACAGCCCGACGTTCAAACAGTACAGCAAACCAACTTTAATGATACCATGATTGTCTCTACACTAGACCACTGGCTGAAAGCGAACCAGAGCTACCTGATGGCAGCTTTGGCGGAGGTGCGTCAAATGCTAGAGCAACGAGCTGGGTCTTCAGGCGATCGCTCGGAAACAGTGACGTCGAAGGATTTAGAGGCAATGGCAGCAGCCATGAAGGTTGCTCCTGCTGTAGAAACCCTCTGTCAACTGTTTAATTTGTCCCCGTTTGAACGTCAAGTACTGCTGTTGTGCGCGGGAGTAGAACTAGACGGGGAAATTGCTAAGCTGTGTGGGCAGATTCAGGGAGACAACCGCAAAAATTATACTACTTTTAGTCTGGCATTAGCAGCATTGCCCAACTCCCATTGGAGTGCTATCTACCCAGCTAGTCCTTTACGCCACTGGAGTTTACTAGAGTTGGGTAACAGCGATGGTATCACTCGCAGTCCCTTGCGAATTGATGAGCGAGTATTGCATTATCTGACTGGGGGACAGGACTTGGATGAGAGATTGGTGGGTTTAGTTCGCTCAGTCTCCTTCTCAGGGGAACTTGTACCCTCCCATCAAGTTTTAGCTGAACGACTAGCAGCAAATTGGTCTCGGCAACCTAACCAGAGATTAGCTATAGTACAACTTTGTGGAACCGACAAAGAAAGTCAACGGGCGCTCGCTTCAGCCGCTTGCAGCCTGTTAGGTTTTAAATTACACGCCATGTCTGCTCGGTTATTGCCTGCGGAGGCAAGAGAACTAGAAGCATTGATGCGTTTGTGGGAACGAGAAGCTGCTTTGAGTAATAGTCTACTCTTATTAGATTTTCAAGAACTGAATACCAGCGATGCTGCCCGCCAAGATGCCATCCAGCGATTTATTGAGGACTTGAGAGTAGGGCTAATCTTGAGTACCAGGGAAAGAAGAACTTGGGGAGAACTTCCCACTTTGACTCTAGAAGTTCCCCCGCCCACTACTGAGGAACAGTACGAGCTTTGGCATCGTGGTTTGGGTCAAGTTATGGAAAGTTCTAACGGCAGTGTATCAGCATTAGTAGGTCAATATAACTTTAACTCCTCCACTATTCACGCTGTTTGTGCTGAAGCTCTGGGACGGTTGGCAGAAGAGAGAATAAGAGAGGGAGAGAGGGAGACGGGGAGACGGAGAGAGGTTTCAATCCCCAATCCCCAATCCCCAATCCCCAATCTTGTGTGGGATATTTGCCGTAGTCAGTCTTGTCCCCGTTTAGAAGATTTGGCGCAGCGCATCAAGCCTGCTGCTATCTGGGATGAGCTAGTGCTGCCTCCCATGCAACAACAGATTTTAAAAGAAATTGCCGTACACGTGCGACAGCGATTGACAGTTTATGAGACTTGGGGTTTTGCTTCTAAAGGAGCGCGAGGATTGGGGATTAGCGCCTTATTTTCCGGTTTAAGCGGTACGGGAAAAACTATGGCAGCAGAAGTTTTGGCAAATGAGTTAAGGTTGGAACTCTATCGCATTGACCTTTCCTCAGTAGTTAGTAAATACATTGGTGAGACGGAAAAAAACCTGCGACGAGTTTTCGATGCAGCAGAACAAGGAGGTGCGATTTTGCTGTTTGATGAAGCGGATGCTTTGTTTGGCAAGCGCAGTGAGGTTAAAGATAGCCACGATCGCTATGCCAATATTGAAGTCAGTTATCTACTACAACGGATGGAAGCTTATCGGGGTCTGGCAATTTTAACCACCAATCTCAAAAATGCCCTGGATACTGCCTTTATGCGCCGTCTCCGCTTTATTGTTCAGTTTCCCTTCCCCGATGCTGCCCAGCGTGCCGAGATTTGGCGGCGCATCTTTCCAGCTAATACTCCCACTGAGGGGCTGGATGTAGAGAAATTGGCACGGCTAAATATAGCAGGGGGAAATATTCGTAATATTGCTCTTTATGCAGCATTTTTGGCAGCAGAGGCAAAGGAATCAGTAAAAATGTCGCATTTACTTAGATCAGCGCAGGTGGAGTTTGTTAAGTTTGAGAAATCCTTGACTGAAGCGGAGGTGAGGGGATGGGTTTAGGGTTCTCAAGAGTAGGCTTTTTAAATGAAAGGTTGAGATAGGCCGCGGGAGCAGAGGGAGCTTCGGGAGCAGGGGAGACAAGAAAAGGGATCGCGCATCAAATGGGTGAAATTCTTGTCAGATAACGCTTTTAGTTGAGCAAA
>JASJDA010000187.1 GCA_030065755.1 Prochloraceae cyanobacterium | reverse complement strand
TTCTATTTTTGGACTTCAAATCGGGGTTTAAAACCCCCACTATAATCTTTGATTTAGTGGTCTACAATTAGTGGCGAGTTTCAATCTCCCACTAATTGCTACTTCTGACTTCTGACTTCTGACTTCTGACTTCTTGAAGGTTTTTTTCGTGAAGGTAGAAGCTAATGGAAGAGTGGGTGAGGGGGTGAGGGGGTGAGGGGGTGTTTTATCGTTTTTTTCGTGAAGGTAGAATCCAGTCGGAGGTATTATTAATCATGTTTACTAATTTGGCTAGAATCTGGTTGTATGTTTTATACAGTTTTCTGGCTGTTTCGGCGTTCAAATAGTCGCATTTAACGCAAAATTCTAGCCAAGTTTGTGTTTCTGCTGCTTCTGCTTCGCAGTCGCTTAACTTAGAAATAAAAGCAGCTTCATAACGACGTTTGCGCCAAGCTTCTGCTAAATTAGCACACACCGATCGAGAAGATCTGCGAATTTGGTCAGTCAATGAATATTTTTCCTCGACTGGAAATGTTTTAGACTGTTTAAAAATCTCCATAGCAGCATCAAATGCCATTTGATAAACTTCTAATTCTCGATGACTTAATAGACGCTTAGAACCCATATAATTTTTTTATCCCACAATCGCACACCCCTAATCTTCCCAAACCAACCACCCAACCACTCACCCCCTCTCCCCCTCCCCCCCTCCCCCACTCATGACCAAAAATCCTCCCAAAAATTGGCAATTCTGGATCGATCGCGGTGGTACATTTACCGATATTGTCGCTAAAAGTCCCGATCTCGAAGAGAGCCGCTACGCGGGGCGCAAAATAATTATTCGCAAACTCCTCTCAGAAAACCCCGAACAATATCAAGACGCAGCAATACAGGGAATTAGAGAAATAATGGGAATTGCTGCCGACGATCGCATACCAGCCAATAAGATTGAAATAGTTAAAATGGGGACGACAGTAGCTACTAATGCGCTGTTGGAAAGAAAAGGCGATCGAACTGTTTTACTCATCACTAAAGGTTTTAAAGATGCCTTACGCATCGGCTATCAAAACCGTCCTGATATTTTTGCTCGCCAGATTGTCCTGCCAGAGATGCTATACGATCGCGTTATCGAGGTGGAAGAGCGCTACAATGCACGAGGAGAGCAATTAATCCCCCTTAATACCCAAAAAGTCCAAAAAGACTTACAAGCCGTTTACGAGGCAGGTATCCGCAGTTGCGCTATTGTATTTATGCACGGCTATCGCTACCCCCAACATGAAAGGGAAGTAGCCACCATAGCACGTAATATCGGATTCTCTCAAATTTCAGTATCTCACAAAGTCAGCCCCTTGATGAAATTAGTCAGTCGGGGGGATACTACTGTAGTTGATGCCTATTTATCTCCCATTCTCGATCGCTACATAAACCAAGTTTCAAGCAATTTATCAGCAACAACCAGACTAATGTTTATGCAGTCCAATGGGGGACTGGCGGATGCTAATTTATTCCACGGGAAGGATAGCATTCTTTCTGGCCCTGCAGGGGGAGTAGTCGGTGCGGTGAAAACCTGTGAAATTGCTGGAATTAGAAAAATTATCTCCTTTGACATGGGGGGAACTTCCACCGATGTCGCTCATTACGCGGGAGAATACGAACGCAGTTTCGAGACTGAAATTGCTGGGGTGCGCTTTCGGACTCCTATTATGTCCATCAATACAGTTGCTGCAGGTGGAGGGTCGATCGTCAAATTTGACGGTGCTAGATATCGAGTAGGCCCAGAATCTGCGGGTTCTAACCCTGGTCCAGCCTCTTATGGCAAAGATGGTCCCCTAACTATAACAGACTGTAACCTAATTACGGGAAAATTGCAAGCAGAGTTTTTTCCAAAAGTATTTGGAACCGATAAAAAGCAACCTTTAAATAAACAAATAGTCGAGGAAAAATTCAGGGAATTAAAAGCAGAAATAGGAGGCGATCGGACAGTAGAACAAATAGCATCGGGTTTCATAGCGATCGCCATACAAAACATGGCAAATGCTATCAAACAAATCTCTCTACAAAGAGGTTATGACGTTTCTGAATATACTCTTTGTTGTTTTGGGGCTGCTGGGGGACAACACGCTTGTTTACTTGCGGATGCTCTAGGCATAAAACAGATATTTATTCATCCTTATGCGGGGGTTTTATCTGCATATGGCATCGGGTTAGCAGATATCAGAATATTGCGAGAAAAAGCAGTAGAAGCATATTTGACCGAAGAATTAATCCTGGAAATAGAAAGCCAGCTAGAAGCATTGATAGTTGAATGCCAAGAAGAATTTAAGCGCCAACAAAATTCCGATCGAGGAGAAGTTACTTTCCTGCGCAAAGTCCATTTGAAATATGAAGGGACGGATGCACCTTTAATAGTAAACTTTGACGATATTGCTGGCATGAGACAGCAATTTGAACAGATCCACAAACAGCGCTATGGATTTATCGTGCCAGATAAAAAATTAATCGTCGAACAAGTTTCTGTAGAGTTAATTTGTCCTACCTACACTCCAGAAGAAATGGCGATAGAATCCAACACAGATAATCCACCTGAACCAGTACCAAAAGTAGACGTTTATACTGCAAACGAATGGCACAAAACACCTGTATTTAAAAGAGAACAATTGCGATCGGGAGATGTTATAAACAGTCCCGCAATAATTATCGAACCTACAGGGACTAACGTAATCGAACCTGGTTGGCAAGCAGAAGTAACAGACAGAAATAATCTAATTTTAAATAAGCAAAAGCAAACAACAAACAGCAAACAGCAAACAACAAACAGCAAACAACCAGATCCAGTAATGCTGGAGATTTTTAATAACCTTTTCCGTTCGATCGCCGAACAAATGGGGACAACGCTACAAAATACCAGTTATTCAGTCAATATCAAAGAAAGATTGGACTTTTCTTGTGCCATATTCGATCGCCAGGGTCAATTAGTAGCAAATGCCCCTCACATCCCAGTACATTTAGGTTCAATGAGTGAAAGCGTCCGCAGTTTAATTAATGCCAAAGGAGAAATTTTAAAACCAGGGGACGTTTACATGTTAAATAACCCCTACAACGGCGGCACTCACCTCCCCGACATCACCGTCATAACCCCAGTATTTACAACAGAAAAAACATCTCCCACTCTCCCCCTCCCCCCCTCCCCCCCTCTTTTCTACGCCGCTTCGCGGGGACACCATGCAGATATTGGCGGTATAACACCTGGATCTATGCCTCCAGAGAGTAAAACAGTAGAAGAAGAAGGAGTATTAATCGATAATTTTCAGTTAGTAAACGAGGGATATTTTCGGGAAAAAGAACTATTACAATTACTGACAACGGCTAAATATCCTGTCCGCAACCCCGTGCAAAATATAGCAGATTTACAAGCACAAATTGCCGCTAATGAAAAGGGAGTACTAGAATTACATCGGATGGTAGAGCATTACGGTTTAGAAACCGTAGAGGCTTATATGAAATACGTACAACAAAATGCCGAAGAATCAGTAAGAAAAGTAATTGACGTTCTTAGGGATGGTAGTTTTACTTGCGAACTAGACACTGGAGATAAAATTCAAGTAGCCATTACTATTAACCCAGAAACTCGCAGCGCTAAGATAGATTTTTCTGGCACGTCACCCCAATTAGATAATAATTTTAATGCTCCTGCAGCGGTAACTAAAGCAGCAGTATTATATGTTTTCCGTACTCTAGTCAGTGACGATATTCCTCTCAATTATGGCTGTTTGAAACCTTTAGAAGTATTTCTACCAGAAGGCTCTATGTTAAACCCTAAATATCCCGCAGCGGTAGTAGCAGGAAATGTAGAAACCTCGCAAAACATTACTGACTGTATTTATGGTGCATTGGGAGTAATGGCAGCTTCTCAGGGAACAATGAATAATTTTACTTTTGGTAATGAAAAATACCAATATTACGAGACAATTTGTGGTGGTTCTGGTGCAGGTGCTAACTTTAATGGAACAGATGGAGTACATACCCACATGACTAATTCTCGCCTCACCGATCCAGAAGTTTTAGAATGGCGATTTCCAGTACTTGTAGAAAGCTTTAGTATTCGTGCTAATAGTGGTGGAAAAGGAAAATATTGTGGCGGGAATGGTGTTATTCGTCGAATACGTTTTTTAGAGTCCATGACTGCGGGAATTTTATCGAGTCGTCGGCTAATTTCCCCCTTTGGTTTAGAGGGAGGGGAAGCAGGTCAAGTAGGTAACAATTATGTCGATCGCGCCGATGGAACTTTTGAAAAATTGGCAAGTACTGCTGTTGTCAAAATGCAACCAGGAGACGTGTTTGTAATTGAAACTCCTGGAGGTGGAGGGTATGGTAAATAGAAAATCTCCTCGGAACTTATGTTTGTGTTAACCTAATAATTAATAAATATTATATAAATTTAAAGTGGGTTAGCAAACTAGCGATCGCTAGTTAACTAACTCAACAAAGATAACGCCCCATCAAAATTATGAGTGAAGAATTTGAAAAAATAGTTGCTGATTATCAAAAATTCCCTACCCAATTCCAGAGTGCTATGCTAGCAACAACTAGCTTGGAAGGAAATCCTCACGCTAGTTACGCCCCCTTTGTGATGGACGCACAGAAAAACTTTTATATATTAATCAGCGATCTAGCTACTCACGCCAGTAACTTAAAAGCTACAGGAAAGGGGAGTATTTTGTTAATCGAAGACGAAACTAAAAGTGACAATATCTTCGGTCGCAAACGTCTTAATTTTGAATGCTCTATTACCATAATAGATAGGGAAAGTCAAGAATGGAGTAGGATAGCCGATCGATTTCAAGAACGTTTTGGCAAAATAATCGAAGTTCTTCGCAACCTGAAAGACTTCAACATATTTAAATTAACTCCTAATGAGGGTCGGTTTGTAACTGGCTTTGCTAAAGCGTACAAAATAAGCAGCGAAGATCTCAATAATCTGGTCCATGTTAGGGGTTGAAAGTAGACTATAATTTTTCTCATTCGCCAAGAAAGATCTCTTTTCGCAATGCTTCGCCAAACTTCAATTCTTTGTTAGCTCCAAAGTTATTGAAAATTTATTTTTTTATATCTTGCTATTTATAGATATAATTTGATAACCACATAATAAAAATATCTCCCAAGCGAAAAATCGTTCTTAGCATCAACAGTTTAGAAAAAAAAGGTCAGTTTAAATGAGTCTTAAAGAGCGTATCTCAGAAGACATAAAATCGGCAATGAAAGCCAAAGATAAAATCCGCTTAGAAACAGTACGCAGTATCAAAAAAGCCGTACTAGAAAAAGAAGTAGATTTGCGTCCTTCTGGAAAGGAAAATCTTACAGAAGAGCAAGAAATTGAACTGCTAGCCAGATTAGCAAAACAACGTCGAGAATCAATAGAACAATACCAGCAAGGGGGAAGAGAAGACTTAGCTCAAAAAGAAGCTGCTGAATTAGTAATTATTGAAACCTATTTACCCAAACAACTTTCAGAGGAAGAAATTAATACTATTATTGACAAAATTATTAGCTCGGTAGGAGCTACTTCTCCTAAAGATTTAGGAAAAGTTATGGGAGTGGCAATGAAGGAGCTTAAAGGAAAAGCAGATGGAAAAAAAATCCAGGCTTTAGTCAAAAGTAAACTTGCAGATTAACATTTTCAGCACAAATTCAGTAATTTATGGATGAAATTACAGGGAAAGCAATTGAAACAATACTTTAAGTTCGAGACAGCACTTTTAATTATTGCCAAATTATCCAGTTAAAATTGATGATTTTAGTGAAAAATGCCAATGTCTTGTCTTAATTTTTTTTCTCGATCGTCCCTCGTAAATAGTTTTTAAATTGAGACCAAAACTTAATTTAAGAAAAACAAAGATATATCTGGGAACATAGGAATCAAATAACGATAGTTTTATAATGCCTTTGTCAAAGACTCGATTGTAGCTTCTAGCCAAAGTCTGTGAGAAAATAATCGTGGAGGCAAGCACGCACAAAACAACAATTACCTTTATACGTGTTTCATATTATAGTATATAAAACTAGTCAAACCAAGATTGGTACTGAAAAGCCCAGATATCTCAGATACAAGAGGCTGGTAGCTTAGGGGATAAATTAGTTATCTAACCGAAAGCATCGCTGGCTAGAGTAAAGGTTTAAATTTCGAGGATTAATGTCTCAGCTAAAGAAAAACTCAACATCGATCGCTCCGAGCTCGATCGAACGACAAAAAATGGCAGACAATCGACCTTTTTGCTCGCTATATCCCATTAAGTCGCAAGCAAAAAAGGATATAACTAAAATTAGGATCGGACAAAGCACTAGCTTAGAAGTTAATAACAAAACAACTTCTCAAAAAATTAGGTAATATTTTTGAAAAAAAACTCATGTGCCTAAATCCAGGGGATATATTAGTTGGACGCTACGAAATCGTCTCTAAATATAAAAAAGGAGGTTTTAGTCAAACCTATAAAGCTAGAGATATCAAGATATCTAGCAATCCCCTGTGCATTGTCAAAGAAATAAAATCGCCCAAGTCTAAAAATCAACAATTGTTAGACGATATACAAAAGCGATTTATCAGAGAAGCACAAACTCTAGAAAGATTGGGGAATCACTCTCAAATACCACAACTATTCGATTATTTTAAAGAAAATGGCAAATTTTACTTAGTACAGGAATATATTGAAGGTCACGATCTCAGACAAGAACTAACTCCAGACAAAAAATTCAATGAAAAGCAGGTCGTCCAGCTTTTGCAGGATATCTTGGAAATCATTAAATTTGTCCACGATTGCGGAGTTATTCACCGCGATATTAAGCCATCTAATCTAATTCGCCGCAAAAAAGATGGAAAAATTGTTTTAATTGATTTTGGCGCAGTCAAACAAATTAGTACCGTATCAAAGGATGGTTTGGGGGAAACGACCAAAACTAGAGTGATTGGTACGGAAAATTATATGCCCCCAGAAACCCAAGCAGGTAAACCCAAACCCAGCAGCGACATTTATGCGGTGGGAATAATGGGAATTCAAGCAATTACAGGGTTACATCCCAGAAATTTTCCCACAGATCCGAGGAGCGGAGAACTGATTTGGCGCTTTGCTACCCACGATCGCCTCATGCTTCAAGTTAGCTCGGAGCTTGAGAGTATCTTAAATAAGATGGTACGCTACCACTTCAAAGAACGCTACCACTCTGTAGATGAAGTATTGTTAGATCTCTCACAGAAAGATCCTTCAGTATCTAAGCAGCCTCCCTCAGTAGTAAATCGAGTTTTCTCACCATCAAATCTCCTGGGAATTCCTTTTAAAAGTATATTTTGGTTTGGCTTAGGCTTAGTAAGCAGTATATTATCTGTGGCGATCGTAGCAGCGTTGTTTTTGGCCCCTAAAACCTGCGATCGAAACCTAGGAGACGAGTTAAGCTGTGGAGAAGAAATACTCTCTATAGGAGATAAATCTCCCGAAAAAGAAGAAGGGGTTACAGCTTTTGCCAAGGGACAATATTCTGAAGCAATAGCTTGGTTGGAGCAAGCACGCTTGAGACAGCCTAACGATCCAGAAGTCTTAATTTATCTTAATAATGCCAGATTAGCCACCCAAAATTTAAATGTATACACTATTGCAGTGGCAGTTCCTCTAGGAGAACAAGACGACGCAGGGGATATTGGTAGAGAAGTTTTGCGAGGAGTCGCTCAATTCCAAAAACAATTTAACGAACAAAATCACGATGCTGGATTTGGGCTGAGAATTGCGATCGCTCACGACGACAGTTCCCCCCTTGAATCTAGAGACATTGCCAACAAGCTAGTCGAACGACCTGGAATATTAGCTGTTATCGGTCACTTTAGCAGTAGTAACACTCTAGCAGCCCTGCCGATTTATGAAGATAACAATCTAGTCTTAATTTCTCCTACCAGCACTGCAGACCAACTCAGCAAAGAACATACCTTTTTCTTTCGCACTGTTCCCAACAATAGTTTTTATGCAAAAACACTAGCTGATTACTTACTCAATGAAACTAAAAATGACAAAGTAGCAGTATTTTACAATCCCAACAGCACCTACAGTAAGTCTCTACACGATTTATTTTTTCACATCTTCTACGAAAAAGGGGGACAGGTAGAAAAACAAGTAGATTTGTCGAGGGAGACTTTTGCTCCAGAAGCTGCCATCGTTCGAGCCCAAGCAACAGACGCTACAGCTCTAGTTCTATTTCCAGATGCTGACGTTGACTCCGATGCTTTTGACAATACCCTCAAGCTAATTACAACTAGACAAAATCGAATGTTAATGGTAGGAGGAGATATTCTTTATCGGACAGAGTTGTTAGAAGAAGGAGAATGGGCCGCTGATAAAATGGTAATTCCTATTCCGTGGCACTATCTCAACAGTCCTAGCGAAGAATTCGTAATCACAGCTGAAAAATTATGGTCGGAACACCCCAGTTGGCGTGCAGCCATGGGTTATGATAGTACCTCAACCTTGGCAAAGGCTATAGAACAACAACCCCAACTAAACTTTATCCAATGGCTACAATCTTGGGTAGATCCGAAGGTTAAACGCCTTCAAATTCAACAGATATTAAAAAATAGCGACTTTGTAATTAATGGGGTAAGTGGAAAGATTACCTTTAAAGCAAGTGGAGATCGTCAAGAGCCCATAGTAGAGTTAGTTAAAGTCGTACGCAATAACTGCTCCCCTTACGGATATTCATTTATTCCTATTAAATACGCTGATTCCAAAGAGGCTGGTTTTTTTTGCGAATAAAGTTATCGATTGGTTTTCGATCGCAAATGATAAGCTACTATCTACAGTGCGGATTGCTCTGAGAGGTTTACCGATGAAAAAACTGCAGGTAGGATTGTTATTTGGAGGTTGTTCGGGAGAACACGAAGTTTCAATTAAATCTGCTATAGCAATAGCTGATGCTTTAACAAAAAGCGAAAATTCCTCTAAATACCAGCTAATTCCATTCTACGTTCAAAAAGACGGTATCTGGCAAGTAGGAGAAATCGCCCAAGCATTATTGACATCTATTGAAGTATCTCATTTGAAAAGTTCCTCAGACGACAGGAGTGACAATTCTGCCTCAATTAGCGGTTTTTCTTATTTAAAGCAAGTAATTGAAAATCCCAAATATTCTGAGATCGATGTTTGGTTTCCGATTATCCACGGTCCCAATGGAGAAGACGGAAGTCTTCAAGGTTTACTGCAATTAATAGGGGTTCCTTTTGTCGGTTCTGGTGTCTTGGGTTCCGCATTGGGAATGGATAAAATTGCTATGAAAATGGTCTTCGATCGAGTTGAATTGCCTCAAGTAAGATATATGGGGGTAAAACGTTCTCAAATTTGGTCAGATCCTTGCGTTTTCTCCAAACTTATCGATGGCGTCGAAGCTAATATCGGCTACCCTTGCTTTGTCAAACCAGCTAATTTAGGATCTTCAGTAGGTATTGCTAAAGTTCGCACTCCCAAGGAACTCGAAACCGCACTCGATAATGCTGCTACTCTCGATCGCCGCATAGTTATAGAAGCTGGGGTAGTAGCGCGAGAGTTAGAGTGTGCGGTTTTAGGTAACGATTATCCTAAAGCTTCTGTGGTAGGGGAAATTACTTACGAGAGCGATTTCTACGACTACGAGACTAAATATAGCGAAGGGAGATCTAAGTGTTTAATTCCTGCGCCAATTCCCGATGCAGTTGCCGCTAAAATTAAGGATATGTCTCTCGAAGCTTTTGCTGCGGTAGATGCTGCTGGATTGGCGCGGGTAGACTTTTTCTACGTAGAAAAAACTGGAGAGATTTTTATTAACGAAATTAATACTTTACCTGGTTTTACTGCTACCAGTATGTACGCTCAGCTTTGGAAAGCAACAGGGATTTCTTTTCCAGAATTAGTAGATAAGTTGATTGAATTGGCACTAGAACGTCATCAAAAGCCAAATTGATATTAGAGTAACGAGTTTGGTTTATTCCAACCTTATTAGGATTACAGTTTATAAATAAAAAAACTTCGTTTTAAAGCGATTGTGACTTTACCTAACCCTCTTCTGTCACTCTGGGTTAATTTAACGAAAACGTGAATGCAGCTCACGAAAAATTAGGCTTTCAACCGAGAGTGACAGAAGCGTTTTAATAGAAAAACAGTCCATTTTCAGCGAGCATCTTGTTAGTGAGGACGTTCATTTCTTTTGGGTTCACATCATATAAGGTGCCATTTTTTAAACTTACTTTTCCCGTCAGAAGTAATTTTCTTAACTTATCCAAAGAAGAAGTTGGATGAGTTTGCAGCCATTTTTGAACAAGAGGTAAGGCCAGATTTGAGTTGAGGCCAAAGCGAATCATTAATATTTCTAGTACTATATGTTGCTTTTTATCCATTTTTAGTACATCTCAACCTTGGGGGTTAATTAAAGTTGTATCCAGCAATTCTGCCCAGGAAATGGTTTATAAATTTTAGAAAAATTTTATAAACACATGATTATTTTCAGAAAAAATGAAATTTAAGTCCTCAGCCAAATTACTGAAGATATTTAAGACAATATGCGTAGATTTACAGAAGCGTTTCAGGAGCAGAGCTCGCACTCTTATTAGGCTCAGAGCGGCGAATGCAGGCACTCGAGGATGAAATGAAGAGCGGAGTAACGGATGCAGTCAAAAGCAATTACCGCGATGCCTCTGCAGTGCGTGTCGGCATCGCCCTCTCGACTAAACGGCTTAGTTTGCATAAAAGTAGATTAAATAACCATCTATAGTGAAATTTTCTGAAATTGGTATTATATTCTTTATCCCAGGGTACCCGATCGAGAAACAGCTAAAAAAATCAAACAAATTCATAATATTGCCAACAAAATCTATGGACGCAACTGGACTCGAACCAGTGACCCCTACGATGTCAACGTAGTACTCTAACCAACTGAGCTATGCGTCCTCACAGAATTCGATCATAACACAGAAATCTAAAGGGAAAAAGTAAAAATCCCTTTCAAAAAAAAAAAAGATCCCTCTAATTGGCTTGGTTTGCTAAAATATCTTGGGTTATTAAGACACAGAGAGAATCTTTGAGTCAATCACTAGACGTAACAAAACTAGATACACTAGCGCAAGAACTCTCAGCAATTCAGCAAACGGCTCCCAAACGAATTGCTATACTTGGTTCGCGCCACGTCCCCCTTACTCATCAGCAATTGATTGAGATGATGAGCTATGCCTTAGTCTTGGGGGGAAATCGTTTAATGACTTCTGGTGCAATAGGTACTAATTCAGCAGCAATCAAAGGTGCTATGCGCGCCGATGCTAATCTTTTGACCGTAATTTTGCCCCAAAGTCTCAAACGTCAGCCACTGGAGTCGCGCAAGCAGTTAGAGACGGTAATACATTTGGTAGAAAATCCAGATAACGATAATTTGTCTCTAGCAGAAGCAAGTGCTGTGTGCAATCGAGAAATTATCTCTCGCTGTCAGCAATTAATTTGCTTTGCTTTTCACGACAGTCATACGCTACTACAAACCTGTGAAGAAGCAGAAGAACAACGCAAGTTGGTGACGTTATTTTATTTTGATTGATTAGGCAATGAACATTTCGGTCAATGCAATTTTGCTCTACTCCATAGTAGTGGCTACAGTATTAATATACCTGCCTTTTTTAGTGGTAGCCTACGGTCGCTTTCAAATAGGATACGATCCTAGTGCTCCCCGTGCGAATTTTGAAAAATTACCTCCCTACGCTCAAAGAGCGACTTGGGCACACCAAAACACCCTCGAAGCTTTTCCGATCTACGCTGCAGCAGCATTAATGGCTTACGGAACAGGTGTAGACTCAACTCTAGCAGTAGGTGCGGCGATCGGCTTCACGATCGCTCGATTATTTTATTCCGTTTTTTATATTGCCAATATTGCCATCGGGCGATCGCTCATGTTTGGCATTGGTTCTGTTTCTAGTTTCACTTTGTTTGTCTTAAGCTTATTGACACTTTCTCCCTCCTAAAGCATTCCTGTCGTGGCTAACTTAGTTACTCTAGTTAGCCGCGAGCGACCTACACGCCACTACTGTCAGTATTGGTATTGTTAATCTTTACCTACAGAAAAAACAGTCAAGACTTTTGCTTGACTGGAAAGGCTCTGAACACTATGACTCCGATTATAATATCATTTATTGAAAATAATTCTTATTAGGTTGAAATTAAAAAAATAAGAATGTGGGCGATCGAGTAGTAAGAAGTTATGGGATGCGAGAAGTCTCTCAGGCATATCGCTCGTGCTTGTAGACTTCCCGCTTGATATTGGCTTTTACAAAGTCGAGAATACTTCTTTAGCAGCTGCGAGAGTGCGATCGATATCTTCTTCGGTGTGAGCTAAACTGGTAAATCCAGCTTCAAATTGTGAAGGAGCCAGATAGATACCCCGCTCTAACATTCCTCGGTGGAAACGGGAGAATTTAGTTAGATCGGATTTTTTCGCGTCGTCGTAGTTGCGCACCGGACCGGCAGTAAAAAAGGCTCCAAACATAGCGCTGATTTGACCGCCGCAGACTTCGTGACCTGCTTCAGTGGCGATTTTTAACCAGCCATCTGCTAGCTTTTTAGTAATGCGATCGAGTTGCTCGTAAGTTCCTGGTTTTTGTAACAACTCTAGGGTTTTAATTCCCGCAGTCATCGCTAGAGGATTTCCAGAAAGAGTTCCCGCTTGATACATCGGGCCAGCAGGAGCAACTATAGACATAATATCTTTGCGTCCTCCATAGGCACCTACTGGCAACCCACCGCCAATTACTTTACCTAGAGTAGTTAAATCGGGAGTTACGCCAAACTTAGCTTGAGCGCCGCCGTAGGCAATGCGGAAGCCAGTCATTACTTCGTCAAATACTAGCAAAGCTCCGTTGTCCTTGGTTATTTCCCGCAGACCTTCTAAAAAACCTGCATCGGGAGGAACAAAACCAGAATTTCCTACCACTGGTTCTAGAATCACTCCAGCTATTTGGTCGGGATTTTCTGCAAATAAAGCTTTAACTGCTTCTAGGTTGTTGTAGGGTGCGGTTAAGGTATTGCTGGCAGTCGATTTAGGAACTCCAGGAGAGTCAGGCAAACCCAAAGTAGCTACCCCCGAACCTGCCTTAACTAAAAGCATATCCGCGTGACCGTGATAGCAGCCTTCAAATTTGACGATTTTATCCCGCTTGGTAAAGGCACGCATTAGTCGCAGCACGGACATACAAGCTTCAGTACCAGAATTGACAAAGCGCACCATTTCGATGCTGGGAACCGCCTCAATTACCATTTCTGCGAGTATGTTTTCTTGCAGTGAGGGAGCTCCAAAACTGGTACCTCTTTCTAAAGATTTGTGTAGAGCTTCAATTACTTCTGGATGGGCGTGGCCGCAAATTGCTGGGCCCCAAGTGCCTACATAGTCAATGTACTGATTGCCATCTACGTCCCAGATATAAGCCCCTTGTACTCGATCGAAAACAATTGGCTGTCCCCCGACAGATTTGAATGCTCGTACTGGAGAACTTACACCTCCAGGCATTAGCTTCTGGGCAGCTGCAAAAATTTCTTCCGATTTAGTTGTTTTCAAAGAAGTGGTGGTAGTCAATATCTTATCCTCGTGTAAAAGGTCTATATTTTTGTCTGATTCCTGACCGATAGGGAAAGATCTCGAATATAGAGTTATTGTTTGTTTATTATTCTACGAACCAAGTACTGGTATATTATTTTTTGACACATATCAAAATAAGTTTATTCTTAGTAACTTTATTTACGATCGAAAATACAAACGGGGAGTGCTGTTGGCTGTTGGCTGTTGGCTATTGGCTGTTGGCTGTTGGCTGTTAGCTATTTGCTGTTTGCTGTTTGTATATAATTTTCTCCCTCGTCTCCTCCTCTCCCCCTCTCCCCTACTCCCCACACTCCCCCATCTCACTGAAGCTTTAGCTGGTTTTCACGTGACCCCAGCGTTGTAAGTCGGCGATCGTCTCCCGAATAGAGTCTTCTAAGGGTATAAATTCTAATCCCAGTTCGCGCCGAATTTTAT
>JASJDA010000186.1 GCA_030065755.1 Prochloraceae cyanobacterium | reverse complement strand
CGTCGAAAGTTTTTGACAGCTTTCAATTAGTTGGAAAAATCTAACTAAAAACGAAGCGAGGCGTGTTTTGAAACCGCCGTAGCGACAACCGTTTAGAATCCCGTTTTTTCAAAGACGGGAGATGTCAAAAATCTTTAGTCTCAACTAGTTTCTCTTCCAAGGCAACGGCAACAGCTTCAGTCCGATTCGATACACCCAATTTGCTCAGAATTTCACTGACGTGGAAGCGAACAGTATGGAAACTAAGCCCCAGTGCTTTGGCAATTTGCTTATTATTAAGTCCCTTTATCATCAGCTTAAGCACCTGGAGTTGCCGTGGAGTGAACTTGACATCAGATGATGACACTGGGAAGACGGTTAAACCCTTATAAGTGAAACGGATAGCGTTGATTATGTCTTCTGTGGAAGCGTCTTTCAGGACATAGCTATGAGCCCCCGCTTCAATAGCCTGACGGAGTAAATCCTGAGTGTTGAAGCTCGTCAATACTAGAATTTTTACTTCGGGATATTGCTCTCGAATCGCTCTTGTGGTAGCAATGCCATTCATTCCTGGCATCATCAAATCCATTAGCACCACATCTGGCAGTAATTCATAACATAGTGCTAGGGCATCTTCACCATTAGCAGCTTCCCCTACTAAAGTAAGGTCACTAGCGGTCAAACATAGATAGCGAATTCCGTCTCGCAACACCGCATGATCGTCAACAATCATTACTTTTATTGGTGAAGATCGATTCATCAGAAGACCATTCCAACAACACTTCCGTCCCTCGATCGGGTTGACTACTAATCTTTAGAATAGCTCCAATCTTCTTGGCGCGTTGTTCCATCATGTTTAGTCCCAGATTACTTGGCAGAACATCCTGCTGATTAAAACCTAAACCGTTATCCCTAACCAACATTTTTACCTGCTCTGAGTTGCCATCAAGATGCTGGCAATTCAAGTGAATTTCTGCTTGTTTAGCTCTAGCATGGCGAACCACATTGTTAAGAGATTCTTGGGCAATGCGGTAGAAACAAATCTGCACCTGGGGAGGTAGGGTTGATTCTCTGCCCATACAGGTAGTCACGTTGAGAGAAGTGCGATGGGCGATCGCCTCAGCGAGTTGCCTGAGAAGTTCCCCCAATGGCTTTTCAACTAGCCTCTGAGGACTTAACTCCAGCAGCAGATTACGCATTTCTGCCAAGCCTCCCTGAGCCATCTGCTGAATTTTTCTCAAACCTGGTAGGATCTCGTCTGGATGGGTTTGCCAGAGTTTAGGCAGACTATCAGCAATCATGATAAGGGAGTGGAGGGTTTGATTAACAGAGTCATGGAGTTCTGTAGCTAATCGGTTTCTTTCTTTCAATACCGTTGCTTCTTGTATAGTCGCTTGCAAATTGCGGGTACGAATCTCAATTATCTCTTCTAGGTGAGCGTTGTAATATTGTAATCGAAGCTCAGTTTTAACGATTTCGTCCCCAAATTGCAGGCTCATCAAAATTATCATTAACAGAAAAGTAAATGGGACGGTACTGATAAATTGAGGCAAAACGCCTGTATCAACGAGATAGATATGGATAGTTGATATCAAAAGGATTACTATACAAAAAGCTAGTATAGAGGCTTTCTGATGTTCCCCCCGCTGGTACTGCCGAAAGCAAGCATAGAAGATAAAGCTAAAGGTTGGGATATTACTCACGACCCCTAAGACGATTAACGGATGGGGTGTACCCATTAGATGAACATAATTCTCTCCCCAAGGCAAATTTATTGACTGTAAACCACTAACTTCCTGCCACATATAGCCGTAGGGCAAAACAAGATTTAACGTTGCTAGTAGTGAGAAGATACTGGTCAATAACCACAATAATCTTCGGGGTTTTACCTGGGTATAGTGAGCAATCGCCCAAAGCCAAAATATACCTGCCACATATTCAACGGCTACTTGCGGTTTAAAAAAAAGCAAGATCCCAGTGATAGTCTCTTGTTGAATGGTCATTATCTCAAATAATAGGTGTATGCCATACAAAAGGCTGGATAGGGCAAAGATGAGATAAGTACTGCGATCGCCCTTGCGAATTGAGATGATTAAAAATAGTAGTCCTGTATAGAGCAAAATAGCAGCCGCACTGCTCATTATTGAGATAAAGATCATCTAGTTCAAAAGTATGGAGATTACACTCTACTGTTAAAAAGCTGGCTTTTAAACACTTTTACCTATCTTCCTATGTTTTTAAGATTTTTTTAAGGAAAGCTGCTAAGTATTATTCAACAATGCTTCCAAAGCACAAACTGAACACTTGTACAGGTCACATCTGTACAAGTGTTCAGTAGAACCTAAAACAATTTTCTGATATTGTCCAGACTAGATTCTGCAACATAATTGATTTTTAACTGTAGGATTAGTGAAATTTAACATAGTAAATTCGATCTAAAATATTGCAAGGAAAAAGAAAAAATGGAACCGACAGATCCCAAGTTTATCGATCGCTTACTGACAGTGATAGAGAAGGAGATCGTACCCAAAACCCGAGAAGCTACTAAAAAGGGAAGCAAGTTGTTTGGGGGTGCAATTCTCAGGAAAGACGACCTCTCTACTGTACTTAGCGCAACCAATGAAGAAGCGATAAACCCTCTGTACCACGGCGAAATCAATTCAATCAAGAAGTTCTACGAAATGCCTCGCGACCAGCGTCCCACGGCGAAGGACTGCATCTTTTTAACCACTCACGAACCCTGTCCCCTCTGTCTTTCTGGCATCACTTGGGGTGGGTTTGACAATTTCTACACCCTGTTCACTTACCAAGACTCTCGGGACGACTACGGCATTCCTCACGATCTGCGAATTTTGAAGGAAGTCTTCAAGCAAGATGCAGGAGGATACGCCCATGAAAACTTCTACTGGAAGTGCTACTACATCAGGGATCTCATTAACGCCTGTGATGAGGAAACCAAAAAAGGGTTTCTCGAACGAGTCGAAAATCTGAAAAAAGTTTACGCCGAACTGTCTGACAACTATCAGGCAACGAAGGGCAAGTTGGACATGGAATTCCCTCTCCCTTAATGGCATTTATCGCTTCGCTCGAAGTCAGAAGTGTGAAGTCAGAAGGAGGAAGTTAAATATTTTTAACTTTTGACTTTAGACATTTTATTTTTGGGTTCGAGCTGTGGGTTTAAGACCCCCGCTAAAATTATGTTTAACGGCATATTTTTAGTTTGCCCTTACAATCCCCAACTAAAAAAATACTTCCTCCTTCCTCCTTCTGACTTCTGACTTTTTGAACCTATGAAAAAGCTTGTGAAGATGGGCTAGCGGGGATTGTTCGACGCTCCGTTGTTCGATCTAGCCGAGAGTCTTTGAAGCAAGAATCTCCCGTTAAACCAGTTATCAGTTATCAGTTATCAGTTATCAGTTGTGAGTGGGACGATAATCAGTGAACAGTAATCAGTAATCAATTAAACCAATATTTTCTTCAATTTGATGACTGTTAACTGGTTTAGTCCCCCAACTCTATAGTTGCAGTGTAGGTAGTGGTTAAATCCATTACTGAAACAGTCATGACTTATGACTGATTTAACGGGAGAGTATAAATTTGGAGTATCGTACCGCAGGTAGTAAAGATTAAAAAATTATTATGGGATCTCCCAACCAAACTGAACAACAAAGTTCAGTTAACACCGTCCTGTTTTCTGAATCAGTAGCTCTTGAAAATGAATCAGAATTCATAATCAATAAAAGAGCAATGATTTTGGATGCCTTAAAATTTCAAGGATGTTTTAATGCGGAGCTTTTAGCTCCAATTCCTAATCTTAGAGAAGAATGGATAACTTTAGTTCAGTTTCAGAGTGAGTCTCTTCTGCGTCAATGGCTTAATTCTGAAGAATACGCTCGAGGGGTTTCCCGAATAGAACCTTACATCAATACAACAAGAAGACAGTTTTTATCTAATTTTAATCAACAAGTATCCTTTTTAATCACTACCACACTTCGTCCTGAAAATGAAGAAAAGTGGTTAAAGTGGAATGATAAAATCCATGGGGTGATGAGTTCTTTTCCAGGATTTATTGGTTCAGACATACAACCATCAACAATACAACAAAAAGGAGGTAATAAAACTTGGATTGTCAATTTTCAGTTTGACAGCTTAGAAAACCTCAAAAATTGGTTAGATTCTCCTGAGAGAGCCAAACTAATCGAAGAAGGCTCGAACTTATACGAATCATCTGTTGTTAGCCAGGTAGCTAGTGGTTTTGGCAGTTGGTTTGATATGAAGAGACCGGATGGTACTGGTGTTGCTAAGTGGAAGATGCCTTTGATTGTGGAAATGGCTTTGTACCCAGCACTAGTTTTTCAAGCTGTTGTTACTCCATTTGTCAACGAATGGTTTGGTTTCCCAGTCGGGTTGTTAATTAACACATTTTATCTGGGTTTTTTAATGCAATATTTTCTGGTCCCTTGGGTGCAAAAACTGATGAATTTCTGGCTTCTTCCCCAACGGCATGAAGAAAAAAAAATCAATATTATCGGATTGGTTTTATCTTTACTTTACTTGGTAATAATTGCCTATATTTATGTGAAATTTTTATTTAAACTAAATCTTTGGGGCTAATATAACTAACCTATTTAAAAAAACCTAATTTTGGCAGTTAACAATTGCGTGGGGTTCAATCTCCTCCTGATTCCCTTCTCGCCTCTGCTTTCTCTCTAATAAGTTTTAGGTAATCGAGACCAAAAAGATCGACTAATTTAGTGTGAGGAATAAGATTAATGTCGTCATGGTTTTGGCAAATTTTCTCAGTGACTCCAGTTATCTTGGTAGGTTCCTTATTAGTTAACAATAATTCAATAGCAACGGAAACTTCTGCGATTCAAACTGCTACTAAACAGACAGAAGTTCTTCCTACTAGGGAAAAAAGCCTAGAACTAGCAGATAGCAGTTTCCCTCAATCTGTTTCCAATTCTGATACTGAAACTATTCTCGATCGCAACACACTTTTAGAACAAATAGAGGGCTACCAAAACATTAACAGCGTCAACGAGGGACTGGAAAACGACTCAATAGAGCAAGTGACCGATGTCCACAAACTGCAGGACGTTTCTCCAGGTGATTGGGCTTATGAAGCCCTCAGAAGTTTAGTGGAACGTTACGGTTGTATTGAGGGCTATCCCGACCAGACCTTTCAAGGAAAGCGCGCCTTAACCCGTTGGGAATTTGCAGCTTCTTTGCAGGTCTGCATAGAAAAAATAGAGCGCCTGGCCGCCGAGAGCAGAAGTATCCAAGGCCAAGATCTCGAAAAGCTGCAGAGGCTGAGGCAGGAGTATGTAGTAGAACTGACAACCTTAAAAGAGCGACTAAATAATTTAGAAGAGCGGAGCGCTTTTCTAGAAGATGTCCAGTTTTCCCCCACAACCAAGTTTTCCAGCCAGTTGTTTACCTACTTCAGTAGTGCTTGGCGAGGGGACGATCTTCTAGCAGAGGGAGAAAGCGTTTTTAGTACCTTTAACCCTCCCCGAGATGGGAACAATCGGCCGAGGAAAAGAATCATTGATTCTAACCCCAATCCTACCTACAGCTATTACACGTTTTTAAATTTCGATACTTCCTTTTATGGCAAAGATAATTTGAGCCTTAAGTTGGCTGTGGGCAATGGGTTTGCCCCTGCCAATCTGTTGCTTTCAGCTGGATTCTTGAATTCTTCTGGTACGCCCAACGCCCTGCAAACGGGCACCCCAAATGCTAATAGACCAGTCGTTTACGAATTTTCCTACCAGTTCCCAGCTGGAATAGATAATTTGCAAATTGTTGTCGGCCCTCGGATCAATGTATATAACTACTTTGATACTAACCGTTTCACCTTCTTTATCAATGGACCAGAAAGTTTTAATAGTAGTGGCTCGACGCAGTTCAGCCCCATTGACCGAGGGGCTGGTGCAGTGCTTATTTGGGATATCAATGAGATTGTTAGGTTAAATGCTGGTTATTTGGGGAACAGTACCGAATTTCTCCCACCTAGCAGGGGTCAGTCTGCTGCCGACCCCAAGCGCGGCTTATTTGGCGGCACCTATAATATTATGGCCGAGTTAGACATTACTCCCATTGACGATCTCAATCTTCGCTTTATTTATACGCGATCGCGCCTAGAACCTGCTCAAAATGGCTTTATTGGGGGGGCAATTGGAGAGCCGATTCCCTATGGTTTTGCTGATGATGGCTTTGGCGGTCCCCTTCGCTTTGCCTTTGCCAATCTATTCCTTTTTAACTTCGATTGGCTGGTTACTGAGGGGTTTGGCGTATTCGGACGCTACAGTTATGGGAATACCAACTTGACTCCTAAAGACTCAAAAAGAGGAAAAGGTACGATTAATTCTCAATCCTTGCAGTTGGGTTTTTCCTTACCTGACTTGGGTAAAGAAGGCGCACAGGCCAATTTTTCTTACTTGATTCCCTTTTCGATTCTCGACGGCCGCGAGTTTCTAGTGTCTGGTGGCGGCGATGGTGGTATTCAGTATGAGTTTGAGGTTAACTATTACTACCCCTTTACCGATAAGATTGCAATGGTTCCTTCTTTTTACGTTATTCTCAATCCTAATAACTTTGACAGTAATGCTCCTATCTACGTGGGGAACTATCGATTACAATTTAATTTCTAATCAATCATCCTCTCTCACGATCGCCAGAAAGATTCCGTGAAAAGTGGGGTAAGGGATTTGTTACTTTTGGTTGCATCGACCATCGCCGGACGAGATAAAATTACTTTACCAAAATTTTGGGTTTAAAGCCTCGCCCTAGAAGGGCGACTTTATGTTTTTCTGCTATAATCTTATCGTAAGCACAAACGATAAAATAATTGTCTACGAGTCTAAACTAGAAGGAACAAGCGACCAGTACGAACGGCTAGACCAAGCTATTCGTACTGGTCGCTTCGTTCGCAATTCTATAATTCGTGCTTGGATAGACAATCGGGTTAAATCTAGAAACGATGCTTATAAGCACTGTGCGGTTTTAGCTAAAGATCAAAAGTTTCCTTGGGCGGGACTATTAAACTCTCAAGCTAGACAAGCTCATGCCGAAAGAGCTTGGGCTGCTGTCGAACGTTTTTATCGTAATTGCAAAGCTAAAATTCAAGGAAAGAAGGGGTTCCCAAAATTCCAAAAGTATCAAGTCAGAGCATCAGTAGAATATAAAGTTAGCGGCTGGAAATTATCTGAATGCAGGCGCTATTTAAATTTAACTGATGGTTTTAAGGCCGGTACTTTTAAGTTATGGGGAACAAGAGATCTTCACTATTATCAACTCAAACAAATCAAACGAGTCAGAATAGTTAGAAGACACGATGGTTATTATGCACAGTTTTTAATTGACCATAAACGAGAAGAAACAAAAGAACTAACAGGGCAACAAATAGGTTTAGATGTTGGTTTAAATCATTTCTACACTGATAATTTTGGCAACAAAATAGATAATCCTAGGTTTTTGCGAAAAGACGAGAAAAAAATTAAAAGACTCCAACGTCGTCTCTCAAAAACTGAAAAAGGAAGTAGAAATCGTAAAAAAGCCAGAAATAAATTAGGTAGAGTGCATCTCAAGGTTTCACGCAGGCGTAACGATTGGGTCTGTAAGTTAGCCCAACGCGTCATACAATCTAGCGATTTGGTAGCGATTGAAAACCTAAAAGTGCGTAACTTGATTAAAAACCATTGTCTAGCCAAATCAATATCAGACGCGGCATGGTATCGTTTTAGGAGATGGTTAGAGTATTTTAGTGGTGTTTATGGAGTACCAGTTATAGCGGTTAACCCTAGTTATACCAGTCAAAACTGTTCAAATTGTGGTCAAAAAGTAGTTAAAACTCTTAGCACCAGAACCCATAAGTGCCCGCACTGTAATTATGTTGCAGATCGGGACGAAAACGCCGCCATAAACATCTTAAAATCTGCTCTCAAAGAATTATCAACTACGGTGGGGCGCACCGAATGTCAAGTCTCTGGAGAGATTCCCCTCTGCTTGAGAGTGGAAACACTCTCAAGTAAGGTAACTCAAAGAAAGAGAAAGTCTAATCAGTGATGGTTAGAATCCCCACGCCTTCAGGCTGGGGAGAACGTCAACTATAGATTGTCCCGAAAGCGAGATAGATAAGAAAAGCCAGTACCCTCAAATGTAAAATAGAAAACGCTCGTCAAAAATGCATCAGTCTCGTTGCGACCAACTCTCGAATAAATCCGAAGTTTGTAAATAATATACTAATTATGACTGCAACTCTCCAAGCACCTGCTAAAACTCGCCGCGTAGTATTCCCCTTCACCGCGATCGTCGGTCAAGAAGAGATGAAACTAGCCCTACTACTTAATGTAATCGATCCCAAAGTAGGGGGCGTGATGATTATGGGCGATCGCGGTACGGGTAAATCTACTGCTATCCGCGCTTTAGCCGATCTCCTCCCAGAAATTGAGGTAGTTGCTAACGACCCTTTTAACTCCCACCCCAGGGACCCCGACAGGATGGGGGATGAAGTTAGAGAAAAACTAGAAAAACAAATACCCCTAGAAATTTCCCACAAAAAAGTCCCCATGGTAGATTTACCTCTAGGGGCGACAGAAGACCGAGTTTGCGGCACTATAGATATAGAAAAAGCCCTTTCAGAAGGGGTAAAAGCCTTTGAACCAGGACTGTTGGCTAAAGCTAATCGCGGTATACTCTACGTCGATGAAGTAAATTTACTCGACGATCACTTAGTAGACGTATTGCTAGACTCCGCTGCAAGTGGCTGGAATACTGTAGAAAGAGAAGGTATTTCTATTCGTCACCCCGCAAGTTTTGTCTTAGTAGGGTCGGGAAACCCAGAAGAAGGGGAATTACGCCCCCAATTGCTCGATCGCTTTGGAATGCACGCTGAAATTCATACGGTGAAAGAACCAGCTTTGCGGGTGCAAATTGTCGAACAAAGAGCAGAATTCGATGCCGATCCAGCAGCATTTTGTCAAAAATATCAACCCGAACAAGAACAATTGCAACAAAACCTAGTAAAAGCACAAAAGTTATTATCAGAAGTAACCCTCGACTACGACCTGCGAGTAAATATCTCCGAAGTATGTTCTCAATTAGATGTAGATGGACTTAGAGGAGATATAGTTACCAACCGCGCTGCTAAAGCACTAACGGCTTTTGAAGGACGCACAGAAGTAAGCGTTGACGACATTCGTCGCGTAATTACCCTCTCTCTGCGTCACAGACTGCGCAAAGACCCATTAGAGTCAATAGATTCTGGCTATAAAGTGCAAAAAGCCTTCAATCGCGTATTTGGTATAGAAGTAGAAGAAAATGAGGCTGATTAGTGGTTAAAACAGTTATCAGTTATCAGTTATCAGTTATCAGGTTTCCCTCACGTATTTAAAAGGAGAGATTTTACCTATAGAGGCAGGGGACTTTCGCTCCCACTCACAAATGATAACTGTTCGCTGTTCGCTGACAACTGTTAATAGTTAGTGGTTAACAGTTAGTGGTTAGTGGTTGAAATAAAAAGATAAAAACAACTAACAACTAACTCAACTCACAACTAATAACAAACTACTGACAAAAAACAAATGACAAAAGAACCTTTAATTGAACTAAAAGGAATTTGCAAATCTTTTGGCAAAAACGCCATTCTCGATCGCTTTGACTTGACTATTTATCGAGGAGATGCACTAGTCGTTATAGGTCCTTCTGGGGTAGGTAAATCGACAATTTTGCGGGTTATTGCTGGTTTGCTTCCTCCAGATGAAGGGGAAATTTATATTAAAGGAAAAAAAAGACTCGGATTAATCGAGGATGGAGAAGATCCAATAGGCATTAGCATGGTATTCCAACAAACAGCCTTATTCGATTCTCTGACAGTAGCAGAAAATGTCGGTTTTAGACTCTATCAACACTCTAAATTACCTAGAAAACAAATTAGAGATTTAGTAGAAGAAAAACTAGAAATGGTAGGGTTAGGAGGAACAGGCGATAGCTATCCCGCTGAATTATCAGGTGGAATGCGCAAGCGGGTTAGTTTTGCTCGCGCTATTGTCTCTAACCCCGAAAACCCTCAAGAGAACCCAGAAGTAATTCTCTATGACGAACCTACTGCGGGTCTAGATCCGATCGCTTCTACGGTTATAGAAGATTTAATCCGTCAATTACAAGCAAATGAATCTGTTTGCGGGACTTATGTGATGGTTTCTCACCAAGAAAGTACTATCCGTCGGACTGCCGATCGGATAATATTTCTCTATGAAGGCAAAATACAATGGCAAGGAACTGTTAGTGAAATCGAGGCTACTGACAATCCTTTAGTAAAACAATTCCGTAGCGCTAGTGTTGAAGGGCCAATAAAAGTAATACATTGATCGATAACAAATAAGCTCTAGAGGAGAAAAGCCATTATGCGATCGCGAACAGTTCGGGAAGGCTCTGTGGGTTTATTAATTCTACTAGGTTTGGGTTTATTCGGGGGTTTATTTATCTGGCTGCGCGGCGTGCGTTTGGGTCAAACAAGCTATAAGGTAGTATTTCAATTCTCAGATGTTTATGGGGTAAGATTGGGGTCGTCTGTGCGCTATCGGGGGTTAGAAGTAGGAAAAATAACTAAAATAGAACCAGGTTCTAATGGGGTTGACGTAACTGTAGAAATTGCTCCTGCTGACCTGCGCATTCCTCGGGAAGTGACTGTAAATATCAATCGATCGGGTTTAGTAGGGCAAGCTTTTATTGACATAACTCCCGATAAACTATTACCGGACTCTGCTAAGTCAGTTACTCCTATCAGTTCTGATTGTCAGGAGTCTAACCTAATTATTTGCGATGGGGATAGTATCAAAGGGGAAACTAGCGTTAGTTTCGAGCAAATTTTACCCAGTACCCTCAAGATCCTTCAACTTTACGGCTCCCCAGAATTTTATAATAATATCAACTCAGCAGTGGCAAACGCTTCTAAAAGTGCCTCAGAACTCTCCGAACTCACCCAAAAATTATCCGTACTAACTGACACGGTCACGCAAGAGGTCAAAGGTTTTTCAACAACAGCTAAGATTGTAGTCGGGTCGGTCAATGAAACCAGCGGTAAAATCAATCGGCTGGCAGATAATATTAACGAACTCTTTAGTAGCGATGGCGGAAATCTAGCTCAAACCCTCAATGGTCTCAACCAAACTACTCAAGAAATAACCAAACTCGCAGTTAAGTTACAGCCAACTCTAGATATATTAAACTCGTCCTTAGAAGATACTGACACCAAACAACTGATAAAAAATATAGACACCTTCGCTACTAACGCGGCTGAAATTTCAACTAACCTGCGAGAACTTTCTTCTAACCTCAGCGATCCTAGCAGTCGCTTGTCTTTGCAACAAACCTTAGATTCAGCACGAGTAACTTTTGCTAATACTGAAAAAATCACCTCGGACTTAGACGAATTAATTGGCGATCCAGCTTTGCGCCAAAATATACGTAAATTAATCGACGGACTCAGTAATCTGGTATCTTTAACAGAGCAACTGGAGCAACAGGTAAGTGTTCTAGGAGACGGAAAGAGTGGGAGAGTGGGAGAGGGGGAGAGGGGGAAAATAACAAACAGCCAACAGCCAACAGCCAACAGCAAATAAAAGGAAGAAACCATGCGACTGTCTCAAATGCTCTTTGTCACGCTTAGGGAAGATCCAGCAGAAGCTGAAATTCCCAGCCATAAGTTATTGTTGCGTGCGGGTTATATCCGTCGTATTGGTAGTGGGATATATGCCTATTTACCCTTAATGTGGCGAGTCTTGAAAAAAATTTCCCAGATCGTGCGAGAAGAAATGGACGCAACGGGTGCGCAAGAATGTCTCTTACCCCAGTTACAACCGTCCGATTTGTGGAAAGAATCCGGTCGCTGGGATACTTATACTAAAGCAGAAGGGATCATGTTTGCGCTCATCGATCGACAAGAGCGACAATTGGGATTAGGACCTACTCACGAAGAAGTAATTACAGCGATCGCTAGAGATACTGTTCGCTCTTATCGTCAGCTTCCCCTAAATTTGTACCAAATACAAAGTAAATTTCGCGACGAAATTCGCCCTCGCTTCGGGTTGATGCGCGGACGGGAATTTATCATGAAGGATGCCTATTCTTTCGATGCAGGGGAAGAAAGTCTCAAAAAAAGTTATCGAGATATGGATATTGCTTATCGCAATATTCTCGATCGCTGCGGTTTGGCATATACTGCAGTTGAAGCCGACTCAGGAGCAATTGGCGGGTCTGCATCCCAAGAGTTTATGGTGTTAGCAGATGCAGGAGAAGACGAAGTTCTCTACACTGAAGATGGGAAATACGCTGCTAATGTAGAAAAGGCTATTTCTCTACCTCCCGATATAGAAGCATCTCCCTTTACTAGTTACGAAAAAAGGGAAACTCCAGGAACAGAGACGATCGAAAAACTGTGTGACTTCCTCAAATGTTCTCCCACAGCAGTAGTTAAAAATGTTCTCTACGAAACTATTTACGACAACGGGACGACAGTATTGGTGCTAGTTAGCATTAGAGGCGATCGCGATGTAAACGAAGTGAAACTGCAAAATGAAGTCGCTAAATTAGCCCCTCAATACGATGCTAATGTCGTCATCTCTTTAAGCGTACCAGATGAAAAAGCACAAAAGAAATGGGCTTCTAAACCACTACCTTTAGGCTATATCGCCCCCGACTTGTCCGACGACTACATCGAAACCTCTAAAGATATCGCTCCTAAGTTTTTACGTTTTGTCGATAAAACAGCTGTAGACTTGACAAATTTCGTAACTGGTGCTAATGAATCGGGCTATCACGTGGTAGGTGCTAATTGGGGGAAAGAGTTCAAATTACCAAAATTGGTAGTAGACGTGAGAAAGGCGATCGCGGGCGATCGAGCAGTCCACGACGAGAGTCAAACCCTGCAAAGTGCCAGAGGAATAGAAGTAGGACATATATTTCAGTTGGGGACTAAATATTCTCAAGCGATGGGGGCTACTTATACAAACGAGGAAGGGGAAGAAAAACCTATTTCTATGGGTTGCTACGGTTTCGGCGTTTCTAGACTCGCACAAGCAGCAGTAGAGCAATCTTATGATAAGGATGGCATAATTTGGCCAGTCTCGATCGCTCCCTATCAGGCGATCGTCATCATTCCTAATATCTCGGATACCGAAAAAGTAGAAATAGCTCAAAAACTATACCGAGATTTAAATAAAGCAGGAGTAGAAACAATGCTAGACGATCGCGACGAAAGGGCTGGAGTTAAATTTAAAGATGCCGATTTAATCGGCATCCCCTACAGAATTGTCACGGGGCGATCGCTCGCTAAAGGTAAAGTCGAAGTAGTCGATCGAGCTAATAAAGAGTCTCAAGAAATTCCTCTCGATGAAATAGTTTCGACTCTCAAGCAGTGGATTTCAGAAGCAATCTAAGAATAGATGAGGGGGAGAGGGGGAGTGTGGGGAGACGGGGAGTAACAAACAGCTAACAGCAAATAGCTAACAGCAAATAGCTAACAGCCAATGCTAAAATTTCTATAGCTAAATGCTCGTGGGAATCTCTTGCCATGACAACTCCAGTGTCTGTACCAATAATTCCTCCTCTAGAAAATGGCGATCGGCTGACTCAAGCTGAATTTGAACGTCGCTATAGTGCCATGTCTCATTTGAAAAAAGCGGAGTTAATCGAAGGCATTAGACTTCTTGCAGAAGTCAGGGAACAGGGAATGGGGAACAGGGAACAGTGTAAGAGTTTGAGATAAAAGGCAAAAGGGAATAGGCTTCCAATGTTTTTATTTTTACAGGGAACCCCTTTTGTTTTAACCGAGGTCGCTTCGTAATTAACTTATCGCTATAGAGGGGTTCCCTGTAAAAATAGATTCATCTTTCGGCAAAGAGTCACGCGT
>JASJDA010000018.1 GCA_030065755.1 Prochloraceae cyanobacterium | reverse complement strand
AGGGAAGTCTTTTAACGATAACTTTATTGCTTCGTATATAACTGAACTGCTGATGAAGACTTCCCTAATAAAAATGAACTTTTTGTACTTCCCCCTATTTAAAAATAGGGGTTTCCAAACTCCCGTGAGGTCTTCATGATTAAACTGTAGCGCGGTCTAAGGAATGATTGTCGTGTTCTTGAGAGCGAAGTTCTTCTGTTGGTTGAGGTTTTTCATGAGAGTGGGAGGAATTGGTCAAAAATACCGTTAACAAAACGATCGTTAAAAGACAGGTTTGAACGATTATATAAGTCAAAGGATCTGTAAACAGCAGGACAGACATAGTAGTTATCTCCCCATTGACGCAGGAGAATAGTTTTCTTACTTCTATTCTAATAGGCTTCGACTTCTTTCCCTTGCATTAAGCAGTTGATTTTAGGGCTTGCCGAAAAAGTATCTAGAGGGAATCTAGCGGCCATACAGCTTGAAAATTGGGATTATTTGCGATCGCTCCTAAAAACACGCCAGGTTTTTGAGGCTAGATCGGCTATAAACAAATTTTCATTATCGCGCGATCGCGGCGGAAGTATTACAACTAGAATCAGCACTAATGCGCAAGAACAAATAGTTAACGTCTTTCAATTAACAGACGTTTCACCAGGAGACTGGGCATTTGAAGCACTGCGGAGTTTGGTGGAGCGTTATGGCTGTATAGCAGGTTATCCCGATCGCACCTTCCGAGGAAACCGCGCTTTAACTCGTTGGGAATTTGCTGCTGGTTTGAACGCTTGTATGAATCAGATCGAGCGTTGGATTGCTGCTAGCGAAGCAGTGTTACGAGAAGATCTTGAAAAGCTCAGAAGACTCTCAGAAGAATTTCAAGCCGAATTAGTTCGCTCTTTAGCCCTCTACTCTAAAGGTTAGAGGGTTGGAGTACATCAAGGGGGTTCCATACCCCTTTGACTGACAAATTTCGGTTCTTCGGAACTTGCTATGCTAAATTAAGGTTTTGTTTGAGGCAAAAGGCAAAAGGCAAAAGGCAAAAGTAAGAAGATCAAATTAAAAACAATGTCAGAAATAAAAGACTTTAAAGACTTAATAATTTGGCAAAAAGGTATGGTTATTGCCGAAAAATGTTATCAACGAAGAAATAGCAAATAATTTCTAGAATTAATATAATTTTCCCAAAAAATATGATAAACATCTAAAAAATAGAGGTAGTTTTTAAACTACCCTTACTAATTAAAATCTAGTCAAAAAAAGACAATTAATTGTTATTTTCTGGTTCGCTAGGAAATTGAAGGTTAAGCAATCTTTCTCTTTGACGCTTAAACTCAGTAGCTGCATTCTCAATATTTTCCCCTGTATTTTCATGAAACTCTCGAGCATCGCGACTTGGGCCTAAAACAGAGCGGTGCATTAGGTCGTGGGGATTAATATTACCAGGGGTTTCATAAAGAACATTCTGCTCGTTAGATTGGTATTGAGGATCTTGCGATTGAGCCAAAGCAGATTGCTTATTGCTAAAAATAAGGCTCAATCCTATCCCCAGACTGAGACTGAGAGTAATTACCAGTGGTTTGGTGGTAAAGTTTTTCAAGTTAGCATCCATAGCCAATTGGTCGGGATCTATTTCTAGGAAAAACGCCGACGCAGTAAAGGTTGAATTAACAATAATACTAAAGCATCAAAAGCCAACAATATGGACAAAACGCCACCAAAATTAATACTACCCCAGGGAGCTTCCATCACCACGCTAGAAATTGCCCAATCATTATTTAAATAGATATAGCGAATTGGCTCAATAGCGTAGGTTAAAGGATTGAGAGAAGCTATTACTTGCAACCATTCTGCCATAAAGGATAGAGGAGCCAGAGCGGTGCTAGCAAAAAGTAAAGGCAAATTAGTCACGAATATAACTGCAATTAGCTCGATGTGTCCTGGGAGAGCAAAAGCTAAACCGAGACTCAAAGCAGTTACACCCAAGACAATTAGGAAGACGATCGCTGCGATCGCGCCTAAACCGGCTGCATTTGGCAAACCTGCTCCTAACAAAGCTGCAGCACCCACAATTGCTAGACTTTGAAGAAAAGCAAGGGAAATAATATATATAGTGGATGCAGCTACGATCGAAAATCGAGAAGCCAAAGGAGCTACTAACAAGCGATTGAGAAAGCCAAATTCGCGATCGAACATCACGGGTAATCCAGCATTCAACGCTCCAGAAAAGGCAGTAAAGACAATCACCCCAGGAGCCAAAAACTTACCGTAGCTCATCTCTTCCCCGAATAGTCCTTGGGGAGCATTGTAAAATAATGCACCAAACAAGAGCAACCACATCATGGGTTGTATTACTCCTGCAATCAGAGTAGAGGGACGACGTTGCAGTTGAATAAACAAGCGCTTGGTTAAAGCTAGGGTTTCTTGGATAAATTCAGCTACAGGATTTGTAGATTCCTCTACTCGATCGCGAACAATTGTTTTAGGGGATAAAGTAGCTTTTAAATTGGATGGTGTTATTGTCTGAGTCATAGTCTTTTTGTTATTCTCAAAATTGACAACTGCAGAGACTACCTTATTTCATCTGCTGTTTTTTCTCCGCTTTCAAATCGCGAGTCCCTGCTGCTGCTAATTCTGCATCCATCAGAGTGCGACCTGTCGCGGCTAGGTAAACGTCATCGAGACTGGGTCGAGATTGGGCAATACTGAAGGTGGGTAAACCTATTTGTTCTAGAGTTTGCTCGATTTTGCTCAGAGAACTATTTCCACGGGTTACTACCAGATTGAGAGAATTTCCTTGAGAGTTATTGATAATAACGTTTTCGACAAAGGGGAGATTTTGCAAAATTTCCCTGGCTTTTTGAGCTTCTTGTTCGGGTGAAAATTCTCGAATGCGCAGAGTGACCCGATCGCCTCCTAAACGATCTTTTAATTGGGAAGGACTACCTTCTGCAATTACTACTCCTCGATCGATTATTGCTAATCTGTTTGCTAAAGCGTCAATTTCTTCGAGATAATGGCTAGTAATTAGTACTGTTGTTCCTGCTTCTCGCAATTTACGCAGGAAATCCCAAACAATAAAGCGGCTTTCGATATCTAAACCGACTGTAGGTTCGTCTAAAACCAATACGTCTGGTTGGTGGAGTAAACCAGCAGCTAAATCTAGACGCTTGCGCAAACCGCCAGAATAAGTACCTGTCTTGCGATCGGCATATTCTTCTAAACCAAGCAATTGCAGCAATTGATTAATTCTTTCCTTGGCAGCAGAACTACCGAGGTGATACAGTGCCGCTTGTAACTCTAGCAATTCTCGACCTGTGAGTATTTTATCTAGAGCTACTTCCTGTGCTACATAACCAAGTCGTTGTCTTACAGCCCTCGGGTTCTCTAGTACCGATATTCCGCAGACTTCTACTTTACCAGCATCAGGTTTTGCTAGAGTACACAAACAGCGAATAGTTGTGGTTTTACCAGCACCATTAGGGCCGAGCAGTCCGAAAATTTCACCTGGTTCTACTTTAAAGGATATATCTTTTACAGCAACAGTCGTGCCGTAGCTCTTGTTTAAGTTTTCGATCGAAACTGCGGAAGTCATATATACTTCTCTACTATGCCTAGACAGGCTACACAAATCTATACAATCTATTATTTATCTTAGCTCCGGCTATTGAGAATAGCGATCGCGTATTCCTTAAAACTTCCAAAAGGCTTTTCAAAAAGTAGGGGAGAGTGAGAATCCTGACTGAATTTTGGAACGAAGGGACCAACCTATTATTTAAAGCTATCGACTTCTGTGAAGCGATCGAAGGCTAACATTAGCTATTGTGGAGTCGATCTAGTCTAAATACAAACTACTCATTACTGCCACCAGTAATGAGTTAATAGTTAATATTCTATCCACCTAGTTTATATTACGGCTAGTTCCGACTTGCAAAGTTAAATTTTATCGCTCGATTTTACGTAGAGGCTAGCTTTGTGTTTCTGTAAAATTGATATGGGTTCTATTTGTCCTAAGGCTTTTTTCTCAGCTTTTTCGAGAGCTTTCTTAGTTTTAATTATTTGTTTTAGCCAAGCTTTTTGGTTGTTTTCCCAAGGATAGCGAGGCAAAATTGCTTCGCGAGATTCTGAGAGTTTTGCAGTATTTTTGTTAAATATCTGAGCATTTTCTTTCATCGATCGCTCCTTTTTTTAAGAAAAATTTAGGCATTTTAGCGGGCACTTTGTACCATCACTGGTAAAACTATTTCTGGTTCGTCTTCCCAACCTTCGGGCCACTGAATGCGATGGGCACTAAAATGAAGGGGATCGTTTTGCGGCCAAGGAGCATTTATTGGCTCTTCGATAATAGCAAACTCTCCGTTGTCGAAAGGCAACCCCGCAGCTGCTCTTTTGGGATAGACTCGCTCGCGCAGTCCTCTTTCAGCTCGAGCGAGAGCTCGGTGATGACAGTAAGGATTGTTTCCTCTGCGATCGAAAAATACGTGTGCTGTCCAAGAACAACCTCCTCGGCACAGTTGGGCAAACTCACAAGTTTTGCAAAAGCCCCACATGTGGTCTGTTCCTTCCGCAGTACCTGCTTTAAGATTAAAGCGAAGTTCTTCTGCTCGATCGATAATCTCTCTCAAAGAGCGATCGCGAATGTTGCCACCAGCGTAGGCAGAAGTAGGTAGGGAAGGACAACCTTTAACCGTGCCATCGGCTTCCAATCCTAGGGTATTGAGTCCAGCACCGCAGCCTTGCCAGAAACTCCATTCTTCTCCCTGTCCTCTCAGCAATCGTTCGTAGGGGCCATAATAGCCAATATTATTGCCAGGAAAAACTTCAACCCCTTCTCGTCGAGCGCGACTGACGACGCGAGCCAACATCGGGTATAAATCCAACAGTTCGTAGGGTTGAAGAAGAATATCTGCATTATCGGCAGCATTTCCCATTGGCACCGTGAGCTGTATTTGCCATGCTACAACACCAGCATCGCGAATTCGTTCGTAAATTAGGGGAAATTGTGGAGCAGATAAGCGATTAATCTGGGTATTGCAGGCAAAAGGCAAGCCGACTTCTCGGAAATGACTCATAGTTTTGAATGCAGATTGCCAGGAACCTTTTTTGCCCCTCAAGCGATCGTGGATTGCTTCTAAGCCATCTATGGAAATACTAACTAGAGCCAATCCTGCATCTTTCATACGCCGTGCTGTTTCTAAGGAAATACCAAACCCTCCCGTGGTCATAGTACACCTCATTCCAGCGTCAGAGATGGCTTTAGCGATAGTTAACCAGTCAGGACGCATAAAAGCTTCACCACCAATTAAAGTGACTTCTGTAATACCAACTTCAGCTAACTGCTCGACGACATTGAGGGCTTCTTCTGTAGAAAGTTCTTGGTTACGGGCTGTGCCAGCACGAGAGCCACAGTGGCTACAGGCGAGATTACACTTTAAAGTAATTTCCCAGACAGCATAACTTATACGACGATATCGATCGGACATAGATTTTTTATAGATAGAGAATTTGTGAAATTACAACTTTTAAGAAGAGTGAGGCAGGTTGGCTAAACTATAAGCTCAGCTCAACGATCGCCATTCACTCCTGAAATTTTTTAGGAGCTTTGCACTTTGAGAAAAAAGCAATGGTTTCATCATGCTTTGAGATATATTGACACTAGAGATTTTTCTTTGAGTGCGAAACTCCTATCTTTGAAAAATAGCTAAATATTTGGGTTATTTTTTTTGCGGCCAAGAAGCCCAGGGTGCTAGTCCATAGGGAGCTACTCCCACAGGAAATCCTATTATGGATAATCCCCCAGCAACTGCTTCCAACTCTTCTTCGCTGAGTTCTTCTGAGCTGCTTTGTTCGGGCTTTTTGGGCAGGGATATATAGATAGTATCCTCAGTTTCTTCAATAATGCGAACATTTTTAATCTCTTCGGGTAGTTGGCCGCCCATCTCTTCTTCGAGTACGGCTTTAGGATTTTTCAGCAGTTTTTCCTTGAAAGCTTCATCGCTCCAGGCTTTAGCAATCAGTAAAGCTTCCCAGTCTTGGCGAGTTTCCGGTCTTTGCTGTGGTTGGGGATTTTGTTCTGTCATCGTAATAAATACTCCTTTTTTTAGCTCGGTTTCAATTTTTCTGTTTAAAGATGAAATTAAACTAAATCATTAACTCCTTGAGAAATATCGACAGATCGGTTGTGGCTTACCACTTGTCCTTTGGATCCAAAGGACTCCATGGTGCTGCTCCATAAATTGCTATTGGCGAAAACCCTTTCACTCCGCCAGCAACTGCTTCCAAATCTTCTTCACTAAGTTCTTCAGAGCTAATTTCTTCAGGCTTTTTCGGCAGTGATATGTAGATAGTATCCTCGGTTTCTTCAATAATGCGAACATTCATCATTTCTGGCAGTGGGCTGCCCAATTCTTCTTCGAGTACGGCTTTAGGATTGTTCAGCAGTTTTTCCTTGAAGGCTTCATCGTTCCAGGCTTTGGCAACTATTAAAGCTTCTAAATCTTGGCGAGTTTGGGGTCTTTGCTCTGATTGGGGGTTTTTTCCTGTCATACTCTAAGTACTCTTTTTTTTAGGTTGGCAAATTTAATAATTTCATCTTAGTAGATAAGATCGAACTTTAACATTCAGAAAAGTTCAGAAAAATTCAGGTATTTGTTCAGAAATATTGTTTACATTTAGAGCTAATAATAAAATAGTTTATAGATTAGCTAAACTGAGCCAACAATATTTTTTTTTGCTAGTCTTTATACGACAAACAAGTCTATTTTTTTAATATTAATTAATAATTTTGCCAAACGAGAAAGAATGAAAAAGCCAAGATTTAAAACACATTTGCGCGTTGAGTCGATCGAACCTAATATTGTATATTTATTGAACGAGCATTCTTCTATTGTCCTCAAGGGAAGTCTTTACTACCAAATAGCTCCTTTTTTGGATGGAAATCATACTGTAGGAGAAATTTTTAGCAAACTAAAGGGACAAATTCCCTTGACTGACATTTACTACGCTCTTAACAAGCTTAAAAGCAAAGGCTACATTACGGAATCCGTGAATAATTTTCCGCCAAAAGTTGCAGCATTCTGGGAACTACTCAACGTAGAATCCCAGGTAGCCTTCAAACGCTTGCAAGAAATTGTTGTATCGGTGACTTCTTTCGGCGACGTGCCGATCGAGCCTTTCATTACTGCTTTGCAATCTTTAGGTATTCAAGTACGAGATTCACAATTGGACATTCAAGATTCAAAATCCTTGGCAGTAGTATTGACTGACGATTACCTACAATTAGACTTGCAGAAATTTAACCAAGCTGCCATGGAAGCAAACCGTCCCTGGTTATTGGTTAAACGTTTTATACCAAACTATGTATCTGGTAGCAACTGCCATGAATTTAGCGCCCTGCGCTCTTGGTTCGGGCAATTCTGACTTTTTTACTAGAGCAGCAGGTATCGATTACTATGAGGAATCTTCTGTGGGAGAATTTACGCTCGGTAGTATAAATTAACTACTAACTATTCACTACTAACCGCGCTTTTAAGAGTAAACCCTATCTATAAAGCAAGCGATCGTCTGCAGGGATATCTTCTGGTTTAATTCTGCTGCGATGTAAGTCCCCATAAAAATTGAGATAATCAAGCTCAGCAGCACTAAGTTGGCCTTGCTGAACTCCTTTTATTGCCGCATCAATCTCTTGACGATTTGTCATACCAGTTAAAGCTACATCTACGCTATTCTGGCTTAAAGAATAGCGATATAAATCGGGTACCGAAGGTCGCCAACATCCTGCTGGTAAATATGCAGGACGATGCCACAGAGGTAGACCCATACCAGCAGATTTAAATGTAACAATGCCTGGTCGTTGAGTATCTTGAGCATCGAGATGGGCAAAAACCTTTTGCTGAGCGTTTCGATGAGCCACATTATGGCGAACCATGACGATATCTAGCAGGGGGCTGTTCGACCATTGATGGGCTAAATCGAGATCGTGAAATGAAGCGCCGATATAGCGAACTGCTCCCATTTTTTTCAGGCGTTCGGAGGTTTTAAACATTGCTTCTATCAAGCGCTTGTAAACTGTATTTGAACCTCGAAGCTTATCGGAAATGTTAACGCACTTATTGAAAGTATCGGCATTATTAGCGTCAATCCAACCCCAAAAAAATATATCAATGTAGTCAATTCCTAACTCGTCAAATTGATCGTGTAGATAAGTCACAATTGTCTGTGGAGTTGGAGTTCTGGATATATAAGTTACTGTTGCTAGAACCACTTGCTCTCGAACAGAAGAGCCACGCCCACATAACTTGCGTAGAGCATCAGCCATGGACATATATATATGGTGGTGTAAATCACTAGAGTAAAAAAAGTAGTTAATTCCCCGATCGAAGGCGTAAAGGGTATCCTCACTGGAAATCCCTCCGCCCCCTCCTAGTCCTAAGCAACTAACCGTCATATCGGTGCGACCTAATTGTCGATAAAAAGGCAAATCTGTGTCAGGAAATTTAACTTTGCTAGAGAGGATTTCTCTTGATGGAATTGTTGAGGATGGTTCGGGGATTATGGTCATTTGATTAGCTTTTTTTTACGCTCTGATAATATGGTCTTATATAACGTTTAATTACTTTTAAAAAATTCTATTGTGTTTAAATAGATCGCGATCGCTTCAAGAAACTGTGACCTGTTTACTGTAGTTTTAATATCCCTCACCACCTGCAGTAATAGGTGAGTGGTTGAGAAATAACCAGAACAATTGCAATCAAATTATTCTGGTTATTTTTCAGCTTATTTTGAATTTAGAGATATTATCTCAATGGCTTTTTTACCATTTAGCCTGTTTTGTCGCTTGTATTGTCGCATTAACTGTAGCCGTAATTATAGCACTCCAACCACCACCTGCAACTGCTTCTAACTCCTCTTCACTTAATTCTCCAGAATCCTGGCGTTGTTGTAATTCATTTTGGCGATTCTGAATTTCTGCCCACAGTTCGTCAGAAGTGAATTGGTAGCCTTTTGTCGCTGCTAATTCGGTGACAGCTTGTCTGTCATTTTCTGCTTCCATAGCCTTAGCTATTTCCTGTGCCAACTGTTCGTCTTCGCCTGCTTTGTCTAAGAATTGTTTTGCTGATTCAGTGCTCATTTTTTTTATCCTAATATGTTTTATTGGACTACGATTTAACCTTATCGAGCCATCTTGGATTAGTCAATTAGGAAAAGTTAGGGAAAGTTCAGGTATTTGTTCGGATATTTGTTCGGGAGTAAAAAAGAATTATATCGAGATAATCTTGGAGTTGTTAAAATGATTAAGAAATATATTCTGGAAAAAAAAGTCTCTCAAAAATAAGTAGTATTGACTTGAGGTATGAATTAACAATTCAGTTTTAAGTCACTTCAATAATTAAAAGAACACTACAGAAAAATAAGGATTCTATCGCCTATGTTGTCAAAAGCGAGAGTTAATCTCACCAAAGAGCTTTCTTCAATTGCTGCTTCGGCAAGTTCTCTGAAAGAACGTTTAAACAAAATTTTTATTCCTAACACAGTTAATAACAAAGATCCAGAGATTGACACTCGCTTAGAACAATGGTGTCAAGTAGCAGCACAAGGAAATTCAGCCAAATTTGAGAAACGTTTGGCTTGGGACAAACTAGACTTAAAAACTATTGGCTCTTTTCTAGGTAGTGTCAAACACGACGATCGCCAGCCTCTACCTTCCTGGACAAATACTTTAGCAGAAATAATCGAGACTGCCGAAAGTTGTAAGGATCTCTCTCAACCTTACCTAGATCCAGAAGATCCCGTTCCCTTCGAGTTAGTTTATATTCCCTGCGTGGAAGTAGCTAAGAACAAACTCTCCAAGCTAGTTGGTGCAGATCTCGAATTGCTCGGCGAAGATGCCAAAACATCTCTCGATCGCAATTTATTACTACGTTTGTCCAGTATCTGTGGCAGAACTCTGTTTGAGGAATTTTCTCAGTTTCGATCGTCAGGGGATAGTGTTCGCGACTTTTTATTGCTGCGCATTGGAGGTAAAAACAGAGACGAGAAATATCGCGCCTTTATAGATAAATTATTTGAAGATAACTTACTGTCTTTATTTAAAGAATATAGTGTCCTGGGGCGATTAGTAGCTATTGCCATTGATTTCTGGGTAGAAGCAAGTGCGGAATTTATCGAGAGGTTGGCAAAAGACTGGTCTGAAATCAAACGACGCTTCTCACCCAAAATCCCATTAAAGCAAGTAGCAAACCTCAAACTAGGTTTGTCAGACCCTCACAATCGAGGAAGATCTGTAATTGGTGTGAAGTTTGATACAGAGCTAAAACTGATTTACAAGCCCAAATCTCTGTCTCCAGATTTATATTTTTATCAGTTTCAAGATTGGTGCAACCAGCACGGTGCGCCTCTTCAGTTCAAATTTCCTCAAATTCTCAATTATTCCACCTATGGCTGGATGGAATACGTAGAATCAGGACCTTGCGCTGACAAACAAGAAGCTCGTAATTTTTATCAACGATCGGGGATGCTATTATGCCTGATACACGTGGTACGAGGAACCGATTGTCACCTAGAAAATCTAATTGCCAGTGGGGAACATCCAGTAATTATCGATCTAGAAACCATATTAAGTCATCAGACGAAAACTTTAGAGAAGAGGGGCTCTGATGCTTTTGCTACGGTAAGTCGTCAGCTCGAAGAATCGGTGACGAGAACTTTGATGCTACCTCAGTGGGACCAACAAGGAAATAACGGGTTCGCTATGGATTTGAGCGGCTTGGGGGGAGTCGAAGAGCAAGAATTATCTGTGATGAAATTAAATAACATCAACACAGATGCTATGGATGTAGACTGTGAAACAGTTACTGTACAGCTTCAAGACAATGCACCAATATTAAACGGGACTTCCCTTTCTCCCCAAGACTATTTAGAAGAATTAGTGGGAGGCTTCGAGCAGATGTACCGCTTTCTTCTTCTCCATCAAAGTACTCTTTTAGAGGCAGATAGTCCCTTGATGAATTTGGCAGATCGGGAAGTTCGCTATCTATTTCGCGCTACGAGAATTTATGCAACTATTTTGCAACAATCTTACCAGCCAAGTTTGTTACGCTCTGGAATCGATCGCAGTATTGGTCTGGATGTTTTGAGTAGAGCTTTTCTGACTACTGAAGAAAAGCCGCTTTTCTGGGAAATACTGGCAGCAGAATTAGAAGCACTCGAACAGTCAGATATCCCCTTCTTTACTGCTGACTCTTCACAAAACTTCCTTCCTCTAGCGAAAGGTGTAGTTATTGAAGAACTTTTTGAACAACCTAGCTTCGATTGGATGCTGTTGGGAATTAAAAATTTAACAGAAGCCGACCTAGCCCAACAAATTGAGATTATTCGAGGATCTTTCTATTCTCGGTTTGTTAAAGAACCAAATTCTTTAACATCTGACAATACTCTACTTCCACAAACAACTGCATCTTTGACTTCAGAGCAATTAGTCGAAAGTGCAATTAAGATTGCAGAAGACTTGCAGCAAAGGGCTATATTCGCAGCCGATGGCAGTGTTAGCTGGGTTGGTCTGGGATATGCAGCCAAAAGCCAAAGTTTTCAGCTTCAGGGGTTAGGATCTAGTCTTTATGACGGGAGTTCTGGTCTAGCACTATTTCTAGCTGCCTTAGCTAAGGTTACAGACAACTCCAAGTGGGGAGATCTAGCTCTAGCAACTTTACAAACACTTCGCCAAAGTCTTGACGGTCCCAACTCCGATACTGTGGCTAGATTGAGAAGGGCTTTGGGAATAAGCGGAGCTACTGGACTCGGTTCGATCGCTTACGGTTTCGCACAAATCGGTCAATTTCTGCAAAACTCCGAATTACTGCAAGACGCTCGAAAAGTTGCTTCTTGGATTACTCCAGATTCGATCGCAGCAGATAAAACTTTCGACATCATAGAAGGTACAGCAGGGACACTTTTGAGTCTTTTAGCCTTGCATCGGTTAGAAACTTCTAACCCCTCTAATAATGCCTTGGAACTAGCGATCGCTTGTGGCGAACATCTCCTAGAACATCAAACGAGCGCACAAGAGCTGCCTCAAGCTTGGAAAACTGGGAATGGCAAACAATTAGCGGGGTTTTCCCAAGGTGCAGCAGGAATTGCTTATGCTCTGTTGCAGTTATTTGCAGTGACCCAAAATCCCCGATTTTTCGACGGTGCGGTGGCAGCGATCGAATACGAACAAAGTCTTTTCTGCGAAGAAGAGAAAAATTGGCCCGATTTGAGATCGGAAGAACCTGTTTTTCGAGTCAGTTGGGCTAATGGCGCTCCTGGTATTGGATTGGGGCGATTGGGGGCGTTGCCAGTTCTCGATACACCAGAAATTCGGCACCAAATTGCTGTGGCGATCGAGACAACCCAAAGATTTTGTCTTGACAATGCAGATAATTTATGCTGGGGTAACTCAGGTCGTTTAGAAACCCTTTTAGTAGCATCTGAAAAACTCGATCGCCCAGACCTCGAGGAGTTTGTCGGTCGAGCTGTTACCCACACACTTAATCTATCTCGATCTAGAGGTACATTTATGGTTTTCCCAGACTTGCCTCCAAAAGTATACAATCCTGGCTTTTTTCAAGGAGTTACAGGCATTGGCTACCAACTGTTGAGAATTGCTTATCCCAAGCTGTTGCCCTCTGTATTGCTTTGGGAATAAGGGAATAGGGAACGGGGGAAATAAGCGATCGCTGCTATCAAGTTTCGCGCCAGCATAAATATTCTCAAATCTAAAACTGTTCTCTATTCCCTGAAAATTGCCAGAATTCTAATCGTTAAATTCCCGAATAAATACCTGAATTTTTCCGAACTTTTCCTGATTGACTCATCTAAGAGCGATCGATAAATTAAAAGTGTAATCAATTCAAACACGATCGCAAGTAAAAATAATGAGCGCTGAATCAGTAAATCAATTCTTGCAAAAAAACACTTCACAGGAGCAAGCAATATATTCTGAGAATAGGGTGAAGAAAAGTGTTAAAAAAGCGGATAGTTTTTTTTAGGAGTAATTTGAGTGAATAATGTAATATCTTTTGTTAGAGGCTCGCAAATACGTCCCATCAATGAAAGCGATCGCATTTGCTATGTAATACAGCCTTTTATTCAAGAAGTTTTAGATCGTTTTATTGAGTCACATAATTTAGGAACAGCAATCGAGCAAGCGGCTACAAAACACGAAGAAGTGGCTAAAAAATTCTTTGACATCAATTATAGTAACGTTGAAGAAAGCTTTTCATTAAAGCAAGAGTTTCTTTTCCCGCAAGAAAATCCTCTGTTAGCGTTGCATTACAGCAATACCCTATTTCCAAGTTTCTTGGGTAAAAGTGGAACGAAAATTATTAAAGACGAGTCAATCTTACCAGATATACACAATCTCCTCTATCTCTGCGCTCAATCCAATTTGTCCTACGACCAAATTTGTCAGCAAATTAGCGAACCGACTATCGAGTTGTTGGACAAATTAATTAAATGTAGCATAGTCAAAGAACGAGAACATCAAAAAAGTTCAGTTCCCCCAGAAACTCCTGGAGTTTTTCGCCTCCAACACGCCGGCTTACTTTATCGAACCAAGACTACAGGAATTCTTGTAGACCCCCATCTCCATTCCAACTACGGTATTCCTCAATTAAAGTCAGATATCAGTCGCGCTCAATTGGAAGGAAGTGTGGATGGAATTTTAATTTCTCACCCCCACTACGACCACTGGCACTATCCCACCCTAATGATGTTTGCTCCCGAAACTCCGATTTTTGTTCCCAAAGTACCTCGGGCAACAATTATGTGCGAGGATATGGAAGCCAGACTGAAAAGTTTAGGATTTACCAATGTTATTGCTGTTGACTGGTATGCCGAACCGATCGCGATCGGGGATATTGAAATTCACGTTTTACCTTTTTATGGCGAACAACCTTTAGTCCCAGAGTTCGCTCGACCCATACATCCAGATTTAAGAAATTGGGGCAATACCTATCTGCTGCGCACGGAATACTACACTTCTTGGTTCTTGATTGATGCGGGACAAGAGCCAATGAAGTCAATGTTTGAAGTAGCCGAATACGTGAAAGAAAAAATTGGCACTGTAGACCTTCTATTGAGTAATTTTCAACCCTTATCTTACAATTCTATTGGTACAAATCTATCTGGTTGGGGCATAGATATTGTCGCCAATTTACTCAGCAATCCACAAATATTTTCCGTCACTAATAAAGAAGAAGGAGAATATGTAGCTCTACTGGGGCCAAAAGGAGTAGCCAAAGTTTGTGCAATTGTCGGAGCCAAAGCTTGCTTACCTTATGCACATAGTTGGGCAGAAATCGGCCAACCTGGAGTTAACGACGAGCAACTTATTGCCCAAGTAGAAGCGGAACTGAAGAATTTAGGAGCCTCGACTCAAGTTATACCCTGGAAAATTGGCGACGGTTACGCGGTCAAAAATGGAGAAGTTCGTGACTTAGCTATACTTGAGGGCGCTCTCAGTTAACTTTATTCCTGTAAAAAAACTTCAAGCATTATTGCGATGGCACTCGAACGTATTAATTCTGATCCGAGGATGACTCAATTTTTAGTCGATCGCACTCTAGCCTTTTCCGATCGACCCCTTTTAGTTTTGGATCTGGGAGCAAGGGGAGGATTTGAACCTCACTGGAAATTTTATGGCGATCGAATAATCCAAATAGGATTTGAACCAGATCTAGAAGAATGTGAAAAGCTCAATCAGCAATTTGGCGATCGAGGTCTGAAATTTTATCCAGTTGCTCTCGGACAGCGAAAAGAAAAACGTAACTTTTCAGTTTGTCAGTGGGGTGGTTCGTCTAGTTTTTATCCAGCAAATACGAACTTTTTGCGTCGCTTTCCAGACGAACATGGCGAACAAATGAAAGTAATCAAAACTATTGAACTGGAGACAGTCGATCTAGATTCATTCGCCACAGAAGAAGGTATTGAATACATTGACTTTATCAAACTAGATATAGAAGGAAGTGAGTTAGATGTATTAAAGGGTGCGGTTGAGTTTTTACAACGATCGGTGCTGGGTTTGAGCATTGAAGTTTTATTTCATTCCTCTCTTCGCAATCAACCTACTTTCAGTGAAATAGACTTATTTTTAAGTTCTCTGGGATTTCAATTATTCGATCTGGCAACCTATCGCCATGCCAGAAAAGCTCTACCATTGCCAGCAAATTCTTTGGGAGTAACTCAGCAAGGACAGTTGCTTTGGGGACAAGCTCTTTATTTGAGAGATGGGGTCAATGAAATAGAATCAGAGCAGGGAATTGCCAATTGGGATCACGATCGAGTTCTCAAACTAGCTACCCTGATGGAAATATTTTGTTTGCCTGATTGCGCGATCGAACTAATTCAAACGGGAGTCAAAAAGGGCATCTTAACTGAAAATATGGAAACTGCGATCGATTATCTTACTCCCCCGATCGAAAAGGGAAATAAAACTGTCTCGGTTTCTTATCAGGAATACGTGCAGCTTGCCCAGAAAAAATCGCGCTCGACCGCGATAAAAGAAGCGATAAAAGCAACGCCGATTAAATGTTACGCACAAAAACGCGATCTATTTGAGGACGAGTACTTGAGTGAGTTGCGATCGCAGATCCTGTCGAGTCCCTATTTAAGTGCAAGTCAGCTCAGTGAAGGGTTTGCTGGAACTAAGGGGTTCTCTGTCATCTTCAAGCGATCGGGTATGGCAGAAGTCGAGCGCCAGTTTCCTTTTTTTGCGCCCTATTTGAAAATAGCTCTCAAGCAAGCCTGTAACGCCTTCTATCTCAATCCCCTGGTCTTGGAAGGAGAAACTCGCGTAGAACCGCACGTGGACTGTAGCATTTCCTCTTATGACATGGTTTATACAAATCCCAATCTTGTGAGTGTCTTGTACGTCCAAGTGCCAGAAGACATCCAAGGAGGAGAACTAGTATTGCAACCTAGCGAAGATAAGGTTATACAAATTCAACCTCGAAGAAATACTCTAATATATTTTTTGGGCAATTTAATGCATTCGGTCAATGAGGTCAAATGTTCTGAGCCTCGGATAAGTTTAATCTGCGAACAATACAATTTAGACCAAACCAGACTGGAAAAGATTCCAGAATTTGAGATTAAATCTGGAGTCGATCGAAATTACGATTAAAAACTTTTCAGAATTGTTTTTCTAGCTTCAAATTTTAGTTAGAAATATTGTTAAAAAGCTTTTGGATGACTTATTATGAATACTGCGGTAAATAATTCCCTGACAGATTATTTAAAAGTTCTCAGACCTGACATTTCTTCTCAATTAATTTCTTCAGACAACTGGTCAAATATTAATACTGTCGCCCGAATTTTACCAAGTGCAATAACTTCTTTTTTTGGTTTCGAGTGTCGCTTGGGAATTAAAGAAGCTCGTGCTGACTTTTTAATTTGTGCCGATGCTACTGAAGCAGGTCGTCAAATTTTAGCAAGTGACAATAAATATTCAATTACTTTACCCGACTTACTGGGGTCTCATTCAATCTGGAATAGCATCCAGAACTTTAGCACCGTTTGGAATACAGAAACTTCCCCTTTATACCATCGGATAAATAATGTTTGGCTGGAGTTTGACATTGATGACTCTCTTACTACCATACCCATTCCCAGTTGTTTTTTTGGCCCGCAACCGATTTATTCCACTTTCTCTTCCTCAGAGAACGCTCCAAAAGATCGAGAAACAAATTCACATCAATGGATAACTCAAAATGCCTTAAAAGTTCTGCTCGATCGCGACATATCTCCCCAAGTAGAGCGTCAATTATTCAAGTGTATCGATCTATTACCATCAGAAGCTTATGTGTTTCAAATTGGCGTAATGCTATCGAGAAAATCGGATTTGATTAGAGTATGTATTCGCAATATTTCTCCAAAACAAATATTAGAATACTTGACTAAAATCAATTGGCAAGGTTCTTTAAAGCCACTAAAAGAACTTCTGGACAAAATATCGAGTTTTGCAGAAAGAATTGACTTAGACATAGATGTAGGCGAGTCTGTCAGACCCAAAATTGGATTAGAATGTTATTTCAATAGACAACCTAAATTTGAACCAAGATGGCAATTATTATTAGATTATTTAGTAGAAAATAATCTGTGTATTCCTGAAAAAAGAGATAGTTTATTAGCTTATCCTGGATATATTAGACAAAAAGATCGTCAAGATTTGTGGCCTAGCAATCTGCTCAAATTGTCTCAATTACTAGGAGCAAAATATGAAAGAATATTTTTTACAGGATTACATCATATAAAATTAACTTACCAACAGTCCAAAACCCTAGAGGCAAAAGCCTATCTTTACGCTAATCTCAGTTTATTAAATCCACAATTTTTCAGTCAGTGGAAACAACTAACAAATTCTAATAACTTAGTTCATTCCTAAGAGAAATAATTACTCACATCTACGACTGGAGTTAAATGAGAAAATGTTGGTATCTGAAATACTACAAACCCTGCCTGCTTCCCTAGAGTGGATGGTGCTCTTCGACTTATCTGCCATTAGCAAATTAGCTGACAGCGCGATCGTTAGAGCCATGTATCACCTACCTCCAGAGATAGAATTAGATCCTTACACTCACGTAGTATTGACCAGTGAGGGCAGGTTTTTAGCGTCCTCTGAAGAGTCAAAGCTAGTTGAAGCCACGTCGGGAAATACTTTGTCTTCCGATCGAATAACAAATTCTCTATACGAGAAATTTTCTAGCCGTCTGGCTTTATTTCCAGTAGATGAAGCTCATTGCCTCGGTTTAGGGGAAATGCAACCCTACTCTCCTGTTTTACTGCATATCATAATTAAATCTGGCTTCGGGCAAGCTAAGGCAGTATTCGATAAAGAGCCTTCTAAACAAGATTACGAACTGCTGCGATCGGTAGGAGTTAAGTTTTTGGGTGGAGAAACTAAAGATTCTTACTATCTCGCTCGGTTCCAAAATCGTCTCCCAGTTCACATTCACGCTGGATTTTTGTCACATTTTAGTCGCACTGCCCATTGCAATCTATTTTTCCTCCAACAAGGCTATATTGACCCTCCCTTAAAAACAGGCTTGCTCCAAGCATCAGAAAGCCGAGTCATTTGGGGAAGAAATACTCTTATTTCGACCTTAGCAAAACTAGCCTCTGAAGCAACTGAGCGATCGATGGCCATGACTTGTCAGCCCCCTCTACCCGAGCGACCTTTTCCCTATGGAGATTTAGTTCCTCTGGGCTTTGTTTTGAAAGCACTCAATAAAGCCACAGCGATCGTGGGAGATACTGCAGAATCTAACGAGTCAAAATCAATTTTAGAAGCTCGTCAGGGGTTGAGCAAATTTTTACTCGACAAGCGTCAAGATAAACTCTGGGCATTTCAAACAAATCGATTAATTACTGCAACTGACTCGGCCCTAGTACTGCAAGGGTTTAACGAGCCAGAATCTGTAGAAGCTTTAGAGCTATTTGCCGATGGAGAAGGAGGTTATTATCCTCAACTGTGGTCTGAAGAGAAACTGCCAGGAAAAATGGTGTTCGATCGAAGCTGCGCTCACTGGTGTCAGTCAGATTATGCCACCACTTGTCTGGTTAAAACTCTACGCCAAGAAGCCCAATTAGAAACTAAAACCTCAACGGAATATCTAGCCGCAGGAATGGCAAATCGCAGTGGTTTATATTTTGCCAATCCTTATCTAGTTGATTGGGTGTTAGCAAGTGCTATTAAAGAAGACGAGTCAGCCTCATCATTGCGGGAACAACTACTAGCTGAGATTTTAACCAGCATGAATGAAGACTATTCCTTTGGACTTTATGATGTAGCTATGTCTACCGCTTTAGCCATCCTCTGTATGGGCGCTCTTGGGTTTAGAGGGAGAACCATGAGAGTAGCACAATTGCGACTGTTAGAGTTTATCGATTCACGGGGTTTATTACCAGTGGAGATACCTTTTTATTCGAGTTTGAGCATGAGTGAAGTTCCTGCCAACGCTTTAATGTGGGGACTAATGAACCAGAGCTTTACTAGCCAAACCTCAAATAACAAGCAAAAACAGATCGCAAATATAAACGGTCAATATCACAGTATTTCTCTATATAAAGATACCCATCAAACGATCGGAACTGCAATAGCAGCTTTGGCTCTTAGTGAAGAATGTTCCCCTTCTAAACAAGATTTGGTATTGAGCGATCGTCACCAGCAAGAGATTCATCCCCGCTATCAATGTTCTAATCATTCAGAATATATCGCTAAATTTGCACTACCTCCTTATGTGAAGATGGAGCAACAACTTCAAGTTTGAGGTGGAGAGTGTGGGGAATGTGGAGAGTGTGGGGAATGTGGGGAGTGTGGGGAGAGGGGGAGAGGGGGAGATGGGGGCAAACAAACCAATAACCACTAACCACTAACCACTAACCACTCCCCTATTGACTTTTAACTTAGCCAGTAGATAAAGATGAAAATTCACACGATCGGACACGCTTCTATTTTTGTAGAAACTCAAGATTGCCGAATTTTAATGGATCCTGTTCTTTGGGATCCATTTTGTGAAGGGCTTAATGAATCGTGTCCTCAAAGAGAAGTAATTGCCGATAAAATTCCTGAATTTGATTTTCTGGTAATTTCTCACCAACATTTAGATCATTTTGACCTTCGGTCTCTAGCTTATCTTCCTAAAAAGGTTGACGTACTCATTCCCAGAGATAACTTACTGCTAAACTCTCTCAGCCAACTGGGATATTCGCGAATTTACCCTTTAAACGACTTTCATAAAGTCAAAGTAGGTTCGACAACCATGATGACAACTCGATCGGAAATTGCCGTACCTGAATATGGAATGGTTTTTGCCGACGAATCGGCTGTATTTTGGAATGCTGTAGACACTTATTTTGCGCCACCGACTATTCAGAAAGTAAGAGAAAACTATCCCTGCATCGATTTTTTATTAACACCGTGGCACATTAGCATGGAGGGAAAATATCAGTACAATCAAAGTATATCTTTTCCCTTTGAACTTTACGGTCAGTTAATTAATCTCATTAGTTTAGTTGAAGCAAAAGCGATCGCTCCAGGGGCACAAGGATGGAAATATATCAAACAAGCTGCATGGCAAAATAAAGTAGTTTTTCCTCAAACAAGAGAAAGATTCTGCCACGATTTAAAAATTGCTTTTCCAGAACTTGAAGAGCGGATATTTCCTCTAGATCCAGGGGATATTTTGACCTTAGAAAAGGGAGAATACCATCATTCTGTAGGAAGTTGCGAATACGTCAACAAGATCGTTGACGATCGAGAATCTGTAGAGTTTTGTCCAGTAAACGTAAGTAACGATCTAGCAGACAGTAATCCAGAAAACTACGATCTGGAGATAATGAAGCAGGTAATTAATGAAGAAATTTGTGTTAATTTACGCCAATTTATTATCGACGGCCAAAAATCTCTTTTTCAAGATCATTTTCGCTGGCAAATTATCTATCAGTTAGAAGTAATTTTTCCTGATAGTGCTGTTCAAAAATGGCATATTGATTTTTCGCAAGAGACGATCGAAGTTTCCCCAGGTCGCAAACCTATAGCCAATTTGTTTAGCTATATTACTGCATCCAGCCTTTACAGTACGATCCAGAAAAATAGGGATTGGGACTATCTCACGTGTAGTGGAGAATATCGAACTTTTCACAAAATTTATTCCCTATCTCGTCTGGGGATTATTACTCCGAAAAATTCCCATATTGCAGACCCCATTCAGTTGAAGTGGTCTTCTGATTACGTTGCTGGGGGTAACGTGCAGTTTGAATTGCAAAAATGGGTAAAGAGCGATCGAGATACTTCACAAGTCGATGAAGACGAAAATCCCATGCTCGTCCTCGGAAATATTTCCATCAAGCCAAAGAAAAAAATAAAATTGTCATGAAAGGTTTGGACTTTGGTAAAAAGAAGAGTCGCTCCGCGAGTAAGATACAAAAGTTTTCCATTGACAAAAAATAGGAAATATAGTTTTAGCTATAAGCCGACTCTTCGAGAACGCTTTCAAGTAAGAAATAGCTTGACTTACCGTCAACCCTAAAAAGACAAAGCTTCCTACAATCAAATTATGTTGATAACCCAATGACAGTAAGTTAAAAAGATTCACTTTAGGTAAGTATTATCGTCGCTTTAAAAGAAGAATTAGGTATAAAAATATGAACGGAGAACAAAACTTAGATATTCAAATCCACGATTCTGGCGAGATTGTAATTGTATTCCCGATAATAATATTCCATTGGAAGATGAAAATGAATGACTACCTTAAAAGGCAGTCTTCGGTTAAAAACTATCATTTTAATGATGAATCCAGCCGTATTTCTTTGTCAATAACAGTCGATCGAGCCATTAATCCCCACTGGTTTGTTCGTCAAATGTTTATCCACGTCCATCAACTCCCTGAGTTAGATCCGACTCCAACAGATACGTTTCAAAATGCCGATCGTCCACTCGTATCTTGTATTATCCTTCTAACAGCAAATGATTTATTTGTAAGTCAGGTTCTTATTCCTAGTTTGATCCAATCGAGTCAAGATCGTGCTATTGAAATTATCGTAATCTCCAATGGCATAGATTGTGACTTGAATTTATTTAAGGATTATTCTGTTTACTCATCAGAGCTTTGCTGTGTTTCTAAGGCATATAATCTGGGTGCGAAAATGGCCAAAGGCAAGTACCTTGCTTTCTTTCACGATGATTGCTATTTGGCAGATCGCACCTGGATTGACCAATGTATCCGAGGGTTAGAAGCAGGGTATGCGGCCGTTACCAGTGAACTTGAAAACCAATATTCGATCGGTCCCCATGCGCCTTTGATAACGGCAAAAAATGTGCCATTATTCATCGAAAAAGCAACATTTTTCGCTCTGGGTGGTTATGATGAAACCTATTATATCGGCTTTGAAGATGTGGACTTTACTTACAAAATGCAATCTGAAGAAAAGAAGTTTATGGTATGCGACTTGAACTATATGCACTTTAACGGAATGAGTACCATTTTAATCTTCGGACAGAGGCGATCGCACTATAAAAAGCTGTTTTCCTATTTGATGCTGAATAAAAAAAGTATCATATTGTTACGAAACCTCTGTTTGCGTAAGATGGCAAAACACCGAGCCCTTGAAAAAATTCACGATCTACAAGCCTATTATCTCCTCAAGAAATTTTGCTTCTACTGGCAAGAAACTAATTTTTCTGAGGCATTATCCTATCTAAAACACCTTGAAGATTCTGTGGCTGAAGATCCTCAAGATGTTCTATTGAATGAGCGATCGGATCTTATTAAACTAATAAGTCAATATGCAAATTCATAAATCTCTATGAGAGTCCTCCAACTAGAAGTTTGGGAACTCTCGTATGAGTTCTTAGTTAAAAGAACTATACCTAAGCTATTTTCTCAGAGAAACCCAACTTTCTCTGTATTCTACACTAGAGAGGAGAGGTTTAAGAAGAAGGGTAATTTACGATTATTCGCATAGTAACCTCCTGCTACAATTTCTAGCTCTTCTTCAGACATCTCTACCTCTTTAGCTTCTAGTCTTTGGATTTCTTCTATGAAATCAATCAATTCGTCTTGAGTAAAATTGTAGCCTTGCTCGGTTCCAATTTTCACTGCGACGTTTAAGCTCTCGGCAACTTCTAGCTGCTTTTGCACAGCCTTATTTTTTTGGACAGCTTTGAAAAAATCAAATACAGATGCTTGGGACATTTTCTCACCTTTAATGAAAGATTGTTTCTTGGTTTTCTGTTAATTATCTGGTATCTAAAAGTTAGAATATTACTCAATAGACCTACGTGTTTAGCAAGTAATATTGTTTGCTGCCATGGATTGAGTTTTAATTCCTTCTTAAATCCTAGCAACCTTGCTTCTAATCCTAAAATGCTTTTTTGATAAATTCAATAAGAGTAAATTCAGGAAAATTCAGGACTTAAAAAATAATTTTTTTTTCACAATTACCACTGAGAACAGACGTGGCTCGTAGGTCAGAGATTATCTGTAAGAAAATTAGCTCATATCCTATGGGATAGCATTATTATGAAAGTAGAGCATCGCAAATAAATTGATGTCGAGCAATAAGCAGAGAGTGAGCTTAAGGATGAACTGTGAGTTATTTAATTTATATTCCAGAATCGGGTAATCGAAAAACTTATGAATTAAAATTTGGTGTCAACAAAATTGGGCGTCACCCAGCTAATAATGTGCCCATAATAGATCCAAGTATGTCGCGTCACCACGCTGAAATCGAAATTACTCAAAATGAAATTATAATCAAAGACTGCGGTAGTAGCAATCATACTTATGTCAATGGCACTGCAATTAAGCAACCCAAACTACTTAAAGGAGGAGAATCGATTAGGTTCGGCAATGCTAATTTCAAGTTTGTTTCAGCAGCCAGTCCTCAAGAGAATTTCGTAGAAAATGAATTTCCTCAGACAGTGGTTAAGAAATTCACTTCTCAGCAAAATGTGAGTGTGATAAATAACTTAGTATCTTCTCAAACATCAAATAACTCTATTCTGAAGCTATCTGATGCGAACCCCGAACAAAGATCGCTACAGAAGTTGAAAATTTTGCTAGAGGTAAGCCAAGAACTTTGCTCTCCTGAAAATCCTGAAAAAATGCTCTCAAAAATCCTGGAACTGCTGTTCAAGGTCATGGAGATAGATCGGGCTGTAATTCTTTTAGTCGATGAAAAATCCTACGATTTAAAACCTAGAGCAGTAAAATTAAGAGAGGGAGTGGAAGATAATCAGAGATTTTACAGCACAAAAATTACCGAATCAGTTCGTGAAACTGGAGAATCTATATTAACTTCTGATGCTATTACAGACGAGCGATTTCATGATGCTCCATCTATTATTTGCTCATCTGTTCATGCCTCAATCTGCGTTCCTCTCATAACTCATAATCAAACTATTGGGGTAGTATACATTGATAATTTGTTCTTGACTTCTGTCTATTCTGATGAAGATGTAGATTTTTTAATTGGTCTTGCTAATCAAGCAGCAGCGGCAATTAATATGGCTAATGAATTTTATAAGCGCGAGAAAAAATTAAAGCAACAAATAAGGAAACTACAGATTAAAATTGACCAAAACAAGAAAGAACGAGAAGTTGATGAAATTATCGCTTCAGATTATTTTAAGAACTTAGAGGCCAAAGCGAGAAGCTTAAGAAACGATCGAGAAAAAACCTTCTCTAAACAAGAGAAAAAAAGTTAGTAGAAAAAAGTTGTGCTATTTTCTTAACTCATAAAAAATCAACTTACGTTTGCTTCTTTTGATACAAAAGAAGAGTACTAAAAACAGATTAAAATTAGGGGCGTTTGACTGTCTGTAAGAAAAATAAGTAAATCGATCGCCAACGAGCATTTCGATATAATTTCTACTATATGCTAGAAAATGCAGATTTGGAGAATTATTTATGCAGCAATCGCTTTATATTATGCAACAAACTTCTAATATGAAAGGGGCTGTCTCATACAGTGTTGGTTTGGTGGTGGTTTGTCTGCTGGTGCTGATGCTGTTGTGGTTGCCCGATATTATCCAAAAAGATTAACTAGCAGCAATAATTGTCTGCGTTTAATCCAATTGTCGCGCTACTAATTGAGCAAATATTCCTTTTAAAGCAACCAATTCCTCAAACGTACCTACTTCCATTACTCTACCTGCTTCTACTACGTATATGCGATCGGCATTGCGGATAGTGCTGAGACGATGGGCAATTACGACCCTAGTAGCGTTCAACCGATCGAGACTTTCAGTGACGATCGTTTGGGTACGATTGTCAAGGGCGCTAGTTGCTTCATCCATGAGGATAATTTTTGGTTTTAAAACCAGAGATCGTGCAATCAGCAGTCGTTGCCGTTGTCCCCCAGAAAGATTTGTACCCCCCTCACTGACAACTGTGTGCATACCCATAGGCATCTGTTCGATATCCTCGGCAAAACCTGCCATTCGCGCTGCCTCCCAGGCTTCATCTAGAGTCACCAAAGCTCCAGCAGAGATGCTGTCGAAAATACTACCTGAAGAAATCCGAACATTTTGCAATACTACACCTAACTGCCTTCGTACCGCTTGAATATCTAAACCTGCCAAGTCTTGTCCGTCGTAATATACCGTTCCACTCAGTGGGGTCTCAAACCCCAATAACAAACGAAATATAGTTGATTTTCCACTTCCTGAAGGCCCGACGATCGCAATAAATTCCCCTGGATTGGCCTTAATGCTGACATCATCGAGAATTAGGGGGCCATCCTCGCGGTAGCGGAAAGTAACGAAGTCTAGAGACAAATTTCCCGTCAAGCGCCCTGGGTCTGCCTTAGCTGGGTCGTATTCTGATTTTGAATCTAAAATCGGCTTTGCCCTTTCCCACAGAGGGACAATTTCTAAAATATCAGTGACGGTATTGCTGAGGTCAGTAGCGCCTCCGAGAAAAATCCCAAAAGCAGAATTAAAAGCCAAAAAAGTACCTGTATTAAGACCCGTAAGACCTCCCGTAGCTTGATTCATCTGAATAAACAGAATTGCAAACCAAAACAACAGTACCGAACTGATCAAAGTAAGAGCTTCGTTAAATACAGAAACGCTATCATTAATCCTTTGAATGCCTGATTGTAACTTAAGGCGCTGGCTGTAAATTTTGCTCCAAGCCGCAAATGCCCTGTCTTCAGCAGCAGCTACCCGAAGCTTAGCTACCCCTCCGATTAATTCCACGGTCAGTCCGTTAATATCCCCATCGAGTTTTTCCTGAACGCGCTGTTTGTTTACCAGCAACCGACTAGAGACAATTGTCACTACAACTGCTACTACGGTTAAACCTATTGCTACCAAAGCTAGTTTGATGCTGTAAATAAACATCAGCCCTAAGTTCAGCAAGGCAAAAATCCCACTCAATAGGGTACGTTGGGTAGCACCGCTTAGTTGACTGCGGATCTGGCTTACCGCTAATAAGCGAATCAATAACTCTCCAGAAGAATACTTGCGAAAAAATGTTGGCATTAAGTTGAGCATTCGGTTCCAAACCGCAGGCTGGAGAGTAGCATCAGCAGCATTTTCTACTCTTAGTGAAATAAGGCCTTGAGCGAGCTGAAACGCTGATTTTCCTAAGGCTGCTGCAAATAAGGCTAAGCCAAGTTGCCACAAAAGAAGGCGATCGCTATCGGGAATCGCATCATTGACCAAAATGGCAGTTGCCTGAGGGGTTATCATTCCCAACAAAGTTCCGATTATACCGAAAGCAAAAATTAAGGCGATATCTTTTTCATATCCTTTGCTGGCAAACCGAAAAATTTGTAATATGTTTGAGATCGACTGGGGCAAAGGTCGATAAAACATATAGGCTTCTAATTCTAAACTTTCTGCTAGTGCCTTATTGACTAAAGTTTTGCTTCGTGACTTCGGATCGAAAGCAATATAACGATCGCCTTTATGTGGCAATAAGGCTATTGGATTTTTTTCCTCCACAGTATAAGTCAATAACGGCCCGTATTCTTGTTTCCACCACTCACCTACTAATAAGACGCGACGAGTGCAAAATTGCGATGCCCGCGCGATCGCATCCAAGGGATCTTTAACTCTACTGACATCTTCCGATCGGGCTGGAGGACGAATTGTCATGCCTAAGGCTCGACCTATAGCTCCTGCAGCAATTAGAAGGGGAGTTCCCTCTTGAAAAAAGTCTGCTGCTTGAGGCTGCAATACTCCAGCTAATTCACCCAAAGCAACCTCAGATACTTGACGATTGAGGTGTTCTCGTTCCTGAAATTGATGGAATTGCGCCTCTGTTTTTTGCTTTTGCAATGAATTGAAGTAGTAAAAAAAACAAGCGTGCAACTGGGCTAAACTTGTCGGCAGCACCTCAAAGTTTTCTAATTGTGCTGTTGAGCTGGCATAAACTTCAAGTTCAGTTTCTGCCTCCAGCCACATACCAGGTGCTAGGGGCGAAACTGGCGAGGATTGCTCCAACTTAAGCTTATCGTTCCCCATCCAGTAGGTACTGCCCTTACGTATGTCTATCCAAACTACTTCATTTCTCTCCGGTTTTAGCAATTGACCTGTGACTGCGGGGGCAAAATGAGCTCCTCGAACAAAGACAACATGTGAGACTGTTTCCAGTGTTGTTTGCTGCTCAGTTATCCATTTACCCAAATGTTTGACCCAACCGTCTAAGAGGATGGCTGATTCTCTATTGCCAGCAGCTAATTGCTTTATCAAATCTTCAATGGCTAGTTGCTCTAGTTGTGCTTCTTCTAAGGCTACTGCCATTATTCCCAATTGCTTTTCGGGACTGGTTTGAGAAGCTAAAAACCCTCCAAATAAAGCTTCTCCTGACCCTACTTCAAATAAATAGTGACGATTGCCCTGTTGTTGTTCGTCGTCTATGAGGGTAGCAAACAATGCCAGAGATCCAGATTTAACCACCCAGACTGTATTAGGATCTTTTAGTATTATTGGTTCGTTGCCTTTTATAGTAACAACGTTTTCAATGACGAGATCCGACTTGACCATGATTTATTGTTGATATTTTATTGATTTGTTGCGATGTAATTTTGCTCTTCTGGTTTCGCGATCGCCCTTAGATCTCAACTTAATTAAATAGCAACCTATTGGGTGCCGATTAAGCGGGTATATGCTCCTTCTTGCTGCCTTAAATGTTCGTGATTTCCTCGCTGCACGACTTTTCCTCGGTCTAAAACAATAATTTCATCGCAATCCCGAATCGTACTCAGTCGATGAGCCACGACAAGACAAGAACAACCGCGCCTGCGCAGATTGCGATCGATTATCAGCTCTGTTTCTGCATCTAGAGCGCTGGTTGCCTCGTCCAGCACTAATAGAGAGGGATTTCTCACTAAAGCCCTAGCAATTTCTAAGCGCTGGCGTTGTCCCCCACTTATATTCATTCCTCCCTCATCTAGTCGAGCATTATATCCTCCTGGCATATTCAAGATGAGATCGTGAATTGCTGCATCTTTACAAGCCTGCACCAAGTCTTGTTCGGGAACAGTTGGATCCCAAAGGGTGAGATTTTCCTTAATTGTTCCGCCAAAGAGAAAGATCTCTTGCTCTACCATCGCCAGTGAATTGGCTATAACAGAGCGAGGGATTTGCCTCCGAGGTACCCCATCAAAGAAAATTTCTCCAGACCAAGGAGCATACAGAGCCGTAACCATCTTGGCGATCGTGGATTTTCCCGAACCGCTACCACCCACTAGGGCTATCCTTTGACCTGGGTTCAAGGTTAAATTGAAGTTTTCAATTAAAGGAGATTCTAGCCGACTGTAGCCAAAGGTAATGTCGCGCAACTCCAGGTATCCCTGTAATTGAAATGAGTCTTGCCCGATACTTACTTGTGAAGTGCCATTGTTGTTACTTACACTATTATCTGCCTGGGGGTCAACAGGATTTTGCAAAACGTCATCAAGGCGATTTAAATCTCCTTCTAGCTCTTGTAGGGTGCTGCCGAAATTAAGAAGTTCGTTAACTGGCGCGAGGAATTCTCCCGTTAGAGTTTTGTAAGCTATCAGCATCCCGATAGTGAGATTGCCTTCCATGACTCGCAAGCCACCAAGCACTAAGATCGAGGTTGTTGCTAGGGCTGTTAACAGCGTCGGTAACGAAGTTAATACTTGAGTTGGCAAGCTCAATTCCTGCTGAGCGTTGAGCATTTTGGCATAGTATCCCGCAAACTTAGAAAATAGATCTGACTCCAAGCCGCTAGCTTTAACTGTTTCTATGGTTTGAATGCCACCGATGGCCATCCCAGCCACTTTTCCATTTTCTTGAGCGAGCTTGGTGTTGGCATCGACGCGACTGCGGGACAGGTACTGTAGGGCGACAAAGTTGAAGGCAGCAAATAGAATAGCGACGATCGTTAGTAACCAATCATACATAAACATTATGGCCGCGTAAAAAACCATCATTATCGTATCGATCGCCGTTGTAGCCAAACGACCCGAAAGTATCTCTGCGACTTTGTCATTTAATTGGCTGCGGTTGCTAATTTCCCCAGCGTAACGTTGAGCATAAAATCCTACTGGCAAGCGCAGAGTATGCCAGAGATACTGTCCCGACATAGCTACCGACAGCTTAATCATCAACCGTCGCAAATATGTCAGTCGCAGCCGCGCCACTACTCCTTGAAGTACGGCAGCGAATACCATGCCCAAAAGCAGAGGTCGCAACCAATCTTGGCGACCTTGCACCAAAATTTCATCAACAAAAACCTGGGTAAACGCTGGTATTGATAAACGAGGTACAGTCAGCAATAATCCTGCCACAATACAGAATATAATTGCCCGGCGCGAGTTACCCAAGCGCGACCCTAAAGCAGAGATAACGTTCTTCTTTTTGCCCCCTTTTTTAAACTCTTCTCCTGGCTCCATCACCAGCACTACACCAGTGTAAGCTTGGTCGAATTCTTCTAGAGAAACCGTCCTCGGCCCTGTGGCTGGATCGTTGAGGTAAACGCGGTTTTTACTAAAACCTTCTACTACTAAAAAGTGGTTGAAGTTCCAAAAAACTATGTAAGGAGGGCGAAGAGTTTCGAGGTTTTCGAGAGATTTTTTGAAGCCTTTTGCTTGTAAATTATAGAGTCTGGCTGCTTTGAGAACGTTGGAAGCTTTGCTGCCGTCGCGAGAAACCCCACAGTCTCGACGCAATTGAGTTAGGGGAACAATTCTCCCGTAATAGCCTAGAATAATTCCCAGAGCAGCAGCACCGCATTCTACAGCTTCCATCTGTAACAAAGTGGGCGTGCGAGTCCGACCCGATTGGCTTGGCATCAAAAATTTAAATATTAAACCAATAGACATTTTTCTCCTCACCAGATCTCTAATCTCAATAAACGCCGGTCAAAGAACGGAACAAGGGAATCACGTAAGAAATAGGTGCCACTTCCCCAACTTTGACCCGAACTCGTGTAGTGATGCCAGAAGAAAGTTGAACTGGCGGCCCATCTGAAGAAGACCACTTGTAGCCATTGAAGGTATTTGGATCTGCTTCGAGTTGGACAAATACTTGCATAGCAGCCTTGCCACTGCTATTTACCAGATTTTCTGCTAGCTTTTGGTTGCCGATAATTGTTGACACATTGTCAACTGTAACTGGGAAAGAAGAAACTTTTGTAACTTCACCAACGATGCCGCCATAGCGCTCGCGCTTGACAATGCTGGGAGTAACTTGTGCGCTCATGCCTTCTTTAATTCGCTTGCCGTCCTTGTCAGCAAAGTAGGCAAGAGCAACCAATTTCGATCGGTCTCCTTTTTGTTCGACTTCAATGGAGCCAACGCTAGTACCAGAAGGAATAACGTCACCAGGGACTTTGGAAATTTCTAGAACGAGACCATTGTATCGGCTGACAATTTTGCTTTTTTCTCTTAATTCTGTTTCCAGTCGGGCAATTTGGCGCTTAACTTCCTGAATGTTATTGTTTTTTTGAATGGAACTCTCTAGTGCTTGTTGAGCTAACCTAGCTTCTTTGCTCTGAATTTCCTGGAGTTTGGTATTAATCTGGTCAATCTCGTTCTCCAGGTCCAAAATCTGACGTTCTGAGTTGATTTTTTCCACTCGCATGGTCTGCAATTGCACTTCCAACTGTGATATTTGTGCCAGACTGCTGAAGTACCTTTGATTGGCTTCCAATGCGACATCTTCGCTAATGGCTCCTTGCTCGAACAGTCGGCGACGAGCGTCGCGCATTTTTTCCAAGGTCGGCAGCAAGTTTCTGGTTTGTTCCAAACGCTGTTCTATGCTTTCGCGGTTTTTTTCTAGGGCAACCAGACTTTCTCGCCGCAGACTGGGTACGATTGAATCTCGGCGCAGCCTGTCTTCGAGATTAGCGCGTTCCTTTTTTAAGGTCTCCCGTTCGAGAGCAATCTTGCGCTGTTCTAGTCTATTGGTATCTTGCTTCTGTCCCTCTAATTCCGCCAGCTTATCCCGCTGTTGTTGCAATTGCTTTTCTAATTGTGATTGCTCCAGAGTCGCGATAACATCCCCTTTGTTAACCCTATCTCCTGGTTGGATATTAATTGTCAATATTTGGCCTCCACTCGGTGCTTCAAATGGCACCACGCGGTGGGGATAAATTAGCACCCCCTCTCCGTTAACTTTCAGAGGAAGTCGCCCAAATACACTCCAAACAACAGCCACAAATAGCAACGAACCGGCAGTAGCTAAAGGGATCCACGCTCTAGGATTAACTACCTTCAAGAGTTGGTCGAGTTGCTCTGGTGAAGATAGTCGCTCTAGAGCTTCTTTACGAAACATTTTATTTTCAGTTGCCATGAGCTTCTTTTCCAGGTTTTTATATATGTCTGGGATCTACAAAATCGACAATTTTTATTTTCTAAGTATTACTACAAAGTTTTGAGTTTCTATGTATTAATACAAGATTCACTTTTAAGTTTACGCAGGATGTCTATTTTAGTAAAAATTCTTTACAAAATCGATTTTGCAGACAGATTCTAACTTACATTCAAGCGTTTCAACATCCAGTCAAATCTCGCTCTTCCCAGGCTAATATTGTCTATTACTTCTAAATCTATTTCATCTTCATAGTTGACATCTTCCGATAAGCTTTGACCCACTTTATAGGAACTTCTACCGAATCCTAGGCGATCTATCAATCCTTGATGTTTACTAGAAATCAATAGGCCAATCATCCTGTAGAAACGAGCAGCCATACGAGTATCTTGCTGTAATTTCCCGAGGAGTTTTTGCCTGGGAATAGCTAAAACCAATGAGTCTTCTAAAGCTTTTAGGGTATAGTTTGATAAGTGCATATCAAAAGCAGTAATTTCACCAATTATTTCTCCCCTCGATGCCCGCGCAATTTCCCGTTCGGGTGTCGCATTTAAGTCTTGGTTTTGTTCCAGGGCAGCAAATGCAACCGTGAGACGGTTTTTCTGGGCTTCGCTTACTCGTACAGACATTTTCCCCTGCAGCAGCACGTATAAATTTTCTACTTGCTTGCCAGCACTTATAACAACTGTATCTCTAGAAATTTCTTCTAAGTGACCTCCAGAGAGCATCCAGTCAACGTCGCTATCGCTAAGTTCGCCGAAGAGCTGTCCGACTTGTAGGGGAGATATTTGCCCCATTTTTCGGCTTAGGTATAGTTTGAGTAAACGCTGAAAGCGCTCTTTAAGTAGAAAAGCGATCGACTTGTAAAAACGAGAAGCAAAGCCCGCGTCTTGCTCCAGTTTTCTCATCATTTCCTGACGGGGTAAGGCAAGGACAACAGAATTTTCTATAGCCTGAACCGTGCTTGCCGATGAGTTGATGTTGAATAAGGCGATTTCCCCTAAAACTTCCCCCCCCGAGAAGCGACCTATTTCCTGTTCGAGATCTCGATCGCCTTCAAGAGCAGCAAATGCTTTTCCCAAAGCACTCTTGGTATTTCTAGAAACCCTTGCAACTAGTTCTCCGCTGAGGATTAGGTAGAAAAAATCAACTTGCTTGTTCGCTTCAATCAAAACACTGTTGGCATTAACTTGGAGTGTTTGACCGGTCTTCCTCAACCATTGAATATCTTCGTTAGTTAGTTGTTCTAGTAAAACTTCTGTCATAATCTTACCTTTTGACTTTTTTTCATCCGCTTTTATTGTTTAGATACAGTATTTTAGATTTAATTTTCAAGTAACTTTTTGTGTTGCTTAGTGACTGCTGATTCTAAGAATTTTTCGGCTGAGGATGAAGCTAACTCCTCTAATGTTAAGCTTGTTAAAGCTATCAGCATTGAAACTTCTTCCAACGAGTTTCTCGAACCCTTTGAGTAATATTTACGATCGAAATATTCGAGATTTTCAGCAGCTGTTTTAACTAGTGTTTGGAGAATTTTAAACGCTCGCTCGGAAAGTGGGGGCTCTCCTCGATAATTTTCTAACCTACCCCCTTGGCGGTAAACAGGAAATGATTCTAAGCCTAAAAACTCTAAAAACCAATCAGCTCGGTAATATCCGATCGCGGCTACAATGCCTCTGTAGTCGGCGATTAATTCGTCCATTAAGTTATTACGCATTGAGCCAAAGAAGCGGCGAGTTAAATAATGGGTGCATTCGTGTTCGAGCCTAATCTCCAAAGAGAGTTTCTGCCACTCGCTCTCTGTAAGCCCTAATTGAGCTGGTTTAACATTACTATAAAAACCTGGACTGAGTAATATAAATCGATCTTGGTACAGTTCTTTATGGGGAATTATACGTTTAAACTCAGCCTTCCAGTCAGATTCTGAAGAATGTTGTGGGTTTTGGGCGCGCCACTTTTCCTTATATAGACTAATCCTGTGCCAATTATTATAACCGCCGACAATACAGGCTCCCATAGAATCTGGCACTGGCTGAGGTTCATTGCGTTTAGTAAGTGCTTGCACTAAAGTGACAAAATCATTGCGGTTCCCCGCAATGATTATTGGGATCGGACCCGCTAGAGTTTGATGAATCCGTAACTGTAATTTTTCTGGTTCGCTGAAAACCAGCCCCGTAGCGATCGCCATATCCTCTACAGGTTCTCCTTTACGGGTAGCTCCGCGGTATGCCTCGGTTTTACTTATGTCAGAAGCAATGGGAAATTGAAACTGCACCAAATGGGGTTTTAAAGCAGCAAGAGCCCCTAATTTATTCGCCTTATCTGCATATTCCTCCCAAACTGCCACGTGTGATTCGGGTTCGAGAGGAAGACTCAGATCTTTTAATCCGTTCTGGTTAAATACGTTGTGATTATATGCGAGCAATTCTTGAATTTCAGACTCGCCGATCTCGTATACTTTTAAAGTCTCACTACGTATTTTCTGGGAGTTCATTTGAGTTTTGACTCCTTTATCTATAATAAATCGTTATTTATACGTAACTAATTTGTATCGATTATCTATAATTCTAAGTGATTCAGCATAAAATAATGGTGATTCATAACATTTTCACTACATTAATTTAAATTAATCCCATGGCCAAAATTATTTCTATTCACTCCTATAGAGGAGGAACTGGCAAATCAAATGTCACTGCTAATCTAGCCGCAACAGTTGCTCTTGCAGGGAATAAAGTCGGTATAATCGACACCGACCTTCCTTCTCCTGGTATTCACGTTTTGTTTGGAATTAAAGAAGAGCAGGTCAAATATACTCTCAATGACTTTCTTTGGGGTAACTGTGACATTAGCGACGCTGCTTGTGATGTTAGCTACATGTTAAAGGAGCGAGAGACTGAGGACAGTCAGATCTACCTGGTTCCTTCGAGTGTCAAATTGAACGATATTTCGAGAATTTTGCGAGAAGGTTTCAACGCGGATATGCTTTTTGAAGGCTTCCAAGATCTGATCAAAGAACTCGATATTGATTATCTGTTTATTGACACTCACCCAGGTCTCAACGAACAAACATTACTCTCCCTAACTATTTCCGATCTGGTTTTTATCGTACTGAGACCTGACCAACAAGATTTTCAGGGAACTGCTGTAACTGTAGATGTCTCCCGCAGACTAAACGTTCCCGAGCTAAAACTACTCGTTAATAAAGCTTTGAAGGATTACGATTTTCAACAGATTCATCAACAAATTGAGAAGACTTACGATGTCAATGTGGCAGCTATACTTCCAGAATCAGAGGATATGATCAGGCTTGCTAGTAGTGGTATCTTTTGTCTCGAATATCCCAACCATCCCATAAGTAAGTCATTAATCGAAGTTGGCGAAAAAATTATGTCCTAATCCAGCGCCACAAAAACAAAAAATATTCAATCACTGAAAGAGTTTTGGATTAAAAATTGCAAACAATAGGTACATCTCTGGTTGTAAGCCAACCAGAGCTGAACTCAGCCAATATTAAAGACAGCAAAACAGTTTTTTTAGCATACTCTTGGTAATGTTTTTTGTATTTTTATTAATAAAAATTAATTGATTTCTCTCCTTTATTGGGAGAAATGTTTTTTTAGCCGCTCGGCTTTAATTGGGCTATTTTCTCATTGAGAAATTGAGAAAGAAATCACATGAGTTTTATTATGAGTTTTATATGCAGTTTATGAAGTTGACCTATGATATAATTAAAATTGAATTAATAACAAAACTCAAAAAAAATAAAAATATAAATCTAAATTATGGACTTCCAGAAAGTCATAGATTTTTTAGACAATTTAATTTATGACAAAACAAGTCAACACCTGAGCGACCTGCAAAGAATTGTACTGCAAAAAACTTTGTCCGAACCACGGAAAAACTACGATGAAATAGCTGAAGATCTCGGCTATTCGGTGAGTTATGTCAAACAGGATGTGGGGCCTAAATTATGGAAACTCCTTTCAGATGTTTGCGGCGAAAAGGTCAAGAAAACTAACTTGCGGGCTGCTTTAAAACGGCAATTTATTCAAAAAGCTAAGTGTACGAAATTATCAGATATAGCTCAATTCATTTCTGGAGATCGCTCGGCAAAAAAGACGGAAATTTTGCTTGACTTAGACACTATAAAATCTGCTTTTCCAGAATTTGCCGACTCATTTGCAGACACAAACGAAATAATTGGCAATAGGGAAACAGACCGAGGGCACACCTTGCCAACAAGAGTAGAAATAAATTACGATCGCAACCCCGCAATCGTTGAAGATCGTCTCTGGAAGAGTAAGAGTTGGCAAGATTGGGGAGAAGCCCCTGATGTTTCCGTTTTCTACGGACGGGATCGAGAATTGGCTTTATTAGAACAATGGCTCGTTAAAGATCGCTGCCGCTTAGTAGGGTTGTTGGGCATGGGGGGAATTGGCAAAACCCACCTGAGCGTGAAATTAGGCGAACGCCTCGAAAATGAATTTGAGTATATTATTTGGCGATCGCTAACTCACGCTCCACCCTTACAGCAAATTCTAACCAACATACTTCAATGCCTGAACCCAGAGGAGGAAAAGGACTTACCAACAAGCACAGAAGAACTAATATCACATACGATCGATTATTTAAAGAAGCACCGATGTTTGCTGGTGTTGGATAACGCAGAGACCATTATGTGTAGTGGTACTAATGCCGGTCACTATAAAGAGGGTTGTGAAAATTACGGGGAACTTCTCAAACTCGTCGGAGAATGCCGCCACAATAGCTGTTTGCTACTCACCAGTCGAGAAAAACCCAAAGAAATTGCCCTAATGCAAGGGAAAACACTGCCTGTTCGCTGTCTCAGAATAGGTGGTTTGAGTATTGAGGCGGCAAACGAGCTACTTCAACTCCACGGTTGTTATTGTGGATCGGATTCCAAATGCAAGTTCCTTATCGAGCAATATGGAGGCAATCCACTGGCTTTAAAAATTGTATTTGCCACAATTCAAGAATTATTTCAAGGAAACATATCTGAATTTATCAAACAAAATACCTTAGTTTTTGATGAGATTAACGAGCTTTTAAACAAGCAGTTCAATCGTTTATCAGATTTGGGCAAAACATTTTTATACTGGTTGGCGATCGAGCAAGATCCAATATCTGCCGCCGAACTACAAGCTGATATTTTTCCCAAAATTTCCCAAAAACAATTAATAGAAACTCTCAAATCTCTAGCACAACGATCTCTAATTGATAAAAATAGCAATTATTTTTCATTACAGCCAGTAGTGAGAGAATACTTAGTTGAAAAATTTATCGAGGAGATTATTAGCGAAATTGAGACTGGCGAGTTAGTTTTATTTAACAGACATGCTATGCTCAAAGCGCAAGGAAAAGAATATATTAGAAACGCTCAAGTTAAGTTCATTATCAAACCAGTTATAGAAAGACTAATAGGGGTCTTTAAAAATAGAAAAAATATCGAAATCAGACTAAAAAAAATAATCTCCAAACTGCAAGCACAATCATTTAGAGAACCAGGATATGCCGCCGGAAATATTCTCAATATATTGTGTCAACTTCAGATAGATTTAACTGGCTACGATTTTTCTCATTTAGCAGTTTGGCAAGCTTATCTTCAGGACTGCAACTTACATAATGTAAATTTTACTGGTGCCGATCTGAGAAATTCAACTTTTGTCAAACAGCTAACAAATATTTTGTCAATAGCATTTAGTACGGACGGTCAATTATTGGCAACTGGGGATGTTAATGGAGAGATTCGCTTGTGGCAAATGCCCGATGGCAAATTGCTACTAAACTTTCAAGGCCATGCTGGTTGGGTAAACTCGGTTAGCTTCAGCCCAGATAATCGCATACTGAGTAGCGCTAGCAGCGACCAAACTGTAAAGTTATGGAATGTTTCAGACGGTAAATGTCTGAAAACTTTAGAGGGACACAATCAGCGAGTTCGTTCCGTAACTTTTAGTCCAGATGGAACGACCTTAGCCAGCGGCAGCAGCGATCGAACTGTAAGACTGTGGGATGCTAACACTGGTAAAGTTTTGCAAATTTTATCGGGACACGCTAGTTACATCTGGTCAATTAAATTCAGTCCCGACGGGACAATCCTAGCTAGTGGCAGTGAAGACAAGACAGTAAAGATCTGGGATATCTCCACAGGTAAGTGTCTCAAAACTTTAGAGGGACATGCTCTTTGGGTGCGATCTGTAGCTTTCAGTCCCGACGGAAAAACTTTAGGTAGCGTCAGTGGAGATCGAACGTTGAAACTGTGGAATATTTCCACAGGAGAATGCTTCCAAACTCTCGAAGGACACACCCAGCGGGTGCGCGACCTAGCTTTTAGTCCTGACGGTAGCATTATAGTTACTGGTGGCGGCGACCACACTTTAAGATTGTGGGATTTCTCTACAGGTCGATGCTTAAAAACCTTACACGGACACAGTAGTAGGTTAAGTTCAGTTGCTTTTAGTCCCGATGGCACAATTATAGCCAGCGCTGGTGAAGACCGAGCGGTGAAATTATGGGAAGTGAAGACTGGTCAATGCTTACAAACTTGGCAAGGCTACGGTAGTTGGATACAATCGATCGCCTTTAGTCAGGATGGCAAAATCTTAGCTAGCGGAAGTGAGGATGGCAAAATCAGATTTTGGGAACTTGGCATCGGTCAATCGTTACCAAACAAGACCTTACAAGGGCATGATGGTTGGGTCTGTTCGGTTGCTTTCAGTCCGACGGGAAAAATTTTCGCCAGTGCCAGCAGTGACTATAGTTTGAAGTTATGGGACCTATCTACCGGAATGTGTCTGAAAACCTTGCTAGGTCATACTCGTTGGGTTCGTTCAGTTGTCTTTAGTCCCGATGGCAAAAAATTAGCTAGTGGTGGTGGGGACTGTACTGTTAAGTTATGGGATATCCCTACTAGAAAGTGCTTGAAAACTTTGTCGGGACACACGGGTTGGATCTGGTCGGTAGCTTTCAGTCCCAATGGTCTCAGTTTAGCTAGTAGCGGCGAAGACAAAACAGTGAGGCTGTGGAATATTAGGACTGATGAGTGCCTGAAAACTTTGTCGGGACACCACAGCTGGGTTCAGTGCGTAGTTTTTAGTCCCGACGGTCAAATAATTGCTAGCGGCAGTTGTGACGGAACTATCAAATTATGGGATGTTAGCACTGGTGAATGTCTGAAAACCTTGTGGGGACACCATAGCTGGGTTCAGTCTGTGGCTTTTAGTCCCGACTGTCAAACAATTGCTAGTGGCAGTTGTGACGGAACTATCAAATTATGGAATGTTAACGACGGTAAATGCTGGCAAACTTTACGCGGTCATACTCATTGGGTTTGGTCAGTTGCTTTTAGTTCGGATGGCAAAACAATTGCTAGTGGCTCTCAAGATGAAACTATCAGGCTTTGGGACGCGCAGGCGGGTCAGTCTTATATGACTTTGACAAGTAAAAGACCGTTAGAGAAGACTTGCATCACTGGTGCTCGCGGCTTAACTAAAGCTCAGTTGATTACTCTCAAAGCGTTAGGCGCGGTGTATTGATATTTTTGGCATTGCGGTTTGGTTTTTATATTTTTATTTACAGAACCAAATCTTTATAATTTTTTTTGAATTTTTAATTTCTTGCAACTCCAGTTTTGCTACTTAATAATTGGTTAGAGCGATCGCTTTTGGAAAGATAGTGAGGGGATCTCCTGTACCGACAAGGTTATAGAACATTAGTCTAAGTATCTACAAGTTCGTTATCTAAGAAGTAAGAAGATAATTTGAAGCTTACCACCAAACAAATAACCCACTCTTTTTAGCAGAATAGGAGTGAAAAATCTCTAAAAATCTTCTAGATCGAAGTATAAAAACGAACCATCTTAAAATAAATCTAAAATTAATGCTTATAATCAGTACAGGATTCTTCATTTACTACTATAGTTTTTAACGAAGATTTACACAAAACTAAATTCATAACTATTTGCTGATGCCTCGAATACTAGTAATTGACGACGACCCTGCGATTTCAGAATTAGTCTCCATTAACTTGGAAATGGCTGGTTATGATGTCAATCAAGCTGAAGATGGCATAAAAGGTCAAGCTTTAGCAGTACAACTGCAACCAGACCTGATTATGCTAGATCTGATGCTGCCTAAAGTCGATGGTTTTACTGTCTGCCAGCGACTGCGTCGAGACGATCGAACTTCTGATATTCCGGTATTGATGTTGACAGCTTTAGGTCAAACTCAAGACAAAGTTGAAGGTTTCAATGCTGGTGCTGATGATTACCTAACCAAGCCATTTGAAGTAGAAGAAATGCTAGCGAGAGTGCGAGCTTTACTTCGACGTACAGACCGCATTCCTCAAGCAGCAAAACACGCAGAAATACTTAACTACGGACCGCTGACACTGATTCCAGAAAGATTTGAAGCAATTTGGTTTGATAATACAGTCAAGCTAACTCACCTCGAGTTTGAATTACTTCACTGCTTGCTGCAGCGTCACGGTCAAACGGTTTCTCCCAGCGAGATTCTCAAAGAAGTCTGGGGTTACGATCCAGATGACGATATCGAAACAATTAGAGTTCATATTCGTCATTTGAGAACTAAATTAGAACCAGATCCTCGTCACCCCCGCTATATCAAGACAGTTTACGGTGCTGGTTATTGCCTGGAGTTGCCCAGCAATGAACAGTTAAATCCTGATAGCAATAATGTGGCATGAAAATGCCACACAAAGCAAACGCAACCGCAAATTAAAATTCTCTATAACAAACAAGTTTAGAGTTCGTCGGTTTGCTTTCGCAAATCGGGAAACCTATTAGTACCGTTCCCACATAGCAATAACTTGGCAAAATTTCAGATCGAGGAATGCGATCGGGGAAACGGTACTATGACTAATTTCATCTAGCTTAAGAAAAAAGAAAAAATTTGACTTCTATTACGCCCAAATAATCTTATCCTCCTGTGGGCAAGAACTCTTAGCCATCTTAGGTTATTTGTGAGATAATTACGATCGGGTTGTATATTCAATCTAATAAGTGCGATCGCTATAGTAAAGCTGATAAAAACAAGCGAAAAACTCAAGCACCTATAGGGAAAACCAGATTAATTGGAGCAACTGCGTGAAAGCACCCGTATCAATATGGATTCTGGTGGCAAGAACAGATTTGCCCTACATGCTACAGACAATACCTAACTTAATAAAAACCTGTAACTACCCTTTCGTTGAGAGGGTGTTAGCAGTAGATACGGCACCCCTGACGGGAGATAAACTTTTAAGATATGCTACTGGTACTCAGGAAGAATTAAAGATAGCTTGTCAGAAGCTAGTTGACGCGAAGGTCATTGACAGGATCGTAGAGATCGATTATGAACCAGCAAAAGTAAAAAAAGTATATCAAAAGTATTTCGGTACCGAACAAGCGAAGCAGATGTTGAACCACACCCACAATTGGAAAGGTTCGACAGTTTATGCATCGCTGTACTGTATAGAGGAAGCAGCAACCGATTACTACCTCCATTTCGATACAGATATGCTCTTGCACCAAGAGGAGGGGTATGATTGGATCTGCGAAGCGATCGAATTGATGAAATCAATTCCTAGCATAGTAGCTATGCGGCCTCTGTGCGGCCCTCCTCACCCAGAAGGCAAAGTATTTTATAACAGACCGAAACTAGATCCGCGAGGCTTCTACGGGCATAATTTTTTTAGCATGAGGGCATACCTCGTTAGCCGTCAACGCTTCAGTGAAGTTACTCCCATTCCCTTAATGTGGAGATGGCGACCGCTCCTCTCAAGAAAGCTACCTTCACCGTGGCGATCGCTATTTGCTAAAGTCGAGCGTAAATTGCGCTCCCAAGGTGGCCCGCCAGTCCAAGGAGCAATTGAATCTTTTGAAATAATGCTCAACAAAAAGTTGGAAGCCACGGATTACGTAAGAGCAGATTTGTCCTCAACCAAAGCTTGGACTATACACCCACCCGATCACGGTCCTGAATTTGTTCGCGCTCTACCCAAAATCTTAACCCTAATCGAACAGGGTAAGTATCCACTAGCTCAGGGTGGCTACTATGACCTAGTCTTAAAAGAATGGTTAGATCTAATTAGCATTTCTGAAGCCAGTCAAAAATAATTATCAAAACTCACAGGAAAGCTTTATTGCTAGGAATTTCCTCGATTTACTTTTCTTGGCAAAAACTTTTATATTGAAGGTAAAAATTCTATGGAAAAAGGGGTACTCTAGGTTATGAGACCTGAGTTTTCAAAGGTTATTATAGTATTAATATAGCAGTGAAAGGGTTTGAAAATATCAATGAATTCTAGTATCACAAAAGATATAGATACTTCAAAACGTAAAAAAATTGCTGTCTATTATTATGCTTTTATGGGAGGAGGTGCGGAAGCCGTATGTTTGTGGATATTAGAGGGTTTGAAAAAAGAATACGATCTCACACTTTTTACTTTTAGTGATGTGGATTTTGAGAAGCTTAATTCTATGTATGGAACTAATCTCTCAAATGAATATGTCACTGTCAAATCCTTGATGCCCAATATTTTGAGTTCGTTGTCTAATTTTGCGATCGCTAACAATAAAGCTCTTAGAAAACTATTTATTCACCTTCTCATTCGCTATTTTAAGTCAAAACAAAGCGATTACGATCTAATGTTATCTGCTTACAATGCTATGGATCTCGGTTGTAAAGGAATTCAGTATATTCATTGGGTTAATGTAGTTGAAGGTAATGCTTTTCACCACAAAATTTCTGATTTTTCTGAAGAACGATTGAAAAGTAATATTTCAGTTGCTAATTCTTATCTGGTTGCAGATGCTGTCAAAAGTCAATATGGTAGCGACTCTACTGTAGTATATCCTCCGGTTGTCATTGAGCTTCCCGATACTTCTTGGGAACAAAAAGAAAATGCATTTATTTGCAGTGGAAGATTGACAGAAGCAAAACAACCTCACAAAATTATTGAAATCTTGAGTGAAGTTCGCAAGAAAGGCTTTGATATTAAGCTTTATCTGACAGGAGGAGGAGGAGGTTCTTCTGCATGGCAATACAAGAGTTTTGTCAAGCAAATGGTTGCAGAAAATTCTGAATGGGTAACGCTATATGAAAATCTTAAATATAAAGACTATATAGACGTGCTGGCTAAATGTAAATACGGCATTCACTTTAAACAAGAACCCTTTGGCATATCCATTGCGGAAATGATGAAAGCTGGTGCAATTCCTTTTCTAAGAAGTAAAGGCGGACAGGTTGAGATAGTTGGAGAACACAATCAAGAGATATTATTTGACGATGAAGAAGATGCAGTAGAGAAAATAGTTAAGGTTATTAGTGACCCCGAAAAACAGAAAAAAATACTTGTTTCTCTAGAAGAACGCAGAAGATTATTTTCTACAGATAAATTTATAGCAGAGTTTAACAAAGTAGTTTCAAAATACTTTGAAACTAACTAACATCTCTCTAACAAACTAATTAAATTTGATTTTTTTAACAGTAAAATGAATATTTTTACTTCCTCTAAATCCCTGCGTCAATATCTCAGAGAATTAAAAAATGAAATAGTTAATAACTATTATTCCTTCCGAATAGGTACGCCAAACTCTCCTTATCACGTCCTTTTTAAAAAAGATCCATATAAGATTTTATTTATACTCGGTCACATGCGATCGGGGTCTTCATTGCTAACTCATTTACTAATTACGAATCCCGAAATTATAGGATTTGGCGAAACTCATCTTACATACTCCTCAGAAAAGGATTTGAAAAATCTAATTTTTAAGGTTCACTCGCAAGTTGGCGACCTTAAAATGGATCGCAAATATGTCTTAGATAAAATTCTTCATAACAATAAGTTTATTGGTGGGGAACCTTTTTCCAAACAAGTGTCTTCAATTTTCCTGATTAGAGAACCCAAGAGAACGATTTCTAGTATTCTTAAACTCAAACCCCATTGGAATCAGGAAGAAGCACTCGGTTATTACTGCAGGCGCTTGCAAAAACTCGAAAATTATGCCAGATCGATAAATAGTAAAGAGCGCAGCTTCTTTATTACCCACGAACAAATAATAAATAATACCGAACTAGTCTTTAAATCCCTGCAAAACTTTCTTGGTGTCAAACAACCTTTTTCAGAAGAATATGAAGTCTCGAATACCACGGGAATGCGCTTCGTAGGGGACTCCTCAGAAAACATAAAAGCAGGTCGCATTGTTAGAAATTATCAAAGAGAAGAAATTTCTATACCCCCAGAACTCATTGAGCAAGGCAGACAAGGTTTCGATCGGTGTTACAATACTTTATCGGAGTATTGTGACACTATTAAAAATAAAAAGAGTTAATTTTTACTGCGAAGAATCAGTAAACTGATTCACTCACGCGAGAATGAACTTCAATTGCGGTTTGGGTTCTAGAAATATTTTATCGACATTCACAACCCTTGTGGACGAGACATCAAACTAAGAAGCTTTATGAATAAGATTCTCTTGGCACTCAAAAGTGTTACTATATTTTTGCTAATAATTTTGAGCAGTTTTTGTTTTGCTATACCCGCTGTATTTGCTCATTCTCCACACGATGACATATACCAAGTAGAAATATCTCCAACTTACGATCGAGATCGAACTTTATTTGTTGTTGTTAGAGGTAACTTATTAAAATCTGCAGATGGAGGTGATTCTTGGCATAGAGTAGTCAGAGGCCTAGATAACAGATATCAGCTATATTCCTTGGGGATATCTTCTAAAGACCAGAAAACTCTATTTTTATCATCCCTGGGAGATGGTATATATAAGTCAGAAGATACAGGTGATTCTTGGGTAAAAGTTAACAACGGACTAGAAGACCTTAATATCGACCTTCTCTCCATTTCTTCTCATTCTTCTGATGTTGTCTTAGCTGCTGGACGGGAAAAAGGACTCTATTTAACAAAAAATGGAGGTCAAAGTTGGACGAAAGTTATAGATAGCAAGAGCAAAATAACTAATATAGCCTTTGCTTCTGACGATCGCGACCGAGTAATTATTGGGGACGATCGCGGTAGTATATACTTTTCTGAAGATGGAGGTGAGGTTTGGAAGCAAATTTTTACTATGAAAAATAGTGGTGGTATTACCGCTATAGAAATATCTCCCAATTTTTCTTCAGACAGTACCTTTTTTGTCGGGACTGAACGAGGGGGGATTTTTAAGACGGTCGATCGGGGAAAAACTTTCTCTCCAATCAATAGCGGGATATCAGAAAAAGCAATTAGGGATATTGTCATCTTACCTGGCGATCGAAAAGATTTTACTCTATTTGCTTCCACCTGGTATAAAGGTGTTTTTTACTCAGATAATGGGGGAAATACTTGGAATAAAAAATCTACTAAAGGTCTTACTCAACATCCTCAAGCAGAAGAAGATAGATATAAGAGACCCCATTTCAGTGAATTGAGAATTTCCAATACTTTCAGTCAGGATAAAACAATGTTCTTGGCAGGGTTCGACGGTCTGTTTAAATCGACAGATGGCGGACAGGTTTGGAAACAATTAGATACTTTGTCGGCAAGACTTCTTACTGCTTTAGCAATATCACCAGATTATAAAAATGACTCGACAGTTGCCATTGCTGCTTATAACGAGGAGGCTTACATAAGCAATGATAAAGGAGTTACTTGGAAGGCTATTAATAAAGGTTTAAATATACCTCGTTACAAGTCTAAATACAAAGGTTACAAAAATCCCTTCACCATCGAAAAAGCCCGTTTCTACGAAATTGTTTTTTCTCCAAACTATGCTTCAGACAACACTATCTTTACAGCCATAGCGTATAAATTTTTCAGATCTACAGATAGAGGCAAGCACTGGAATAAAATTGGACTCAAACAATTACCTGGTTCTTCTGTGCGTCAGATAGTTATAGTTCCTTCACCAAATTTTGCAGCCGATCGCACTATTTATTTGGCAACTAGAGATGGAGGTGTTATTTATAGATCGACTGACGGCGGGGTCAACTTCTCTGTTGTTGGCAATCTAGGCCATTTCCTTCGTTCTTTAGTGATATCACCTGATTTTACATCTGACAAAACCCTATATGTGTCAGATTCTCAAGGAGTATATAAGACAGTGGATGGGGGTTATACCTGGCAATCGACGATCGACAATACTGCTTTGAAGGAGAGAAACTGGTTTGACTTAGCTATTTCACCTGACTACAAAGTAGATAAAACTGTTATTGCCGGTACTGATGCAGGTGTTTTTCAAACAAAAGATGGAGGTAAAAGTTGGGCAAAATTAACAGATTCTGCCTATGGAGAAGATGCGTATGTAAAAGCAATTGCCATATCGCCAAATTATCAAAACGATCGAACATTCATCATTAGTATTAAAGGAAGAGGGCTATTTAAAAGTATTAATGGGGGCAAAACTTTTACTCAGATTGGCGACAATTCAAACGATAGCAGTTACTCATTGTTGCAGATGGATAACGTTCCCTCTACATCGGTGCCAATTAAGTTTTCACCCTCATATGCCACTGACAAGACAATTTATGGCTTTGGTTCAGCCAAAGCAGAATTGTTTAGATCGACAGATGCTGGTAATACCTGGGAAGTTCTAGCCATACCAAGACACGAAGATATGCTAGAGAAGTCGATCGAATTTTTAAGTATTGCCAACCTCGTTTTAAACGTCTACCCTATTCTTAAATTTTTAGCTGCCTTAATATGTGCTGTAATTACTTATCTTATTTTAGGTTATTTAGGGTTAGAAAAAAAATTACCCTTGAGTAAATTACAGATAAAAACCGTAGGTTCACTTGTAGTGTTAGTTGCGATATCAGTTATATTGTATTCATAGAAATAGTTATGAAAAAGATCGTTAAAGATTTCATCGATCGGTATCTGGATAATAAAGGTATGCGCAGACTCTTAGTGAATCTAGCTACCATTGAGGATTTATACAGTAATACTGAGAAATTACGCCCGTTTTCTTCAGAAACTATTAATACGTCAGAAGCCAAAGAGATGCCCTTATACGATAGGGCTAAATACCTGCAGCAAGAAACCTATTCTCTTCCTGATATCTACACAGTCATTCTTAGTAAAGTAATTTATTGTCCTAAATACAGTGTTGTCCTGACAAATGCACGAAAAGTTATCTCAGATTCGATCAGTACATACAAAGATCCAATAAGATTTAGTATTTCGGAATTATACCTGAAAAAAGTAGAAAAAATTTCTGGTATTTGCACCATATTAAGATCGACTAATAATACCTACTATCATACATTAATCGATAATATTCCACGGCTATATTTACTCGATCGACCTCAGTATAAAGACTTGCCAGAAATCAAGCTACTGATTTCTAGTGAACCGACAAAAATAGAAAGTTTCTTCCTGGATAAATGCTGTCCTAAAAATGTCAAAATAACCGTAACAAGTGCCCATCAACTCTACTCTGTAGAAAAACTTATTTTTCCTACATTTATGACTCGGAGATTTTCTGCTTACTTGCCACCAGAATATCTAGAGTACTTCTTGAATAAGGTAGGACCGCAACGATCGAGAAATAGAATCAATCGCATTTTTATCTCCAGGGTCCAGACAAAAAAGGGAAGCTTACGCTGTATCTTAAACGAAGAGGAACTATTTGAAACTTTGAAAAAATATGGATTTAAAAAGTATATTCTGGAAAATTTGTCACTTCAAGACCAAATCGAACTTTTTTATGATGCCGAGTATGTAGTAGCAGCCCACGGAGCAGGACTAGCTAATACCATTTTTTCAAGTAAAATAAAAATTATCGAATTATTTCCTACGCCCTTTGTTATACCCCATTATTACTATCTTTCAAAAGCACTCGGACATACCTACAGATACTGGTGTAGCGTAGAAAAAAGTAGAGATGCCAACTTCAGAGTTAATGTTTCAGAAATTTCAGAAATTATGGCTAATCTAGAGAGAGGGAAATAACTATAGCAATTCTATTCGATAAAGCAAATGATTGAGAATTGCTATATTTGTATATTTGATAAAATGTCGAGATCGCCAACCAATGAATTCAATAGTTAATTATCACGTCATTGACCAAAAAAATATCGGAGATCTATTATCTTCGCCTTTAGATTATTTTACTTTCCCTGGATATAATATCGAGCGAGCAGATATTCGCCAGCCTCAAACAACAACAAGAGGTAAGCACGCGATCGTTGGCGGGGGCGGGCTATTGTACTCTAGATTTTTGGATAATATTGCCGAACTCGTAACATTAAAAGAAGGCAAAAAGCTAATTGCCTGGGGAATTGGTCAGCAAACTTATGACTTTTCCAATCTTGAAAATATTAAATCTTTTAATTACTCCCAATATTTAGATAACTTCGATCTAGTCGGAATTAGAGATATCGACTTTGGCTACAATTGGGTTCCTTGTGCGAGTTGCATGCATAAATCCTTCGATAAAAAAAGAGAAATTAAGCACGAGTTTGTCGTATTTTCTCATAAAAAATTTCAATTGAACTTCGAGGGATTTCCAAGAATGACTAATGAAGATATAGATCTAGACAAGATCTTAGATTTCTTAGGTTCAGGAGAAACTATACTGACAAGCTCTTATCACGGAGCTTACTGGGGAACTTTACTGGGAAGAAAAGTTTTGGCTTTTCCATTCAGTAGTAAATTTTATACCCTCAAGCACAGACCTGGAATCTATCACGTTTCCAAGTGGAATCAATCAAAGAAAAGATTTTCTGTGTTCGGCAAGTTAATCTACGAATTTCGCTACAAAAACAAATATACTTGTAAATCCGATGGCTGGCAGGATGCTTTAAAGGATTGCAGAACATATCCAGACAGTCTTCAAGAAAGTCGCACGTCTAATCAATCTTATTATTCCCAGATTTTGAAGCTCATAGCCGATTGAATTAGCTGAAATTAAAACTGTTTATACTTTTTTAGAGCTTTCTTCCAACAATTCCAGAGTTTGGATTAAGCGAATTGCTGAATGATAAGCCTTTTCAGTTAATTCTTGACGCTCTTCAGGATTATCTACCAGATCGTCAACCAATAACTGCAGGAAACCGATTGTGGGGTTGAGACCAGTACGAACCTCATAGGAAGTTTGCATTACAGCTTCGTTGCTAGCATTTTGAGTAGCATTTTTACCTTCTTTAGCAAATTGCATCTGATAAAGACGAGTATACTGACCATTTTTTGCTAAGAGTTCTTCATGAGTGCCAATCTCGACTACTCGACCTTTATCCATTACTGCAATTAGATCGGCTTTTCGCACGGTGGAAAGTCGGTGAGCAATAACAAGGGTCGTGCGATCGCGGCAGAGTTCGTCAATTGCCTGTTGTACTAGGCTTTCAGAAACCGTATCTAGGGCGCTAGTTGCTTCGTCTAAAATCAGGATATCTGGATTGCGCAACAAAGCACGAGCGATCGCCAATCGCTGTCTTTGTCCACCAGAGAGCATAACCCCGCGATCGCCAATTTCGGTATCAAAGCCTCGGGGAAGCTGCAAGATGAACTCATAAGCATTGGCTCTTTTTGCTGCGTCAATTACCTCTTCTTTAGTCGGGTTATTCCAACCATAAGCAATATTGTAAAACACCGAATTATTAAACAAAAATGTGTCCTGACTCACCACCCCCATCGCACCTCTAATGGTTTTGATGTCATATTCCTTTAAATCTTTGTCATCAATGAGGATTCGACCTTGACTGGGATCGTAAAATCTCGGTAATAAATCTGCCAAAGTTGACTTTCCAGCACCTGAAGAGCCTACTAACGCCAGAGTTTTCCCTTTAGGAAGCCATAGATTTACTTCCCTAAGAGCTAATTTGTCGTGACCTGGATAGGCAAAAGTTACTGATTCAAAGCGAATGCCCTTTTCTAACTTCTGATAAATAGCAGAACCATTTACCATAATCGGTTGGTTATCTCGCCGCAAGAAATCATTAACTACCTCCACACTTGCCGAAGCATTGGCAAATTGACTGCGACTGCCGTTTAATTGACCGACAAAAGGAAGTAATCGAAAAAGAATTACTAAATAGACTACTAGAAGTTCGGCATATGATTGTACTTCCTGGGAAAATATATAGCGCCCCGCAATAATAATGAATAGTATGGCAATAATTCCTGAAATTTCATTGATCGGCCCAACAGCTGCAAAGTTAGCTTGTGAGTCAAAATCAGCTTTTTCCCGCTCTCTAATAATTTTTTGCATTCGCTGATATGTATTCTCTTCCTCGCTAACTGTTTTAATGAGCCGAATGCCAGTTAAAATTTCGATCGTACCGTTAGAAAAAGCTTTCGCTTTTTCCGTTAGTATTTTTCCAAACTTTTTAGCGCGCTTGACAAACAATTGGTTGCCAATTGCAACTAAGAGCAAAAGGCATGTAGTGACGATTGTTAGCTGCCAAGATATTAATATTAAAAAAGTGAGAAATACTAAAATTGTTGCGGCTGTGGTTATCATTCTAACTCCGATTTTTATAGCCCCAGCCGTGCGACCAATTTCGTGATTCATTCGACTCATTATGTCGCCAATTTTATGTTTTGAATAAAAATCTAAATCTACGTCTAACAGCATCTTTAGACCTGCTAGCCGCATACCATTAACCAGAGAGCGAGATAGATAACCACCAACCAATACGTTGGCATAGGTCGTGATATTTTTCAATATAATAGCAAGCAAAACTGCTCCCAACATTACCAATAGCTTTGTATCTCCCGATACCCAGTCAAAAATTGAGAGAAACTTTTGAATAATGGGAGGTCCGCCTTCTAGATTAAATTCTTTGCCTAAGAATCCCAGTAATACGGGCACTACCAAGGCAGTACTTACCCCATTGAAAAGGGCCCCTGAAAAACCTAAAATGACCGACAAAACCACTAAAATGGGATGTCTGAGTGCATATTGGATGAGTAACTTATTAGGAGACATGTAATATTTCCAGGTGCGATCGATTTGGTCAAACTTTGAAGCTAAATTTTTTACTTAATACTAGCAATAACATCTGAAAGTATTGCTGACATTGAGTCAATGCTATAGCGTTCTATACACCGTTTTCTTGCTTTTATTCCCCGCTCTTTAGCTTGCTCAAAATTTTCAAATATGGATTTAATTTGCTGGGCAATTTGTTCGGGAGAGCTAGGTTCGACTAAATAACCTGTATCTCCTAAGATTTCTGGAATATCTCCTACCCGCGTTGCTAAAATCGGTTTAGACATTGCCATGCCATCGGTGATTTTGAGAGGAAACTGAGCTTTAGCTGCGGGAGCATCTCGCTGCGGAACTACCACTATATGGGCAGCAGCTACGACATCGGGCATTTGTTCTACAGGATACCTTGGCAATTTTACAATCCAACGGCCCCATTTTTGAATTAACTCCTGGTCATAATTATCATAGGGGCTGCCGCCTACGATCGCTAATCTCAAGTCGGGCTCATTAACTAAATCTAGCGCCATCAAAACATCTTCAACACCTTTGTACGGTCGTGGAGCCCCAGGAAACATTAACACTCTATATTCACTAAGACCGTAACGGGCTCTGCTTTCTTCTGCATCGTATTGGCTGGGATCGAATAGTGAAACGTCTTTGCCATTTGGCAAATATACTCCACCGAAACGTTCTTGCATGAATTTAGTATGTGTTGTTACTGCATCGGCATAGGATACAAAGCCTTCTATCCATTTTAAATAAAGAGGATGGTCTGGATTTCGTAAAGCACCATCAGGCTTAAATATATCTCTACCCAATTGTTTTAAACTGGGATTGTATTGCCAGCGATCGCCTCCATACCAGCTTAACTCCCAATCATCTATATCTAATATTACAGGGCAGCGAGTTAGAATTTTCTTAATTAAAGCACTCCCAAAGCTGGTTGGTTTCAGCTTGCTTACATACACTATATTGCCTTTAATTTTGTTGAGAAGATTATTTATAGATAGAATAAACTTCGGATATTTATAACTCTTAACATAAGTAATAGGAATGCTAACAGTAGGAACGGGCTCTAAATTATCGCTAGGTACAAATCCAACAATTTCTACCTCAAGATCGAGTCTTTTTAAGGCTTGATAGAGTAAAAACGGGCGTACTGCTCCTCCCCACCTGCCCGAACCACTACTAGATAAGTCACTAACAATTAAGGAAACTTTACCTTTCATAGTTGGCTATAATTTTGGATAAAATACAACACAAAAGATCGTTAGAGATAATTTTTTTCAAAATACTAACTTGACAAGGTTCGAGAATTTTGTTAATAGTAAAGTTAAATAAGGATAGTAGTCCTATAAGTTGAGTTTACCATCGTTAAAATTTATAGTTGAATAAGTATTTAATTCAAAGATGGAAGTAAAAATAAAACTCACTATTTTTAACTTTTATTATCCGTGACGTTTTTGATGCCACTTCCACGCGTCAGAGATAATCTGAGTTAACTCCGAGTATTGGGGAGACCATCCCAGAATTTTTCTAGCTTTGGCGCTGGTACCGATTAAAATAGGGGAATCTCCAGGTCTGCGATCGCATTCTGTGGCAATAATTTCTTTTTGTGTCACCGTCCTGGCAGTCTCGATAACTTCTTTGACAGAAAAACCGCTGCCATTACCCAAGTTAAACACTTCCGTGTCTCCACCTTTTAATAAATATTCCAGCCCTAAAAGGTGAGCATTTGCTAAATCAGTGACGTGAATGTAATCTCTAATGCAAGTTCCATCTGGGGTTGGATAATCAGTCCCGAATATCGAGATAGACTTGCGTTTGCCCAAAGCAGTAAATAATACTAAGGGAATTAGATGACTTTCAGGGGAGTGATCTTCTCCTAATAAGCCACTAGGATCGGCTCCCGCAGCATTGAAGTAGCGAAAAAATACAGACTTCAAATTATATGCTCGATCGAAATCTGCTAATATTTTTTCTACCATCAATTTAGTAACACCGTAGGGATTGATAGGATTCTGGGGGTGTTCTTCAGGAATTGGTATAGTTTCGGGCACGCCGTAAGTAGCGCAGGTAGAAGAAAAAACAAAATTCTTCACCGATGCAGCCAACATAGCTTCTAGAAGGGTTAGAGTACCAGTGACGTTATTGCGGTAATATTTTGCTGGTTCGGTTACGGATTCTCCTACGTAGGTGTAGGCAGCAAAATGCATTACAGCAGCTATGTTATGAGTTTGAAATAGACGATCTAGTAAAGCCCGATCGTTGGTATCTCCAACCACTAATTTTACCTGCAATACTTTTTCGACTAAGTCTCGATGCCCGTAGACTAAGTTATCGAGAATTATCACGTCGTAACCCGCATGTTTTAGTGCTAAACAAGCATGGGAACCAATATAACCAGCTCCGCCTGTAACTAAGATAGTTGGTTTAGTTGAAGACACTTTTAATAGTTCTATAAAGTGGAAGCTTATTTATATAGAATATAACCAAACTTAATACACCTTAAGTAGAGTAATAACCCTTAAAAAGATAAAGTTTTCTCGATACAATTGTAAAGAATCGGTTAAGGCCAAGTGTTTTCATGCAAGTTTATCGACTTCCCGCCCTCTCGGATAACTATATCTTCCTGTTGCACGACCCAGAGCTCAATGTAGCAGCGGCGATCGATCCCGCAGTAGCCGAACCCGTATTGCGACATTTGCGCGATCTAGGTACTGAGTTGGTCGGGATTTTTAATACTCACCATCACCCCGATCACGTGGGAGGTAATCGGGAATTAATACAGCAATTTCCCCAACTGACGGTTTACGGAGGAGCTGAAGATCGAGGGAGAATACCAGGACAAAAAGTATTTTTAAAAGAAGGCGATCGAGTCGAATTTGCTGGTAGAGCTGGAGAAGTATTTTTTGTTCCAGGACATACCCGCGCTCATATTGCCTACTATTTTGCTCCCGCAAAAGAAGAGGATAGTGGGGAATTGTTTTGTGGAGATACCCTATTTGCTGGGGGCTGTGGCAGATTATTTGAAGGGACTGCAGCTCAGATGGTCAATTCTTTATCTAAACTGCGACAATTACCAGATAATACGAGAGTCTGGTGCGCTCACGAATATACCTTAAAAAATCTCAAATTTGCTCTCAGTGTCGATCGCCAAAACGACGATTTACGCATTCGATATTCTCAGGTACAAGAGGCTCGCCGTCAAGATCTAGCAACAGTACCATCCCTTATGGGAATAGAAAAGCTTACCAATCCCTTTTTACGTTGGGATGCAGAAGCTCTACAATCGAGCGTAAATAGTAAGGATCCGGTAACAGTTTTTGCTCGTCTGCGAGGTCAGAAAGATCGATTTTAGCCCCATTCGCGACTTCCTCTTTCCTACTCTAGTTGCGTTGCGAGTTAATTATGGTTTATAATATATAATTTTGTAAGTGTAACGGACCAAATCCCTCTCGTTAGAGATAGATACTCTCTCACTGCGATTGTCCTTACGGGGGTAATCGCAAATCATAGTGTGCCGACAACGTCACAAAATATATCCAATCTAAGTAACACAGACGATGGCAAAACGACTGCAAGTTTTATTAAATAAAAGTGTAAATAAGCTAGGCAAAAGCGGCGAGCTAGTTGAAGTTGCTCCAGGCTATGCTCGTAATTATTTAATACCTCAAGGTATAGCTACTATGGCTACTCCTGGGATTCTCAGGCAAGTAGAACAAAGAAAACAGAAAGAAAGAGAGCGAATACTCTCAATTAAACAAGAAGCTGAGTCCCAGAAAACAGCCCTGCAAACTATTGGTCGCTTTGTAATTCGCAAGCAGCTAGGAGAAAAAGAAGCTATTTTTGGAACTGTCACCACCCAGGAAGTAGCCGATGTAATTCAAGAAAATACTAATTTGCAAATAGACAAACGAGGAATTACCTTACCTGAAATTAGTAAAATTGGATTTTACCAGGCCGAAATTAAATTACATCCAGAAGTTACAGCTACAATAGAAATTCAAGTTGCGCCTCTTTAGTAAAAGTGGGTTTATTGGTTAGTAGAGACGTTTAATGAAACGTCTCCACCTAATTATGTTTATAAAGTACTAGAATCGAGACTCTTAGCTTCTCCTGGTGTTAGTGGTAAGTGCATGCCGCACTCTTGTTTGAGACCAGAGAATCGGGTATCCCGTTCATTTTCGTCGTCAGCAGTAAGAGGGCGGCTTGAATGCCAGTCACCTACTGTTACGTATCCCAGGTCAAATAAAGGATGATAGGGCAAATCGTAGGCTTTTAAGTATTTATATATATCTCTAGATTTCCAATTGAGAATTGGCAGTATTTTATATTGATCCCCTTGTAATACAACTGTTTGTAAGGTTTTACGGTGATTAGTTTGCTCGCTGCGCAACCCCGCTAGCCAACCAGTAGCTTTGAGATCCTTCAAAGCCCTCTGCATTGGTTCGACTTTGCGCAGCCCATCGTAAAGGTTTAAAGACTCTACATCATTTTGCTCCCACAATCTGCCGTGGATAGCTTCCATTCTCGCTGGACTTATAGGAGACTGATAAACTTTCAAGTTCAACTTCAGCCTTTGTGTCAACTCATCAGCAAATAGATAAGTTTCTTTTGGTAAGTAGCCAGTATCAATCCAAATTACTGGAATATCAGGAACTACCCTTGTTATTAGATGCAACATCACGGCAGACTGGATGCCAAAACTAGTAGTCATAACTAAGCCTTCGTTGAAGGTTGCAGCAGCCCACTCGACTATCTCAGGGGCTTCAGCATCAGTAAGTTTTAGATTTATTGCTTTGAGATCTAGTTGAACTTTTTGAGAATTTGTATCTGCTAGTTGCCTTTTTGCTTTACGACTGGGAAAATTTTCAGAGAATTGGCTTAAAGGAGCCTCTAATTCTCCATTTTGCTCTGCTGCAATCTGATTGAGTTGTGCCATTATGAGTTTATTTCCTCCTCAGCTGGTAAACTTGCCCACCAACTCTTAGGATAGGGTTTGCACCCACATAATTTTGTAAGATACGAACTCCTTACGTTCCTTAGTTTGAATTGGAAATTGAGATGCCAACTCTCAAGTGGACTACTTTACTCTATCTCTACGATCGTCTTTGAATTAGGATTACTCTTATTATTTTTACAGAAAATCTCCCACTTCTATCGGAATTTGGGAGATTTTCTGCGGTAACTTTCACAGATATATATTGAAGATGGGGTAAATTAGGAGAGAGCGAAGAGCGGACAAAAACTTGGTTATTTCTCAAATTTCCTAAGAATTTTATCTGTAACAAAAAGTATTATTCTCTAGGTTGGGTCGCCCTCAGGTGTTGGCAATCCAAGCTAACTTGGCTCGATCGACTTTATGCTATCATAGTTTCTTTATAATTTCCTATCCTGGTTTCTTTATAATTTTCTATTTTAGTTTCTTTATAATTTTCTTCTTGTATTAAAACTTTAGACATTAGAGATTGACCCATATTTTGAACTGATTTGAATAATTCAACTGTTTTTCCTGAAAATTGATAATATCTTGCCTTAGTCCGATCGCCAAAGCTAATCAAATCTCCAATTTTGAGCTTGTGATGGGTACGGTATTCTCCATTAATAAATATTCCATTAGTGCTTTTACGACCCTTTAAATTCCCATCGACTATCCAAAATAAATATTCATTGGAACGCTGTTTTTGGCGCAGTAATGTCGCATGATAGCGAGAAACTTGCCGATCGTAAACGATAATGGAATTATTGGAAGCGCGCCCTAATGAATACATATCTTTATTCAAAGGAATAATGCGTTGACCTTTAGTATCTTCGATCGCCAATATATACTCGAACTCTTGGTTTAAGTTGCTCATTTTGTTACAGAATAATTACAAACGTCACAGTTGTTTATTTTTATCTTTACCTAAAAAAATCCACAATCGTACATTTCTGCTAATTTTCAGCATTTTAGGCAAAATAGCTCCTACATTTACCCCGAACAATTTACTACTTTTATCTTAAAGATATGTTTAATAGCTATTTATCTGGAAGTTTTTGCAGATTCGATCGCGAGCTACAAAGTTTTAAGCAAGTACGACAAATATCGTACTTACTCTATCGAGGAGAACCAGAAAAATAAACAATAACAACTAACCAATTAAGATCTTGCCTATTTTAGCTAAAGCAAGGTTTGTAAATGTTCGATTAACTGCTGCGGTTGCACTACCCCTTCAATGCGTTCCACGGGTTGACCTTGTTTAAACAGTACTAAGGTCGGTAAAGCCTCGATATTATAGGTAGAAGCTAGATCGGGGTACTTGTCTGTATCGATTTTTACCACTTGCAAAAGATTTTTCATCTTAATTCCCACCTCTTCCAAAATTGGTGCCATCATGTGACATGGCCCGCACCAAGTAGCATAAAAATCTACTAGCACTGGAACATCTGAGTTGGCGAGGAGTTCGCTAAAGCTGGAAAATGTTTTTTTAACTGCCATATATAAAGAGAAATTATTTTTACTTATGTTAAAGAGTGCGACTAGCTTGATTCTAGTGCAAAATTGCTCTTATCTAAATAGATAAACATAGAAATTAGAGAGAAAATTTTTGATGGAAGTATTGCCAAAAAATTTGCAAAAGTTAACAGAGAAAGTTGCAATTGTTACAGGTGCTTCGCGGGGAATTGGAAGGGCAGCTGCTTTAGCTTTAGCCGTAGAAGGAGCAAAAGTAGTAGTAAACTACGCTCGTTCTAGTGATGCCGCAGAAGTTGTAGTCAAAGAAATTAACGAATCAGGAGGAGAAGCGATCGCGCTACAAGCAGATGTTTCTAAAGCAGAGGAAGTAGATAATCTGCTCAAACAAACCCTAGAAAAATTTAGTCGCATTGATATTTTAGTGAATAATGCTGGCATTACCCGCGATAGTCTGTTACTGCGAATGAAACCAGAAGACTGGCAAGCCGTAATCGACCTCAATCTTACTGGAGTTTTTCTCTGTACCAGGGCGGTTAGTAAAGTAATGTTAAAACAAAAAAGCGGAAGGATTATCAATATTGCTTCGGTTGCCGGACAAATGGGCAATCCAGGTCAGGCTAATTATAGTGCGGCCAAAGCAGGGGCGATCGGCTTTACTAAAACCGTTGCCAAAGAACTTGCTTCTCGTGGAATCACAGTTAATGCCGTTGCTCCAGGTTTCATTACAACTGTGCGATTCGTTGGCTAGAAATCAACTGTAACCTTTACAGGGCAACAGTTTGAAGGATTTAGCCGCTAGGAATTAACGGAGAGTGCCATAATCTCTCTGAACCTAGACAACTTAACTAGCTTGATGGTGAGCATGGTATAAAATTATACAGCTACAACTGAGATAGTTGAAGAAATGTAACAAAAATACCTAATCTTAATAATCTTTCTAGATTCGCAAAAGAGACAAGCAAGTCCATCTCTCCAGGTGCAGGAGTAAAAGCATCGCCCCCAGGGTAGCGAATGGTCATCAATCCCTGAAGCGGGGTGAAATGTCGATATCTACAAGCCTAAATGTGGAAACTCGGCTAGCAATCGGCTATGAGAAAGCTAAAAGCCTAATTTACCTTTATGTCACCATAATGAAACCACAAGTAGCGGAATAAGGCTCCGACTTCACGTCAACGCTGCGGTCAAAACAAGACCATGGAATAGAAATCTGTAAGTCTTAAGCAGAAAAAAGTCAATCATACAGTTGTAATGATTGATTGCACCCGAACATTCCTGGTGATCTAAAAGGAACTCTAAGGTCGAAAACCAAGGCTAGTTAGGAACGAATTAACCTCTGAGATTACTCTCAATGGGTAACGAATAATTCATTTTTAATAAGGAAGTCCTCTATAGCAGTCTAGTTAACTGCGAAGGGCGATAAGTTATCGGGAAAAGGACTTCCTTATTAAAAATAATTTTCTTCCACCGATACATTGAGTAGTCAACCAAG
>JASJDA010000185.1 GCA_030065755.1 Prochloraceae cyanobacterium | reverse complement strand
TTGTTTATAACGAACAAGGTAAGTTAGAAGAAGCGGTTGCTGCTTATGAACGGGCCATCGAACTCGACCCCCAATATGCTGTTTGCCACAACAATTTGGGCCTTGTTTATAAAGAACAAGGTAAGTTAGAAGAAGCGGTTGCTGCTTATGAACGGGCCATCGAACTCGATTCTCAAAATGCTCTTTTCCACAACCATTTGGGCGTTGTTTATTCCCAGCAAGGTAAGTTAGAAGAAGCGGTTGCTGCTTATGAACGGGCCCTTGAACTCAACCCCCAAGATGCTGTTGGCCACAACCTTTTGGGCCTTGTTTATTCCCAGCAAGGTAAGTTAGAAGAAGCGGTTGCTGCTTATGAACGGGCCATCGAACTCGACCCCCAATATGCTTTTTTCCACAACCTTTTGGGCCTTGTTTATTCCCAGCAAGGTAAGTTAGAAGAAGCGGTTGCTGCTTTTGAGCGAGCGATCGAACTCAACCCCCTATTAGACTCAGCCTGGTACTACAGGGCTTGCGCTTACGCCTTGCAGAACAATATTTACTTAGCACGTGAGAACTTGAAACAAGCTATCAGTTTGAATCCTGAATATCGAAAGCTGGCAAAAACTGACCGAGATTTTGACAGCATTCGAGAAAATAAGTGGTTTCAAGAATTAATTCAACAAAATTAAGTTAGTAAATTCCTGGAGTTTTTATGGGGTGTTTAATATCTCGATCAAAACAGTTATCAGTTATCAGTTATCAGTTATCAGGTCTCACGCTTTGGATTTAAACCAAAGCGTGAGACGTTCTACCTATAGAGGTAGGGGACTCTGACTCCCACAGAAAAACCTAACTGATAACTGTTCACTGATAACTGATGACTGATGTTGACCTATTTTACTAGCGTGTAAATGGAGTGTACGATATCTGAATTTACCGACTTTGAGGAGAGTAGTTTTAAGAATTGATTTAAAATCTTGAGTGCGATTCATCCTACATTAAAAAATGTAGGTCTTCTCGTGGAAGAGAGGTAAATTTTGGGTGTAGAACTCCGCAGTTACGTATATCTAGACAACTTACAACCTCAACACGCTGCTTATATAGGCACGGTAGCGTTGGGGTTTTTACCATTACCAGGAGATGCTTCGCTGTGGATTGAAATCTCACCTGGCATTGAAATTAATAGAATTACTGATGTTGCTCTCAAGTCTGCTGTAGTGCGTCCTGGAGTCTTATTTGTGGAAAGACTCTACGGTCTTCTGGAAGTTCACTCTAGCAAACAAGGAGAAACCAAAGCGGCAGGAAAGGCAATTTTAGAGGCGCTAGGAGTTAGCCAAAGGGAATGTCTCAAACCACAAGTTGTCTCCAGTCAAATTATCCGTAATATTGACGCACACCAAGCACAACTTATTAATCGCAACCGACGAGGACAGTTAATTTTGGCAGGACAAACCCTTTATGTTTTGGAAGTCCAACCTGCCGCTTACGCTGCCCTAGCTGCTAATGAAGCCGAAAAAGCAGCTTTAATTAATATTTTACAGGTTCAGGCAGTTGGTAGCTTCGGACGACTCTATTTAGGTGGAGAAGAAAGGGATATAATAGCTGGATCTAGAGCAGCACTAGGCGCTATCGAAAATGTAAGCGGTCGCGAAAATCCGATCGCTAAAGGCAAAGAGTAGAGAGTGTGGGAAGGGGGAGAGGGGGAGAGGGGGAGATGAGGGAGAGAGTTATAAAAAAACAGCAAACAGCAAATAGCAAATAGCAAACAGCAAACAACAAACAGCTATGGTTAAAATTGTCAGTCGTAAATCTTTGGGGATTCAAAAAGTTTACGATATTGGGGTAGAAACAGAACATAATTTTTTGTTGGCTAATGGTTTAGTAGCATCCAATTGCTTTAATAAATCTCATTCCACCGCTTATGCTTATGTCACTTATCAAACAGCTTATTTAAAAGCAAATTATCCCGTCGAATACATGACCGCTTTGTTGACTGCTAATAGCGACAATAAAGACAAAGTGGAAAAATATCGGGAAAATTGCCAAAAAATGAACATAGAGGTAAAACCTCCCGATATCAATCATTCTGAGAGAGATTTTACGCCAATAGGAAATCAAATACTTTTTGGTTTTTCAGCAGTACCGACTGTGGGGGAAGGAGCGATCGAAAATATTCTGAACGCTAGAGAAAAAGCAGGAGGAACATTTAAATCTTTTGCTGATTTTTGCCAACGTGTCGATCTGCGCGTTGTTAATAGTCGCGCGCTAGAAACTTTAATTTATTGCGGGGCATTTGACAAGATTCATAACAATCGCAAGCAATTAATAGAATCGATCGAGTTAGTCACTAAATGGGCGCAAAACCGCGCTAAGGAAAAAGAAAGCGGTCAATTAAATCTTTTTGATTTTGCAGCTAATAATAGTTCGGTAGGAAAGGAAGAGGATAAAGTATTTGAAACAGAACCTACTTTGCCAAACACAGACGATTATTCAGTACAAGAAAAACTCAAGCTAGAAAAAGAACATTTGGGTTTTTACGTCTCCGATCATCCTCTCAAGTCGATCGCCGATGCAGTTCAAATTTTATCTCCTATTAATCTATCTGCACTATCAGAACAAAAATCGAAGCAAAAAGTTAGTGCAGTTGTGATGTTAGATTCGGTGAAAAAAATTATCAATAAAAATGGCAATCCCATGGCATTTGTCCAGATGGAAGATGTATCTGGTCAAGCAGATGGAGTAATATTTTCTAGTACTTACGAACGCATAGAAAGCTTGCTTAATGAAGATGCTTGCTTAATTATTTGGGGAAAAGTAGAACGAAGAGACGATAAAGTTCAGTTAATTGTCGAAGATGCTGAACCAGTAGACAAGGTGAGAATGGTGACGATCGAACTCTCAGCCTCTGAAGCAATCGATACTGCAGTTCAACAAAAATTAAAAAGTATTTTACAAGAACGATCTGGAGAGAAAAATAAGATAAAAGTACCTGTTGTAGCTATTATTAATGGCGATCGAATGCGTCAATTTGTTCGCTTGGGTCAGAAGTATTGGGTACAAGAGGATCGATCGACAGTTGAATATCTAACAAATGCAGGATTTACTGCTAGAACTCAATCTCTGATTCGGGAACAGGGAATAGGGAATAGGGAATAGGGAATAGGGAATAGGGAATAGGGAATAGGGAATAGAACAGTAAGTTTGAGATTTTTACTCTAGGTTATGACGATTATAAAAATAAAGTGGCTACCTCGACTGGCTCTTACTTTAATCTCTTTTTTATTAGTAGTAGCTTGTAATAGCACTCCTCAAACTGGCGATCGAGGAAAATTCTTCAAAGTCGCTACAGAACCTGCTTTTCCTCCCTTTGAAATGCTGGCAAAATCTGGCGATGGATTAGAAGGCTTTAGTATAGACCTTATGGAAGCAGTGGGAAAAGAAGCTAGTTTAAAGGTAAAATTTGAGAGCTTGCCTTTTGATGGGATTATTCCAGCTTTACAGTCAAAACAGGTAGACGGGGCAATCAGCAGCATAACTATTACCCCAGAACGAGCTAAAGTAGTATCTTTTTCCCGTCCTTATTTTAAGTCGGGACTGGCGATCGCCGTTCAAAGTCAAACCGACTCGATCGATTCGCTTTTAGATCTAAAAAATGAAAAGATTGCGGTGCAAATTGGAACCACAGGAGCAAAAACAGCCCGTACTATTCCAGGAGCAAAAATTATTACTTTTGATTCTGCTCCCCTTGCTCTAATGGAATTGAGTAATGGTAATGTTAAAGCTGTAATTAACGATGCTCCTGTTACCTCCCACGCGATCGAGGTTGGCAATTTCAAACGAATAAAAATTGTTGGCAAGTTATTGACCGAAGAATACTACGGTATTGCTTTACCCAAAGGTTCGCCTTACTTAGATCCCATAGATCGAGCTTTAAATACTTTAATTGAAAATGGTATCTATGCCAAAATCTATCAAAAGTGGTTTGGGAACGAACCACCTCCACTACCAGCAATAGCACCATCCCTCAAAGGAAACTAGCAACAATTGTTTGATTCTCTCAAAGCGATCGTAGATGCCTTTCCCAGTCTTTTATTAGGAACTTCAGTCACTTTACAATTAACAGCTTTTTCAGTGTCTATAGGCACGATCTTGGGGACTTTATTAGCTCTGGCTCGACTTTCCCGCTATCAGTTTTTACGTTGCAGTGCTAGATTCTATGTGGATTTTTTTCGGGGAACTCCCTTACTAGTGCAAATTTTCACGATTTATTTTGGTTTGCCAGCATTATTTCAAAATTTGAGTCTTGAATTTCAATTAGCTCGTTTTTCAGCAGCAATAATAGCTTTAAGTTTAAATTCTTCTGCCTATCTTTCTGAGATTATTCGAGGGGGAATTCAGTCGATCGAGATAGGACAGTGGGAAGCTTCTTTTTCTTTGGGTATGGGAAAGCTTCAAACTCTGCGCCATATTATTTTTCCTCAAGCCATACGCCGCATGTTACCACCCTTAGGCAATGAGTTTATTATCATTCTGAAAGATACTAGTTTAGTAGCGGCGATCGGTTTTGAGGAGTTGTTTCGTCGAGGTCAACTAATAGTTGCTAATAACTATCGTGCTTTTGAAATTTATATTACTGTTGCTTTAATTTATTTCGGATTGACTTTACTTTCTTCAAGAATATTTACTTGGCTAGAAGAGCTAATGAATCCAGTTAAAAGCAACAAAAATAAATAATAAATAAGCTAAGGAGTTCCAGTTTCAATGGGAAGTGAAGGATCTCTCGACCATTCATTCCAAGAACTAAAATAATTCCTTACGTCTTTAAATCCAGCTTGCTTGAGAGCGATCGCAGTATTAGCAGCTCTCGAACCTTTAAAACAATAAATATATACTGTTTGCTCTGGTTTCATCCCTACTTGTCGAGCAATTTTAAGAATTTCTTCGGAGGGGAGAAATTCGGGAATATCTGAATTTGGTACCATCATTTCATACCATTCTATCCAGACAGCACCAGGTATTCTACCTTTGCGCGGACAAAAATCTTTTCCGTAAGGAGAAGAACTCAATCCCATCCATTCGTCTCGATCGCGCACGTCGAGTTTAATAATGTTAGGATCGTCCAAAGACTTTAACATTTCTTCTTTTGTCACCATTATTTCTGAATTTACTAAAAGAGGAAAAGACTTTGGTGTCGGTGTTGGTACTTCTGCTGTAGTTGGAATGTTAGCTTTTTGCCACGCTTTGTAACCCCCGTGCAAAATAGAGACTTTGGGATAACCTAAATACTTTAGTAGAAAGTATCCTCGACAAGATTGCCCGTATCCTTTAGTCAATGTATCTTCATAAATAACTGCAGTTTCTTCACCAGATAAACCTGCATCACCCAATAACTTGGCAAAATCTTGTTGTAATTTTTCTAAAACTTCTGGTGCAGAACTATCTATTAAGTAAGTAAAAATTTCTCGTATATTAATAGCACCTGGAATATGTTCTATTTCATATTCTGAAGCAGAGCGGGTATCGATTATTACTAATGGTTCCCCTCTTTGTTGCAAGTCTTTCAATTCCTGTGGTGTAATTAGTAATTTTACTTCCATTGAATACTATTTATTCTTAGGTTTTTTACACAAACGTTAACTGGGTTATGGGCGAACGATCGATTTTTTATACTTTTTTTTAATATCAAATGACGATCGAGAGGAGAGAACGACAAAGATATGTATTCAATCCTTTTCTAGCCCCTTCGAACTCACGTCACTCAACATCTAAGCTTACGATCGCAAAAATAATTGATTTCGATCGCATGGTTTGATTAATCAAAAAGTTAGTCTGAAGTTATGAAGTATAAAGAGTTAATAAAAATTCCAATAAGATTGGGTTTAAAATTAATCTTCTTTATATAAAGATTTAATGAATTAAAAACAATGAAGTCACAAGCAATTAAATTATTAACAGGGATAACTTTAGGATTGCTGATCGGTGGAGCAACAAGCTCTGTTTTAGCGGCTCCTAGTCCAGAAAAAAGTATATATCAAGAGATTTCCCCTTATATGGATAGATTGCCTCAACATCTAGAAAACAGGGTAATTGAACAGGTAAAAGAAGGGGCAATTATGGGGACTTTTGCAGTAATAATAGGAGTAGCAGTATTGGCAGTAAAAGGTGAAAGAAAAAAATACAATCCCAAATCTTCTCCAAATTGGGCCCAAAATTCTCATCTAAAGAAAGTGAACAGAAATATAGAAAAAGAATTGGTCTCACTCAGTTCAACTGGTAATTCCAAGAATAAGACGAGATATTGAGGAAAAAAAATCTCGCGATTCATCCTACACTGAATATCTCGCTTCACTCATATTACAGTGTAGGGATTCTTGCGAATTAAGCTAAAAATAAGACAATATTACCCAAAGATAGACAAAACTATACGCCAAATTAGTTGTCAATTTATCTAATGTATCTTTACGCAGATTAGCTATTTTGCGATTGCTACTAGCCTTTCTCGATCTTCCCACATTCTCCACACTCCCCACATTCCCCACACCCCCATCGATGACGAAAAAGATGCCGCTGAATTGTCAGAAATATAGGTTGTAGATCGATAATTCAATTTACGTGGTTCTTGGGTTTTAAATAATAAAAAAAAGTTCTCAAGTCTATGATGCATGCAGCCTTAGCAACAAACAGCTAAGAGCAAATAGCCAACAGCAAAAATGTTACAACTTGCGGCACAAACTTGCTTAAAGTAAGAAAAAATTAGTATTTTCATATATGGGTTAAAAAATTAACGTGCCGATCGAGGCTATATTACCGTGAATAATATTCTTATCCTAGTATTGCTGGTAACAACTCAGGTATTAGGCGATATTTGGCTAAGCCAAGGAATGAAAATGTTTGGCGAAGTCAAATCCTTCAGTCTTTCGGTTGGGGGCGAACTTATCGTCTATGTCTTGGCTAACCCTTGGATCTGGTTGGGGGTTGTTAGCTTAATTTTGGCTTTATTACTCTATTTAACCGCTATCTCGCGGTTAGATCTCAGTTACGTACTTCCCATTCGCTCTTTGGGTTACGTGTTAAATGCTATCCTAGCTTGGTCAATTCTAGACGAACACATTTCTTATCTGCGCTGGCTGTCAACTTTAACTATAGCAGTGGGAGTATTTATTATCACTTGGAGCGAAAGCAAAAAACTCTCGAAAACTAATAATTTATCCAAATTTTTAGAACAAAAGCGCAAAGCAAATTGGTGGAAGCTGAAAAGACCAATCAATTTTTCCCTGTTTCTGTTTCCTGGAACTCTCATATCCAAGACTTGGCTGGGGTTGCTAACTCTAGTATTTGCTGACTCAGCAGGAGATATATTCATGGCAAAGGGAATGAAACAGATAGGAAAAGTCAGTCTACTTTCACGCTCGAAGATGTTAAAATCCTTCAGGAGCATTCTTACCAATCCTTTAATTGGGGTGGGGATAGCTTGTTATGGGCTCTCTTTTTTGGCTTTTATTTGCTTGCTAACATGGGCTGACGTTAGCTTTATACGCCCTGCTACAGCAATGGGCTACGTCTTTAGTATTTTGGGAGCCCATTATATCTTAAAAGAAAAAATGACCCTCGGACGTTTAACAGGTATCGCAGTTATTGGTATGGGAGTAGGAATTATTTCTTTGACTGGATAATCTAATTTTAACCGCTCTTATAAATTATTGGTGTGAGGTACTAATGAAACTTGAAAGTGAAAAACAAAAGCAAAGGAATAAACTTTATTATTATTCTCTCAAAGCCTCAAAAATATCTTTCAAAATCTCAAATATGTCAAGTAGCAGAAAAGCGATCGTCAATGGGGATGACTTTGGTTTTTCAACTGAAGTAAATCAAGCTATTCTCCGCGCTCACGACAAAGGTATACTGACAAGTACTAGCTTGATGGTAACGGGAAATAGTTTTGAGGAAGCTGTTGCCCTTGCCAAAACGCGTCCAAAACTAGGGGTGGGATTGCATCTAGTCTTAGTATGTGGTAAATCGGTTCTAGAGCCTGAGAAAATTCCTCATTTAGTAGACGAAAATAGGAACTTTCCTAGGGATCCAGTTCGAGCAGGATTGCACTATCAATTTAATAGAGCAGCACGGCAAGAACTTCGTTTAGAAATTAGGGCTCAACTAGAAAAATTTCGGCAAACTGGACTGCAGCTATCGCACGTAGACGGTCACTTACACCTTCACTGTCATCCAGTTGTATTGGAAAATCTAGCTGAATTTGTTGATGAGTTTCAAATCAATTTCGTGCGGCTACCTTACGAAGAATTGAGTCTAAATTTAAACTTCGATCGCGCCAATTTATTGACCAAAGTAATTTGGTCGTCTATTTTTACTTCAATGCGTCGCTATGGCGAAAACTTGCTCGCACCCAAAGGAATTGGCTTTGCTGAGAGGGTTTACGGTTTGTTGCAAACAGGCAAAATTACCGAACAATATCTACTGCACTCCCTAGGAAAAATGAAAGCCGATCTAATAGAAATTTACTCCCATCCAAACCTAGAAGGTTCTGGAAAAATAGAGTTAGCGGCATTATTGAGCGATAGAGTGAGAGAAACCCTACACTCAAACAATTTTCAACTTACCAACTATAACGATCTGAGGATGAGTGAGGAAAAGTGAAAAAGTTTTTTCTCTTAACAACGCTAGTAATAACTCAAGTTTTGGGCGATATTTGGCTCAGCCAAGGAATGAAAGTTTTTGGCGAAGTCAATTATTTCTCTCCAGATGCACTGTCTAACTTAATTTACTATTTGTTTACTAGTCCCTGGATTTTGCTGGGAGTTTCTACTCTCACTTTTTCGATGCTAATTTATCTAATCGCCATCTCGCGGTTGGATGTAAGCTACGTTTTACCGATCCACGCTTGCAGCTATCCTTTGAATTCTTTATTCGCTTGGCTGATTCTGCAAGAGCAAGTTTCTGGGATTCGCTGGCTGGCAACCCTTACCATAGGATTAGGAGTGTTTATTGTAGGTTGGAGCGACAAAAAAAACTCTGCGCTCGCCAACTCTCAAACACAGAAAACAGCATTACCTCCATTTATGTTCGTACCACCTTTAAATATCTATATGCCTCAAATTTGGCTGGGGGTGGTGTTTATGGCTTTAGCCGATTCAGCAGGAGACATACTTACAGCTAAAGGGGTTAAAAAAGCGGGCGAAATTTCTGCTCGATCGCTCTCCAAAATATGGGGCTGGATTGGGCGAATTTTAAGTAATATTTCTATTATCGGTGGTATCGCTTGTTATGCTATCTCTTTTTTGATGTTTATTTCTTTGCTCAGTTGGGCAGATATTAGCTTAATACGTCCTTCTACGGCAATTGGTTATGTCTTTAGCATTCTAGGAGCGCACTTTGTTTTACACGAGAACATATCAATGGGAAGGTTGCTAGGCATAAGTGTTATTGGTTTGGGAGTTACAATTATTTCACTTAGTTGAATAAGTCCCTACGATCGCCCATTCGCAAGTCAGTAGAGATCTCAGAAGCAAACATTGACAACTGACCAAAATTTTGGGTTTCAAGCCCCGTCCTAGAAGGACGGCTTTACTCTACAATCAATAGATCAAATCTTTATATTAAAAAGCTTTTAATTATTATAAAATAGTCACATGAAAGCTAGATATAACTATCGCATTTATCCTCAAAAAAATCAAATAGAACCATTAGCAAAAGCTTTTGGTTGCGCTCGCGTCGTTTGGAACGACGCGCTCTGGTTGTATAAGAAAGCTAGCTTGAAAGGGCAAACAACACCTAAAAATGTAGATAAGCAAGTAATTACTCAAGCTAAAAAAACTATCGAGCGATGTTGGCTATCTGAAGTATCTAATATTGTTTTACAGCAATCATTTAGAGACTTACAACAAGCTTGGAATAACTATTTTAGTAGCTTAAAAGGAAAGCGAAAAGGCAAAAAGGTAGGCAAACCTAAATTCAAGAAAAAACAATCAAGACAAGCTATTAGGTTTAGAAAAGGTGGCTTTAGTGTACATTCAACTTCAGTCAAATTAGCTAAAATTGGTCATATACCAATCCTGTACAGCAGACCGTTACCAAGTGCGCCTAGTTCTGTCACGATAATTAAAGATACTGCTGATAGATATTTTGCTTCTTTTGTTGTTGAGATTAATCCCGAACAATTACCCAAAACTGATAAGTCAGTAGGCATTGACCTAGGATTAACATACTTCGCTATTTTAAGTGATGGTGAAAAAATTGAGAATCCCAGACTGCATAAAAAAATGTTGCGCCGTATCAAAAAAGCCAACAGAAGATTATCTAAAGCGAAAAAGGACTCTAATCGACGAACAAGACGCCAGCTAAGATTAGCAAAACTTCATGCCAAAGTAAAAGATTCCCGAAATGATTTTCTTCAAAAGCTAAGTACTAGATTAGTACGCGAAAACCAAGCAATAGCTATTGAAGATTTAAACGTTTCTGGTCTGGTAAAAAACCGTAAATTATCGCGAGCCATTAGTGATGCTGGATGGTACAGTTTCAGGTCATTATTAGATGCTAAATGCGAAAAATATAACAGAGATTTTTTTGTAATTGATAGGTGGGAGGCTACCTCTCAAAAATGTTCTGCTTGTGGATTCCATGGCGGCAAAAAAGAGCTTAATGTTAGAGCTTGGACTTGTCTGCACTGTGGAAAACAGCACGACCGTGATATCAATGCAGCTAAAAATATCAAAGCCGCTGGTGGGCTATCAGAGGCTAAAAACGGACGTTGGAGCGAGTGTCAGACTACTTCGGGAGCAGTTCGTGATGAATCGTCAACCACTCCTGAAGTAGTTCAACTGAGCTTATTTTAGGGGAATCTCCGCCCTAGAAGTGCGGAGAGGAGGTCAATCCTAACTACTAATAACCAATAACAAATGTCAATTAATAACCCAATCGAATATATATCTTGGTTGATTTTGCCGTTTTGTGTAGCGGCGATCGCCTATTATTGGTATACCATTTATGCCGCAATACAGTTTTTTTCTCTCCCCGCCGCACCAATAGATACTAACTTCCATCCTCCCATAACTATTCTCAAACCTCTCTGCGGAGTAGAACCTGATAGTTACGATAATTTTACTTCTTTTTGTCAGCAGGATTATCCCCAATATCAAGTAATTTTTGCCGTGCGAGAAGTAACCGATCCAATTGTAGCGATCGTCGAGAAAATAATCGGAGATTTTCCAGAAATAGACATCAGTTTGGCGATCGATTCTCGCGTTATTGGCGCTAATTTGAAAGTAAGCAATCTTGCTAATGCCGTAGTTCAAGCTAAACACGAAATCTTGCTAATTGCTGATAGCGATATTAGGGTTAGATCTGACTATTTGCGGCGAGTAGTACAACCTTTAGCTGAGGAAAAGGTTGCCGTAGTTACTTGTTTGTATAAATCTAGACCTAAAGGAAAATTTGCAGTTTTTGAAGCCCTAGGAATCTCTACTGACTTCCATCCCAGCGTTTTAACTGCTAGGAAGTTAGAGGGGATGAATTTCGCCTTTGGTTCTACTATTTTAATTCGTAAAACTGTATTAAATTCTCTTGGTGGATTTGCCGCGATCGCCGATTATTTAGCAGACGATTTTAAATTGGGCAACCTTCCTACTCAATTAGGATATAAAGTATTTCTTTCTGATTATATAGTCGAACACTTTTTGACAACAGAAAACATCCTTAATTTTTTCCGTCACCAAATCCGTTGGTACCGTTGTATTCGCGTTGAAAGATTTTGGAGTTATTTAGGCTTGATTTTTACCCAGGGGACAGTCACTAGTTTATTCTTTTTAATTGCTACATTGGGATCTTTATTAGGTTGGACTGTGCTAGCGATCGTCTGGAGTACTCGATTACTTTTGGCGTGGATAGTTGCAGTAAAATGTATTAAAGATTCTGTTGCTCAAAAGTTTCTTTGGCTCGTACCTTTAAGAGATATTGCTAGTTTTATTATTTGGTTTTTCGGTTTAATCGGCAATACTGTTGAGTGGCGAGGAAAACAATATAAGTTGAGCGACGATGGCAAATTAGTGCCTGTTTCTGGCATTGCTGAATGAGGATTAAAAGGTAAGAGTAAAGAAAAAATTACTTAATCTAGATGAAACGATAAGAAAATACTAGATTAAAACATTGCTACGGAAGATTGCATCGAGCTATTGTGTGTTACTCAAATCGAGCGCTATGATAATCCTACCATATCGCTATAAAAAAGGAGCTATATATTTACTAATTTATCGCCTGGGTTGCTATAACTATAATAAAAACAAACTTATATAAAAAGCGATCGAGTTCAATAACTGATGAAAAGTCAACCAGAAAGTAATGGTTCTAAAATTGCTACTACTGCAATTATCTGGGCATTTGCTACGGGTATGCTAGCTATTTCGATTCCCCTAGTAGCCATGACTAAAAGTGGTGTAATTTTACCCTTGACGGTTGTTTTAGGTGCTGGTGGAGGTACGGTAGGAGTTTGGAGACCCTCAAATCGGCAACCCAAAAAGATTGCTGAGTTAACCGAATCAATTCACACCTTAGAACAACGGATAGTAGATTTGGAAGCTATTTGTAGCAGTCAAGATCTTTTAATAGAACAGAAGTTTAAACAACTCGAATCTACACAAAATAAGCAACAAACATAATTCCTGCTGGTTCGTTTGCTATATGTACGACGACACGATCTAATCTCACGAGTTTTGTTTGTTGGCAAATGTATTTTTAAAGTCGATTTTTATTTCGGATTTTTGACTGTTGACGCGCTCTTTTTTCTGGGGTGAGACGATCGAAACAATGGTGACAAGATATACCTTGTTCGTATAAAGGTGAGTTTTTATCTTCTTCAGATATAGGATTGCCGCAGCTAAAACACAGCTGATAGCTACCTTCTTCTAACCCATCCTTGACAGCAACGCGATCGTCAAAAACAAAACACTCTCCTTCCCAAATACTTTCTTGTGAGGGGATTTCTTTTAAATATTTGAGAATACCGCCTTTGAGGTGATAAACTTCTTCAAAGCCTTCATTTAGCAAAAAAGATGTCGCTTTTTCACAGCGAATTCCTCCAGTGCAAAATAAAGCTACTTTTTTGTGCTTTGCAGGATCTAGATTTTCGCGCACGTATTCGGGAAATTCTCGAAAAGAGTCAGTTTTGGGATCGATCGCTCCTTTAAAACTGCCGATCGCTACTTCATAAGCGTTGCGGGTGTCGATTGTCATCACCTCTGGATCCGATATTAACTCATTCCAATCTTGAGGTTTGACATATTTCCCTACTCGATCGCTTGGATTAATTTCTGGTATGCCAATGGTAACTATTTCTTTTTTTAACTTGACTTTCAGGCGATCGAATGGATTATCTTCTGCTCTAGATTCTTTAACTTCTAGGTCTGCTAGACGACGATCGGAGCGCAAATATGCCAGTATTGAATCTATAGCTTGAGAAGAACCCGCAAGCGTCCCATTAATGCCTTCCTCAGCTAACAAAATTGTGCCTTTAATCTCTCTTTCTTGACAAAATTCTAGTAGAGGCTGTCTTTTTGCCTGGAAGTCTGGTAACTTGATAAATTTATAGAATGTGACTATTACTTGGCTCATTCGAGTATGACTAAAATCTATCTTATATTTGTACGTGGCGACTTCTGTCTGTGAAGTACCCACGACTTGAGGCACAGCCTTAGTCGGGGCTTTCTGTTTCCCGCCGATGCGAGAGGTGTTTTTATTTTTTATTAGGGAACCCTTCTATAGTATTTAAGTTATAAACAAAGCAAAAAAGTTATCGTAAAAGGGTTCCCTAATAAAAAATTAACTTTTTGCAGAC
>JASJDA010000184.1 GCA_030065755.1 Prochloraceae cyanobacterium | reverse complement strand
ACTTCAATTAGTTGATGGGGAGCGAAAGGCTTAGTTAAATACTGAACTGCACCGACTATTTTCGCTCTTAATTTGTCAATTCTCCCTTCTCTTCCTGTCAGCATTACTACAGGAATATCTTTTAATTTCTGAGAACGGCTGAGCATCTTACACAACTTATAACCGCTAATTTGTGGCATATTAATATCCATTAGAATCAGTTGTGGTTTTTGCCTAATCATTGTAGTCAAACTAGAGCCAGGATTCATAATACTCAAAACTTGATATCCTGCAGTTTCTAAGATAAATTTCACCTGATTTTGTACAGTTTTACTATCATCAATACAAGCAATTACAAGAGAGGTTCTTTCTCCGCTTTTTTCGGTTATTGTGCTTAAATTGTTATCAAACTTATTTAATTATTTGTTTCTTTAACAATTATAGATGTAATAGGTTCTTCTCTTTCTAAAAACTGGCGACACTTTAAAATAACTTGTTTTTCTTGATTATTAGCAAAAGAACCTACTCGAACAAAAAAAACCTCTATAAAATATACCAACATAAGTTTTATGTGAAGTATTTCTTTTGTCAATAAGTTGGCAATATTGAATATTTTCAACTGTTAAAACTAACATCTTTTTATCATTTATCAGCTTCTATCTATTTGATTATGAATTAATTTACCGGAATTTTCTTCAGCTATTTTACAGAATATATTCCGTCAAATTAATTAAATCATAACGGGACTTAAACAGTTATTAAAGTAAAAATCAGATATAATGTTTGTATTACTTAGCTTTCACGTTGCCTTTACGGGCGATCGCCCGCTTCAAAAAGACGATCGCTCCCAACTATTTTTACTAACCGACTAACTCAGTAGCCCGTTTAGCTAAAGCTTCAGCAGTCAAATTATTAAACTCCATTACTTGTCCTGCACTAGAAGCAGTTTCACCCCTTCTCCAAGCAAAAGTATCTCGCTTGACAGAAGATCGCAACATAATTGGTTCTAACATTCCGCTAGCACCCCCAGTTACCCCAATTAAAGCATCGCCGCCAAAAATGCGATCGAATTCTTCATCTTCTAAAAAATGACTGTCGGGTTCACTTACGGTGTCCCAAGCCACGTCGCCAGGACGATACAAGCGGCGAGGACTAATTATAGAAACAACTCGCACCCCTATACCTTCATTTTCCAAGTGATTTGCTGCATCTAAAACTGGAATTAAAACCATATCGCCAATGACAGCAAATACAACTTTCTTTTTCCCTTCAGTTTCGTGTAGTACAATTCCTCCATCGTGCAAAGCTTGACGAGTTTGCTCGAAAGTAGTTAGCACTGGTAGAGGAGACTTACTTGCAGTAATAGTAATGCCTTTATTCTTAGTTGCTAATGCCCACTCATAGCAAGCTTGAATGCTATTGGCATCGCAAGGGAAGAGAGGGAAAATATTGCCATTGCGCATCATCGCCGCAAAGTAATTTTCAATCTCAGGACGTTGGTGAGTCCAGCCGTTGCGCCCCTGTTCCAAGGCTCCAGCAGTGAATAAAGTAATAGTAGAAGGAGTAGGATGGCGCAATTCTGCCATTGCTTGGGTCACAGTCTGCCAAATGGGTAAACCATTGATAGCAAAAGATTCGTAGGAACACCACAAAGTGCGCGCCCCAAATAAGGCTAAACCAGCGGCTAAACCCGCACAAGCATCTTCGCTTAAAGGTTCGTAAACTTGACCAATAGGAGCCTGAAAGTAAAGATCGTCAACGGTGGGGTGAACAATTTTTAGGGCAATGTTGACGTTATTTATTCCCGATGCAGCATTTCCGTCGGCATTGGAGAGGATAAAGTTAGGATCTTTTTTACCTACGTGAGCAATTAATTCTCCCATGGCTGTGGTAGCTACTTTTTTGTCCCCTTTAACGGCAAATTCGTCTAAAGGTAACTCACCCAAGTCGGGTATGGGAAATTCTTTCTCTGTAACTACGCGATCGCAAGCAGGACCGCCAGCAGCGCGTTCAAAATTAGTCCGCACTAGTTGCCAAGCTTCTGGAGGTAAAGCTAGATTTTTCAGAGCAGCGATAATATCTTCATTATCTAAGGTATGGTATCCGTAGAGGTTGTGAGATTTTGACCCCTTGGCGTGAACCCCAGCACCTTTGAGTTGTTTGACGATCAGCACGGTTAATTTACCACCCAATGCGGATTTTGCGGCGCGATCGGTAGCTTCTAAAACCCCTTGAGTAAATTCCATGCGTTTTTGCCAAGAAAACTGGCTGCTGTCTACATATTCTCCAGGTTGGTTAGCGTCGTCGTAGTCTTTAGCATTAACTAGAATGATTTCTTGAAAGCCGTTACCCTGCCAATATTCGATCATCTCCTCGTTGGGTTTAGTAGAAACCATGCTGTGGTGTTCTTGGCTGTAACCATTCCAAACTAAAATAGGGAGGAAGTTGGTAACTTCAGGATAAGCCGTGTGGAAGTGACCGAAACTACTCATTATGTAAGGTTCCCCTAAACCACCGTCGCCAATGGTAACAGGGAAAAGTACGTCTGGGTGAAGTTTTGCCCCAGCCATAGCAAAGTGCTGTCCTTGTCCTAAAGGTCCAGCAGGGTTGAGAAGTCCTGGAATATAACCAGAGAGGTGTCCTAGAAGTCCGTGCATTTCCCTGAACCTTTCTCGCAACTGTTCTACTGTTTTTATGCCCATCTTTTCTAGAGAGCGATCGAGGAACATATTGCTGTAAAATCCAGGAGCGTGGTGTCCTACTTCAGTGATGATATTTTTGTAACCCAGCATCACTAAAGCAGCTATTCCCTCAGCAATGCTAGCAAAACCGCCTGGATGTCCCGAAGCTTTAGAGGCAGTTACTTGTAGGATGAGGTAGCGCAAAGCATCTGCAGCAAGTATGGTTTGATATACTGCGGCTGGATCTGTAGGGGAGTCGATCGCGCTTTTTCCTTGGCCGATCGCTGCTTGTTTTCCGTACTTCTCGAATTCTGGTAATTCTTTCCCAAAATATTGAATGCCTTGACAAAATGTAGGAATGTCACTCGCAATTGTCATTTTATTAAATACCTCTTTGAGATTTTTGGGAGCATTAAAATAATCCTACAATTTGCGGGGCTTACACGCGATCGTTGTAGTACCAATTTCCCTTATGTTTGCTATAAACGATCGTGAACGGGAGAGGATAGAGAGGGAGAGAGGGAGAGGGGGAGAAAATATATAGCCACAATTTAGGAAGTTGGTATTATCAAAAAGCAACGAAATATTTTATTGATTAAATTTAAAAGTGTAATAGAAACAAACAAAAATACTATGAAACTACCTGACGGACCAAAAATTCCTACTTTGTTGCAGTTAATCAAATGGCTTGGCGAACCTTTTGAGTTTCTCGACGATTGTGCGAAGCGCTACGGAGATATCTTTACCATGAGGTTATTTGGCTTCCAACCAATGGTAGTGATTTCTAATCCCCAAGGAATTCAGGAGATTTTTAGCGCCGATCCTAACTCTTTTGATGTGGGACGTGCCAATGAAATTCTTCGTCCCTTTTTTGGAGATAACTCCCTGTTGTCACTTGATGGCGATCGCCACAAAAGAGAGCGAAAATTGCTAATGCCTCCCTTCCACGGGGAAAAAGTCAAATCCTATGCAAACTCGATTTGTCAAATCGCCCAAAAAGTAGCAACTCAGTGGCAAGTAAATAAGCCTTTTATTGCCAGAAATGCCATGCAAGATATTACTCTAGAAATAATCTTACAGGTAGTATTTGGTTTGAGTGAAGGCGATCGCTATCAACAAATTAAACCACCCCTTGCCGAATGGCTGGATACAACTGCTTCCCCACTGCGAGCGAGTGTGATCTTTTTTAAATTCCTACAAAAGGATTTAGGTGCTTGGAGTCCCTGGGGACAAATTGTACGATTGAAACAAAAAATTTACGATCTTCTAAGCGCTGAAATTGAAGACAGACGCGCTAATCCACAACTACGAAGTAATGATATTCTCAGTTTAATGCTGTCGGCAACAGACGAAGATGGTCAGCCAATGACCGACAATCAGTTGCGCGATGAAATGTTAACTCTTTTGGCAGCAGGTCACGAAACTACTGCTACTGCATTGGCTTGGGCTTTTTATTGGATACACAAACTTCCTGAAGTTAAAGAAAAGCTACTGCAAGAGATAGACAGCTTAGGAGAGAATCCAGACCCAATAGAGATTTCTCGCTCGCCATATTTAACTGCTGTTTGTCAAGAAACCCTGAGGATTTATCCAGTTCTTCCGATCGCTTTTGCACGCATTACCAATTCAACTATAGAAGTTATGGGTCGTCAGTTTGAGGCCGAGACAACATTAGTTCCTTCTATTTATTCAACTCATCATCGAGAAGATCTTTACCCTAATCCAAAACAATTTTTGCCCGAAAGATTTTTAGAGCGTAAATACTCTTCTTATGAGTTTATCCCCTTTGGCGGCGGCAATCGCCTTTGTATCGGTTATGCTTTGGCAATGTTAGAAATGAAACTGGTGCTAGCTAATATTTTATCTAGCTATCAGCTAGAACTGGCAAACGATCGACCCATAAAACCCAAACGTCGCGGAGGTACTCTGAGTCCTAGCAACGGAGTACCTCTAGTAATGAAAGGTAAGCGTGCAGCTAAAAAAGCGTTGGTTATAAATTAAAAAAATTAGGGAAAATACTATGCAACTACCTGACGGGCCCAAAATTCATCCATTCTTCCAGTTAATCAAATGGCTTGGTACACCTTTTGAGTTTCTCGACGATTGTGCGAAGCACTACGGAGATATTTTTACTATAAGGCTATTTGGCTATTCACCATTGGTATTTATTGCTAATCCCGAAGGAATTCAGCAGATTTTCAGCGCCGATCCTCAATCTTTTGATGCGGGACGTGGCAATGAAATTTTTCGTCCCTTATTTGGAGATAACTCCCTGTTCTTACTCGATGGCGATCGCCACAAAAGAGAGCGAAAATTACTAATGCCTCCCTTTCACGGGGAAAAAATTAAATCCTATGGGGACTCCATTTGTCAAACGGCTCAAAAAGTGGCGAGTGAGTGGCAAGTAAATAAGCCGTTTACTGCTAGAGATGCCATGCAAAAAATTACTCTAGAAGTAATTTTACAGGTAGTATTTGGTTTGAGTGAAGGCGAACGTTACGAACAACTCAAACCTCTCCTGGTCAAAAGGCTGGAGTTAACTTCAACTCCACTACGAGCGAGTGTAGTTTTCTTTAAGTTTCTACAAAAGGATTGGGGTGCGTGGAGTCCTTGGGGTCAATTTCTGCGATTGAGAGATAAAATTTACGATCTTCTAAGCGCTGAAATTAACGACAGACGGGCTAATCCTCAAGACCAAAGCAATGATATTCTCAGTTTAATGCTATCGGCAACGGACGAAGATGGTCGGCCAATGACTGATGAAGAGTTGCGCGAAGAAATGATAACTCTTTTGATTGCCGGTTACGAAACTACTGCTAGCGCACTAGCTTGGGCTTTTTACTGGGTTCACAAACTTCCTGAAGTTAAGGAAAAGCTGCTGCAAGAGATAGATAGCTTAGGAGAAAATCCAAACCCAATGGAGATATTTCGCTTACCATATTTGACTGCTGTTTGTCAAGAAAGTTTGCGAATTTATCCAGTTGCTGTGACAGCCGTTGCTCGCATTACCAATTCGACTGTAGAAATTATGGGTCGTCAATTTGAGGCTAACACGAGGCTCCTTGTCTCTATTTATTCAACCCATCATCGAGAAGATCTTTACCCCAATTCAAAACAATTTTTGCCCGAAAGATTTATCGAGCGCAACTATTCTCCATACGAGTTTATACCTTTTGGCGGTGGCAATCGCCTTTGTTTGGGGAATGCTTTGGCAATGTTAGAAATGAAATTGGTGTTGGGTACTGTTTTATCTAGCTATCAGCTAGCATTGGCAGACGATCGACCAGTAAAACCCAAACGTCGCGGCGTGACTGTGGCTCCTAGTAATGGAGTACCTCTAGTAATGACGGGTAAGCGCGCAGCTAAAAAAGCGGTATTCGCGAAGTGATAATCTAACTGGATAAATACATATACAGATGCAGGCGCTTTCTATGAATCAGTCGTCAAACCAAGTATATCCAGTAGTGTGGCACGACGATCGCGTTGCCTTAATCGATCAAACTCGCTTGCCACAAGAATATGCGGTTGTGGAGATCGGTCGCAGTGAAGACATGGCACAGGCAATTAGAACTATGATCGTGCGAGGCGCTCCAGCTATTGGTGTAGCAGCAGCATACGGTATGTACCTGGGAGCCAGAGAGATCGACACCGACGATCGAACCACATTCTTAAATCAATTGGAAAAAGTCGCCGAGTCTCTAAGACAAACTCGCCCTACAGCCGTAAATTTATTTTGGGCGATCTCGCGGATGCTCAAAATTGCCTACGAGTCGATCGCCTCTGTAGAAGAAACCAAAACTATTCTGCTCAAAACAGCTCAGGAAATTCAAAAAGAAGACTTGCAAACCTGTTACGCTATTGGGGACAATGGTTTATCGGTCTTACCTAGAGAACCTGCTAAATTGACCTTGCTGACCCACTGTAATGCGGGAGCCTTAGCTACTGCCGGATATGGCACGGCTTTAGGGGTAATTCGCTCTGCGTGGCGAGAAGGAAGACTAAATAGAGTATATGCTGACGAAACCCGTCCTCGCTTACAAGGGGCAAAATTAACCGCCTGGGAATGCGTTCAAGAAAGAATTCCCGTTACCGTTATTTCAGATAATATGGCGGCTCACTGCATGAAGCTGGGGGCGATCGATGCTGTGGTTGTTGGTGCTGACAGAATTGCCGCTAATGGAGATGCAGCCAATAAAATAGGTACTTATTCCCTGGCATTAGTAGCCAAGGCCCACGGCGTTCCTTTTTTTGTTGCTGCACCCCTTTCTACTGTTGATTTTGAGTTAGCTGAAGGCGATCTAATACCCATTGAAGAACGTCATCCTTCTGAAATTTATCAAGTAGGAGAAACAGTTATCTGTCCTGCGGGGGTCGAGTTTTATAATCCTGCTTTCGACGTTACTCCAGCTGAGTTAATCAGTCACATTATTACAGAAAAGGGTGCAGTTAAGCCCAGCGAACTAATTAACTTATCTAGATGATTAGATCGGTATTGATGCTGAAATTATTGGGATTGGATCAATACTGTTCGGTTAAGAGTTTTTATTTTTTCCCGCTCCAAGCAGGGGGAGCAAGGGAGGCAGGGGAGCAGGGGTCCCCCTGCCCCTTTCACCAAATAATTTTGGCTTAACCGAACAGTATTGGGGATTGGATAGGATGGCAAATAGCCGATTTGAAGATAAATCGATCGGCACCAGTACCGCCAATGAGGCTATCTCTGCCCTCTTTTCCAATTAATATTATGTTCAGTGTTTAAGGTTCCACTGCAAGGATTACAATGATTCTATTTTTATAGGGAACCCTTTTTACGAAAACGTATCGCCGCAGTAATTAACTTAACTGCTAAGGAACCCTTCTATACCGATAACTTAATTGCGAGGTAACATAATTATCACGACTTGGCAAGTTATCGAAAATAGTTCAAGTTAAACTAAGCCAACTGCCATTTGGGGATTTTTGGTTGTTCTTACATACGCATAATCAAGCTTCCTGCAATCGTTAATAACACGTTGGCAAAGGCATAAGCTCCAGTGTACCCCAAGGCTGGTATAGAGCTTTTAGCTTCTGAGGTGACAATCTTTAATGAGCCACCACTAGTCATTGAGCCAGTAATTCCTCCCATCAATAACACTGGAGAAATCTTCAGTACATAAAGCCCAAAAAAATAGCCGACAATTACTGGAAAACAGGTTACTAAAACTCCAGAGAGTAAGAGGGTCGGGCCGATGGATTGTAAAGTAGTTAATAAGGTTTGACCAGCTTTTAAGCCCACACCAGTCATAAAAATAAGCAACCCCAATTCGGTAAACAACCAAATTACTCCTGTAGGAACTCTTCCAAAGGTCGGATGAACTGAGCGGAGATAACCAACAATTAAACCCACACTTAATAAACCTCCTGCTGAGCCTAAGCCTAGAGATATTACGCCTAATTTAATCGCGAAGGTTCCTAACAATCCACCAATAGCAATTCCCAGACCCATGGTAATTAAATCGGTTTCATCTACCTGCCTTTCTAAATAGCCTAAGCGCGACCCTAGTCGTTCCAAATTGGTCCCAGGACCAGTTAGCCAGAGAACATCTCCGTTGAGTAGCTTGATATTAGTGTTTACTGGAATATTAACCCCCAAGCGCTTAATTTTTGAGAGAACACAACCATAATTTTCACTAATAGCTAATTTGCTCAATATCAGACCTTTTGGTTTCAGTTTATGAACCACGATTTGGGCAGTTTCACTTGGAATATCTAGTAAATCGTCTTCAGGCACTTCTGGTCCGAGAACATCGGAGGCTTTTACCATTTTGTCTAAATGACCAACGAGAGTAACACGATCGCCTAACCGTAAGACGGTATCAGGAGTCACCGGAATAAATTCATTTTCTCGTTTAATTTTTACAACTGTGATTTCTCCTTGAACCCGTTCGTAAAGTTTAGATAATCGACGCTCTGTTAAGTCTTCTTTGGTAATGTGGTAAGCTCTCGTGAGAATAGCACGACTAGCTTTGTTATTCAATGCTTCATCAGGCTCAATACTTTGACTTTCTAAGTGAGCTGCTTCCTTGGCCAGATTGACTCCCAATAATTTGGGCAGAAAGCGAATAATCAAGATTAATCCTACCAATCCAAAGATATAGGTAATCGCATAACCTGTATTGATATTCCCAATAACTTCATCAACACTCAACCCTTCTGGAATAGGAACCTGACCTCCTTGAACAGCGGCTTGAGCTGCTGCTAAGGTAGGAGTGCTAGTCATTGCCCCAGCTAAAAGTCCGGCTGGTATTCCTGGTGCAAAACCAAATACTTTTGATATTCCTGCAGCTACAGCAAATCCTGTTCCTGAAACTACTAAAGCCAGTATGAGGTATTTTAATCCTTGGGTGAATAAGACGTTAAAAAATTTGGGTCCTGCTTGATAACCCACTGAAGCAATGAAGAGAGTGAATCCTAATGATTGAATGACTGGGGAGATTTCGTAGTCAAACTGTCCTAAGATAAGTCCTACTAGCAAGACCCCAGCTACTGACCCTACATCGAAGCCTCGTATTTTAACCTGCCCTACCAGATAGCCCAAGCCAATGACTAAAAACAGCAGGCTAATTTGATTGGTCTGGAGAAAATTATTCAGATATTCATTCATGTTTGACTTAAATTGAAAAAAGAGTAATTAAGAAAGTTTTCTATATCCCTAGTATTTTCCCATATCTAATGACTTAAGAAATCCCTCTGCTCTCTAAAGCACTTTGAGGTTTCTCGACCAACAAAATCATTAGCAGGAATTACGATTTTATCTGAGGTTCTTGGAAAGGACGGGTTTATCCTGGAACTGTTGAGCATTCTTCGGCTTTGGGCACTGGTCAATCAAGAGGTGTTAACTCGTTGTAATGCCTGTTCAATTTTAATTTCTTTCCTCGGATTTAAGAGAGACCATTATGTCTAGTTGACTAAAAAAAGGTAAGGGGTTACTTGTAGTTAAAGCAATTGACTCTACTGAAGTTAAAGCGGCTCTGGCTTCTGGAATAATCGAGTAAGATGTTTTTTCAAATAATCGTTCTATTATTGGTATAATTATATCTAAATTATTGAGATAAAAATATCCCTTATTGTTCTTGGGCAAGTAACTGGTAACAGTAGTAAAACTTTGGTCTTTTGATAGAGAATTATTGAAGTTAATATCTATATTTGAGTCAGGAGGATTCCCAAAAGTCAACATCAAACAACTATCATTCAGCCAACTATAAGACAATATATCTTCTCCTTGAAAAGTTATCCATTCAGTTATTTCTTTCCCATTAAGAACTCTTTTTTTGACCAAAACTTCTCCAAAATATTCTACTTTTTCTTCTAGTTTTTTGAGGGCTTTTTCAGCTTGCGAGCGCTGGGTAGTCGTCCACATCGCCCTTCCAGCTAATCCATAATCAGCTAAAATTCCTCTATTTGTAGGAATAATTGCCAAAGCAAATTCTCCATCCATCCAGGAAAAAACATCCCGCTCTAGATCCACCTCCATCTTGGATTCAAAGGAATTTTTATATTTATTTAAATTGAATTTTAATATGCGATCTTTGGCTGCTGTAGCCAGAAATGAAGACCAGGATCTTTTGATACTCCCAGCTTTTATTAAAGCAATTGTGCTATCGGGTAGATGAGGTAAGAGCTCATCGGAAAGTCCTCTAATCTCTGGTCTATTTGCTGACGAGTTGAGTTTAGCTATTGTCTGAAAATGAAGACCCCGTTCGTTAACAGCAACCTCCATCATTATTGCTTCTATATCATTGATTTTCTCCACTGTTCTAGTAGCAAGTCTAGTTTGGGGTGAAGAGCGCAAAGATGTTTTCATTACACTCACAAAATCTGGTATATAGATTTGAATTAGAGTTCTTTCTTGGCCCAAATTTTTGGTGATAATTTTTTGTGGTTCTATTTTATCGGCAAAGGAAGGTTCTCCTTGGATTGTATCTATTGCCAGATTCATGGTCCTAGGGTTAGAAGCCATAATTAGCCGATCTTCTATCAAGGCTGTATTTAATAGCTCATTTGTTTTGGTTTTTGTTTCTAGAATTAGTACTCCTTTATATGTCCTCTTAAGAAAGTAACTAGGGTTGATTACACCTTTGAGTTTCTCAATAAACATTCCCGCTTCCAACTTATTTTTAATGCCAATAACCGCCAGTAGATTTAAGCTTTCTGGATTGGTCATTGATTTCCCTTCATTTGGAGGGAACTTGGCTATCATCATGCTTCCAAGCCAAGGCTTTATATCTTTGTGATAATTTATGTTATTGTCTGAAAGTTGGCTGGATAGGTCATCTAGTTCTTCATGGAGCAGATCTTTGGCTTTATAAGAGCCAAATTCAGTTAATTTTGACCAACTTTTTGAATTGGTGGAAATATAGGTTGCCATCCATGCTTTTTCTGGCACCATCGAAGCTGCTTCGGTAGGAGTTAATTCTTTTCCGATAATAGTTCGAGTCCATAAATAAGTACCTCCAGCCCCGATAATAGCAAGGGTACCTACAACAACCAAAATACCTTTTTTATAATTTTTCTTAGACATTGTTAACAATAAGCAACTAAGAAGACTCAACAAACAGGCGTAATGCTAGAGAAGGTGTTATAAAGTGCCAACTGAAGTCATAAAATTCTCTTTTTGAAGTTGGAGTTGGAACTTATCAATAGCTAAAACCCATTCTGAGCAATGCTTTCACCAGCGTTGGCACTTCCTAGCAGCTTCTCTAGCATTGGGCCAATAATGTAGAGAGTTTGAAAGGAGCAAACAAATTAAAATTGTCAGAGTAGATCTAAGCTAAAATTGTTCCTTACACTAAGATGATTTCTAGAAACTAAGTTTAAAGTATTAGGTTAGATAGATTTCTCAGCAAAAATTTTAGGCAAAAAAGACAAAGTTTCTAGGGAAATTGAAATATTTTATTCAATAAATTGAGGGTGACGGGGTGATTTTATTAATCTCTTTGTTAAAGAGAGAAAATTAAAAAAATCAGGGGAAAACATCGTTAAAATCCTAGTCAATTAAAGGTTTTGACCAAAAATATTCTGATGATTGTGAGTTATGTATCTAGAAAAAATTTGTGGCTCTTTCTGAAATAATTATTCCGCTTTTTCTGTAACGCAGCAAGACAATGATTACATTTGTTAAACTAATTTAAATTAACTCAATATATTTTGAGTGATGACTTTTATTTGGTGGCGAATAAAGGTAAGCAAAACCCGCATTTCTCAGAAAAAAAGCGCTCACCTCTTACGACAAAGCCTGGAAAAAACTTGCCCTTTTTTTCAAACACTATAACTATTGCTTTTTTGCTCATTTGTTTCTTTCGTCTTCTCACATTTTGCACCAAGCAATAATTGGTCAACTAAGCATCGGCAGAGGGCAGAAGGTTGTAGGGACTACCAAACATTTTGTTCAAAAATTGTCCTAATGTATTTGCGTAGTCCTATAGTATTCTCTTTAGTTTGCTTAATAGATTTACCCAAATGGGATGCTTCCCCGAAAAGCCGTGCTTATAGGGTGCAATCAAAAACAGTTGCTGGGGCGTTTGCGGATGCGCTGGCGTATCCGCAAATGCCCCCTCTTGCTGACTAAACGGTTTAGTATGAAAAAGATTGACAGAAATTATATTTGAGTCTACTCGTTAAAAGTAGAAAGTTAACTTATTTATATTACGAAAAAAGTTTTAATTTGCTAATTTTAATTTGGGTTCTAGCTGGCTATTTAATATATTTATATATTCGGGATGTTTGTATCTATTCCAAAATTCAGACCACCAGTTATTAGCTCTAATAATTCTTAAAGCCAACATAGGATTAATCGTGTCAGGATGCCAAGTTGCTCCAGCTATTTTTAATCTTTTCTGAGGAATATATTTATGAGCACTTTCAACCTCACCTGAACCAATAGGTAATCCTAAGCTCTTAAACTTATCATAATGAACACAGTCTTGAAACCGAATTAAATAGTTAGCTAAGTTTTCAATTTTTTTAGCACTTGGTCCTTGATAATCTTGTAATTTCTTAATAACCAGTTCTACCTGACCTGAATCAATTAGACTTAGAAGAAAATCCTTAACAGAACTTATAAGATTTTTGGGTAAATCCATAGCATCAACACCTTCATAAATATGTTTTTTAAGATGAGGACGATCTAAGATAAACTGAAATGGAGAAAAAGCATTTTCAAGTGATTCTTTAAGACCAGTTCCTCCATCTGAAACAGTGAAAATTTGTGACCCAGAAAACCAACCTCGATCGTAGGCAGCACCAATAAGTTGTTCTATTATTTCAGGATATGAGCGCCATTTTAGCAACATAGGTACGTTCTTTTTTCTTCTCAACCGGACGTGCAAAAGCTACTCTGGTCTCTTTCCATTCAATTTTTCTTGAAGATTGCTTGGTGCGTCCTTACTCGGAGGGAACCTCCGAGCGGGCGCTCCGCTTTTTGATTTTACGAACCTTGGTTAATCCGACTAGCTCGCCTGGAACTTTTACCCCTGTTCTCAGATGACAACCATCTAATTCTAATAAAATTCTTTCAGTTTTTTTATGGCTCTTAGTCTGGCCTTCTTCAATAGATTTTTTTAGTCTTTTTTCAACAAAATTTTCGGAAAAATCTGCGACTTTTAGAACTTCTCTTCTTAGTTTACTTTCTTCGACTGTAAAACCATAATGTTCTTCAAAACGTAAACTAGCTTGCTTAAAAGATTCTTCGGCGCCAAAATCAGCTATTGCTCTTGTTAAAGCTATAGAATGTTTTCCAGCAGTTATTCCTAATCCCTCGGCTACAGGACGGATCCCTTTTTTCTCTTTTTTATTCCAAAGATATGGTGATTCTATCTTTAATTCACCAAAAATTGTTGTATATTTAATTGTAGGACGACGCTGTATTTTCCAACCTGGTCTTTGAGCTTGAGTTGTTACCTGAGTAATTAACATTGTCAACAACATTGACATTACTCTCAAGCCAATTACACGTAATAATGATAATAAATCTGTATCAATTTCAAAGACTTTGTCCTTCAAATTTTCTTCTCTGGTAGCGATCGCTTCAAAGAGAATTTGACTAACTTTTTCGATCGCTACAGTATATTTTTGAGTCATGGCAATGTCTCTAATTAACGTCTTTTAATACATTGCCTTTTTTATTTTTAGGGAGACAACTTTTTTTAGC
>JASJDA010000183.1 GCA_030065755.1 Prochloraceae cyanobacterium | reverse complement strand
ATGTGTACTTGAATTAGCCCTACATTTCCATAAGTTTCTACACAGATAGCGTCGTCTAAATCTTTCGAGGTTAACCCGTCGATCGTTACTCCTCGTACTGTTTTTCTTAAACTTGTCATCATCAATTACTTGTCGATTGGTCACGCTTAACAGTCAGTCATGATGACTGTTAAAATTGATATTAATCTTTGTTCTAGATAAGTGGCGCCAATCAGCTTTGTGTGACGGGGGAGAAATGCCCAATAGTAATATTGGGAAGCCCCGACGCTCGCGTTTAGCGCCAGTCGTGGTCGGATGTCACAAAACTTCCGACTTCCTATTTCCGACGCGAGAAGCGTTGCGAGATAACACAGACTATATATCAAAAAAAGTATGCTTTTTCGATCCATTACCTTTTTTCAATACGCTGTATGCAATTGGAGAATTAAAGAGTTTTCTATATCTTATAACAATGACAAAATGAAAATTTCGCCGTCTTATGAAGACTGGACTGGGGGAACTGAAGACGATGAAAAAGAACAACTTCGTTCTGTTCTTAAAAAATCAGAATTCTGTATTTGTCTTCCCAACTGGGACGATCGTCGAGCCCATGAAGGCTTGACTTTAGCCCTGATAATGCAAGAAGAGCTAATTCTTGATTTTTATCCTTTATATATTTACGAAGTTGAAACCTGTAGGGTAAAGGCATACAGCAAGCCAGATCTGATGCTCAAAGAAAAATTAATGACATCTAATCATATTACTTGCCAGTTTAATAACTTATTTAACGAGCCGTCGAACCTTAGATGGGGAGGATTAGACGAGCTGAAAAATGATGTGCTGTGCTTAATGATTCATTATGCTACTGTTTGTGAACTCCAAATTTTGTTAAAAGCTAGAAATTACTATGGAGGCCCCATAGATGGAGACTATGGACAAAGAACTTGGTTGTCAGTGAGACGCTTTCAAAAAATGAATGGACTAACAGAGAGTAGAATTCCAGGTTTTGATATGTTGAAAGCTTTAAAACTGGAGTCTAGTCTAGACTCCAGTTGCTAGCTCGAGCGACTTGTTCCTTATTTTTATTGACGAAGGTGCGAAAAGCTTTAATCAACGTTAGATCGGGGATTCAAAAAGTTCTCCAGGTGACTAGGATTTAACTAGAGCCAGGTTGGTTAATTGCTTTTTCATAACGCCATTGATACAACTTTTCTGCCCAATTATAAATTTGAATAATGTAATCAGAAACTTTGATACGATGTTCAGATTCGGATAAGGAATTAAACCATTCAATGATAATATCACTATTAGATATCACTTTTTTAATCAAGTCAAACTCAGACTTAGTGTAGTCAGATGGAGACTCAGATAAAATCATTAACGCTATTTGTAAATCTATTTCCCAAGTCTCAATCTTACTCTGTCTATTGACTTTAGATAGAGAACGATAAACTTTTTGTTCTAAGTTTAGATAAATTTCTCTGTATTCGTAATTGGGATTCAACTGTTGTTTCTTAAAATCATTAATTGTTTCTATTTTTTGAGATGAATTTTTCATTCCCCTGGTCTCCTGCTCCTATTTTTTCTAGTATTTGTCTTAATCTCCTCTTGGTCTAAAATCTCATCGGACTAAGTGAGCGCCAACCTGTCTATAGAATAAGAAAAATTCCTTGAAGAACTTCTTAACAGGCCAAATGCCAACTACTATTTTCTAATCAGTTGATGGCATTTGTCTCTATCCTTGTCTTGACTAAAATTCGTTCCGAGTTTGTCACTTTTTTGCTTTATTGTGATACTAGAAACTAAATGTTGAACAAAAGTTGTCTGACCTCTCATAAAGAATATGCAGCTGCTAATTAGCCAAAAATTATTCTTTATTGAGACAAGTCATTTTTTTTTACTATTAACTAACCAACAAAAAACAATCAAATAATCTAGTAGGCAAAAGTTAACAAAAATAATAATGACTCTCGGAATTAGAATGAGAAAATTAGTAGAAGATCTTTGCTAACTTTATATGAAGTTTTCTTACGCTAAGCCTAGCTTCTTAAAAATTCAACTAATAGGATCTCAATCAAATTATTTTTGTGAACTCGATCGCTAACTATAGTTCTTTAATTTTTCAATGCGATCTCAAAGTTCGAGTGCAGGAGAGCGACTCTCAATTTATACTCAACCATCGGGTGCAAAACGGGCGTAGCCAATCATCTAATAGATCCATACCAGTTGCTGCTGCCAGGACACCTAAGAAACCAGCTATCACTTCTGGGTGTGCCGTGGATAAAATCTTTACCAAATCAAACAAGCCTTGGCTTTAAGCGTGGTTGCTCACATATTTTCAAGATCTCAAGTGGTGAAGGGCTCGCGCTCACTCCCTTAAATCGGTGTGTTCAATAACGTTGGGAGAAAATATAATTTTATTTTTCTTCTTGAACTCTCTTCCAGTCAAGTTCAAGCAATCCACAAATATAGAAAAATTTTCCGGCCGCTATCTTCTCACAGGAAATAAATTTTTGAAAATCTTCTCTATTCAATTTATAATCATTACAAAAGTTATCAATCGTAATACTTTTTGTTTCGACAAGAGATAAAATTGTAGCAATCCAACTCGGATCGATAATTGGTTCTTCTCTCATTTTTTTTAATCTTTGTTGCCGACCTTCTATCAAATTGAAAATTAGAAAAGGTATGAAAAAAGTTAGAAGAACTATTGTTAATTCTTGTATCATAGTCAGTTTTAATTTAGCTACATCGCTCTCAACATTCAGGGCTATTTCCCGAATGAAAATCTTTAGATGTGCTCTCGTAATGGGTTTATATAACTCTAAAAAACTCCAGACAAAAATTCATCAGATCCGACGCCAACCCTCGTCCATCTAACTTCTCATCGATAGTTCTTTAACTTTTAAATGCGAGATCGCTCATGAGTCGCTATTGGGTCGGCTTTCTGGGTAATTGCTCTTTGAATGATGCACCAGATGAAAGCCGAACTGAAATATACACCATCTATCTCGTTGCCTATTTGTAGCTATTAAACATAATTACGCTACGGTGCGTAACTTAAAGAAGCTCCTAGTTGGGCAGCAAATTGAGGATCTAGTCCGGTTCCCACCAATTTGTATCGATATTTTCAATACCTTAGTTCCCACTAAAACAGTTAAGAATCATGAGGAAGACATTGCCCTCCAATTCTATACTTTCGGAAGAAGTATTGCTTCGTCGTCGAGAGAATGTCTTTTTAATCCTTGCGGGTTTCTTCTTGTCGGCGATGGCTATACTAAATCTAATCGGCTTGACAAAATTTATCCAAATTGGACCTCTCAGTGTAGCCGTTGGTATATTACCTTATCCTCTCACCTTTCTTTGCACCGATTTGATTAGTGAACTCTATGGTCGCAAGCGCGCCAGCTTTTTGGTGTGGGTGGGATTAGGAATGAATGGATTCATTTTGATAATCCTTTGGCTGGGGCATCTGATTCCGGCCGTTAGTCCCGAACGAATGCCGCCGTGGCAACTACTCTCGTTGGCTGCCCCAGTTTCTTTGCCCAACGGCTCAATTGTTGAAGGTTCGGTTGAACTGTTTCAATTAATCTCTGCTTGCACCTCTGGGGTTGTCTTCGCCTCAATGGTAGCTTACATCACAGCACAGTTCAGTGATGTTTATCTATTCCATTTTTGGAAAAAGCTTACCCAAGGTCGTCATCTTTGGCTTCGCAACAACGGCAGCACGCTCATCAGTCAGTTTATCGATTCCTTTATGGTGATCTTAATTACCTTCGGTGCTGCATTTTCACGGGGAGATATTGGCTTTGCCGCTTTGATGAATTTGTTCTTGGGAAACTATGCCTTCAAGCTAATTGCTGCACTCCTCGACACCGCCCCCTTTTATTTAGGGACTTATTATCTGAAGCACTATTTACAAGCAGAGCAAGAAATAGGTTAGGATGCTTAGTTAATTTATCAATAAATCCACTTTCTCGAATCTAACCCACAAACGATCGTCCATCTAATTTCTCATCAATGAGTTCTTTTATTTTAAATGCGATCCCAAAGGCCGAGTGCAGGCGCGCTCCCTTCCGAGTGCAGGCGCGCTACTCTCAATTTATACTCAACCATCTTCGGCAAAACGGGCGTAGCCAATCATCTAATAGATCCATACCTGTTGCTGCTGCCAAGACACCTAAGAAACCAGCTATCACTTCAGGAGCAGCCGTAGATAAAATCTCTACCAAGTCCTTCCAACCCTGCGTTTTAGCGTGGTCAAAACATACTTTCAGTACTTCTATGGGTGGCAACTCCAACCACTCCCTCAAATCGGTGTGTTCAATATCGTCTGGAGAAAATATTCCATCCCCTATAGTGTGGTTATATAGGGAGCGGAATATTTGCCGAAAAGTAGTCCAGCCAAGAGTTTCACCCCCAAATTGTTTGGAGATCCAGCTCTGGGTACAACCCAGTCCATCAGCGATCGCTCTTTGGGTAATTGCTTTTTGAGTTTTAACCAGATGAAGGCAGAATTGAAATATACGCCACCTATCACGTTGCCTACTGGTTGCTGCTTCAGGACATATTTCCGCTACGTCGCGTAACTCAATCTCACACCCTAGTTCTGCTAAAAATTGAGGATCTAGTCCCGTTCCCACCAGATAGAAGCTAAATTGTTCTTCTGGATATCTGTGGGCCCGCATCCTTCCTAGGAGTTGGATAAATTCGTTTTGGGTGAGTGTGACTTCCACCATAAAATTGCCAAAACGGCAATTTTATGCTTCAAAAACTTGCGGCAACTTTATGCTTGGAAAGCAGATCGATCGTGAAAACCTAGTCACGACAAGAAATACATCGATTAAGTACTAAATTGTTGATTCGCGCTTATTTTGGGCTAAAGTAGCTTTAGTTAAAAGAATAGTGATCGCTATTATCAAATTTTCAAGAGTACAAATCATTGATCTTGGGGCAAATTTCCTTTGTATATAAGGTTTATTGCTGTTTTCAGTATCATTATTCAGACCTTTTGGCTTAGTCCAATTTATGCAGTTCTCGGAACAAGGGTTAATTGCTAACCAACAGGATCTCGCTTCGGCTTTCGTTGACCAACTCGGCGATTCGTTTTCTTATCAGAGCTTTGTTCAATTGCTGTCGGTTCAGTTTGAGAACTCGCTGGTTCAGACTTGGGCACGATTGCTTGGGTCTTTTTGCGACGGCCTGGCTTCTTTTTTGCTGGTTTTTCTGGTTCCAAATCTTCTTTGATAGCAGCTTTATGGGGGTCATTAGATAGGGGAGAATTCTTTTTTCGCTTCGGTCCTGGCTCTTCATTAATAGAAGTTTTAGAACTTGTAGTTTCTTGAGATAGTTCACGGGCATCTGCATCAGTTGGATCAAAGGAGGCATTACCATCAGCTTTGAGCAAAAGCCATAATTGTTCTTGGCGACTTTCAGCATAGCTTAGTTGTTGTTCTCCCTCGACCGCATCTATTGCCATCCGTTCGCACTGAGCTAAGCTTAAAGCATGGTCTTGTAAATACTCTAGAGTTAGTACCTTGCTTTTATCGTACAGTGCCGCAGCTAAAGCTCGAATTAACCAATCTTTAAGCACGCCCACGCAGCCTATCGAGCGCTCGTAAAAGTAAACCCAATGCTGCATTAACGCTTCAATTTCTACCGACAAAGGTACTTGCTTGAGCAAAGCTAACAAAACGCCCTGAAAATCTTGGCGGTCGGAGGAACTCTGAAATTTGTAACGTGGAAAATGAAGATCAAGGCCACGGCGAGAAGCTTGGCCGCTTAAGTTGCGAAAGCTTAGCAGTTCATAAGTACCAATCAAAATGTGAACGACTCCCGTCACGTTGGTCATCGACTTAATCCAGTCAAGCTGGTCGATGAGTTTGCCAGCACTAGAGCCATTGCCAAGCTTCATCAAATGCTGAGCTTCATCCAAAATCACTGCTTGTACTCCTCGGCGCGAGAGTGCTTCTTCTAAAGCATTACGTAGTTCTGGAGAATCGTTAAACTGCGCCCCTTTAGTTCGAGAGCGTCCTTTTTTCTCCCATGTTTGTTCGCTATCAATATTTACGAGTACTCGTCGTTCGTAAAAAGGCTCACCTAAAAGCTTGAGTGCTGTTCGATAGTAGTCGGCACGATTAAAAGCACCGCCATCAGGAGGGCGAGTTTCCAGAAGCAATAACGGCAAAGGAGACAGATTATCGGCAGCCCCAGCAATCGACTTGGCACTATTGCTCTTAGCGGAGACAGAATTAAGCCGTCGCGTAATTTGCTGAATCATGGTTGTTTTACCCACGCCAGAAGGGCCATAGAGCAATACATGAGAGAAACCAGCTGGTTCGCGTATCGCCCGCATTAACTCTCGGTCTACTTTAGCCAGCACGGAATGAGATACAGCATACTCCTTGAAACGGTCGAGTTTTTTGCGGTCTCTGAGTGTTAAATTTAATTTCTCTGTACTGAGGTTTTTCATCAGCAATACTCCTCAAATACAGGCAAACTCGACAAATTAATCGGTAGGGTTTTTAACTCGTCGGCTTTTGGGCAAAAAGTGTCCGAATCGTTACTTGGTGCTACTATTTGCTTTAAGTTAGGAACATCGGGGACAACTGTCTTTATTTCAGCTACGTGCAGTGCCTTCTGTACTTGGAAGCCTTCTAGGTCCTTTAGTCTCTGAAGCAACAAAGTTTCATGCTCTTGTGCGTTAGCAATAAAATCTGCCAGACGCTTGGCAGAAACTGAAGTAAGGGTTCGAGTTGATTTTCTCATACGCCTGATTTCGCTCGAAGCCAAGAGCAACTCTTTTTCAGAATGCCCGGAAAAGATGCTGTAATACTGAGAAATACATTTGACCCAGCGTCCTTGAACGTAGGCATAGGCAACCCCTACGTCAAAAGGGTCGTAGCGAATGGGAACTTTAGTCCCTTCGACTTCGGGATGAGCAAAAGCATCGCTCCAGTAGTAGAGGTAGTGTATTTTAATCCCAGTCCTGGCCCTAACTTTAGCAACTCCCGAAGCGGTAGTGGGGCGTGTTGCCATCAAAAACTCTTCATTGTAAGGAATGTATCGTGATAATCTCTCTCCCCCAAAACTCATGCCCTGGAGGTAGATTTGGCAAGGTGTTGTCCCTAATGCTTCGTGTTCCCTCTGGTCGTAAACTTGATAAGCCCATTTCTTTAAGAAAAGGTACAAATCCCCCAGGGTCCATACAGCAAGACGTTTTGGGTCAGTCTCTTTTGTGAGTTGGCGAACCTGTTTTGTTGCTTGGGTGTTGCCGAGTAAGTTATAAATAAACTCCGTATTTGTAGTACCGAACAGTCGTTCTATTACCGAACCGAAGCGTGGTTTACCACTGGGGCGAGTTTTTTTTACACAGCAGTATCGTGCCAGTAGAGTATCAAAATAAACGCTGTGAAATTCTTTGCCTCCATCTACCACTAACGTCTGCGGCAAACGACCGAAACGCGCCACGCAGATTCGTAGAGCCATCATGCAGGAGCGATAGCTAGGAGGGTCGAAGGTTAGATAGACGGCCAGAATTCTTCGGGAATAAGCATCCATCAATAATGTTGCCCACGGCCTTCCCAATAAACGTCCTGTTGCCTGTGAGCGCAGTTCGATATCGAGTTGAGTGTGGTCGATATGGGCGATTGCTAAAGGACGATCTCCGTGCCTTGGGGTACTTTTGGCTAGTTCCCAGACCCAAGGTTGTAGTGGATAGGCGGCTTTAGCACCCTGACGTTTTTTAGTCTGTTCGTAACCACGACGCTTTTTCAGCCGTTGATAAAAGGTGCTTGTTGACAGAGGTGGAAGGTTTTGTTGAGCGCAGGCACGCTGATAAGCGCGATAAACCGAAATGGCTCTTGCTTGCCTTGGCGTTTCGTAATACTCAGCGATATATTTATCGAGTAATTCCCTTGAATCTAATGGTGCTTTTGGTTTTCGGTTGCCACGTGCTCTCGTTCTTGGTAGTAACCCAACGTAACCACAACCATATTTAGCCTCTGCGGTGCGAAATTTTTTGACCCAATTCCGTAGCGTGCGCTCTTTTACGTCAAGATTAATTTTTTCTTGTCGTTGCAGATATGCCTGCACCATGCTAAAGCGATGATTGGCTTTTGCTAAATCGGCAGTACTTGCTGCCTCCATCATCATACGAACTTCTCGATTTATCGATAATTCGGGTTTTTCGAGTGCAATAGTGATAGTGTTGTTATTAATCAAGTGCAGAAAGAATTCCGTAGGTAGCTGTATCGGCTGACCGACTTCCGGTAAAATCGTGGCCGAAGATTTTCCTAAATTAAGAAGCGTCCATACTTGCCCGTCCCACAGTAATGAAGTATTGGGCATTAACTTCTGTTCGTGAGAACATGAGCTCTCGAGAAAGGGAAGAGTGGAAAATCCTGGCGTTAGAGTTAATCGCTCTGATGCTAATTTGTCTGAGTAGAGTAAAACTCGTCTATGTTGCGTTAAGGGTACTTCAAGTAGATTGGTATAGATGGTATCTTGTGCTATCAGTGTATAAATATCGTCAGCACTCACGAATGGTATTGAGGCGAGTAATCCGGCTATGGTAATTCCCGGCTCGGACTGTACTCTCTGGCGCACCTGTATTTGTATCGAAGAGGCGACAGTTTTTGTATCTCGAAAATAGTCTTCTAAAAAGCTTAGATTTTGAATAAAAATCGGGTTCAATTCGCTATCAGTGCGAACCGAATAACTGAGTCCAAATTGAGAGGCATAACCCTCTCCTGCTGGACTGCGCCACTGACCGGATTCAGTTTGTTGATATCTCGTGGGATATTCCGCAGCTAGTTTTTTTAACTGTTTTTCTGTCTTCCACTCCTCCCACCCTGCCTTGTCAGAGCGGAGTACGAAAAAATCAGGAGTATGATAATGGCTGATGTTTCTTCCCGCTCGATTTTGATAGCTAATCTTAAAAGGTGGTGGTTGGTCGTAGAATTCTATAACTTCAGGGTCATGCTCCATTTGGTAGATAGCTCCAAGTTCTACCGTATGACTTTCAAACTGGATGGTCTGACCCATTTTCTGGCTAGGATAAGCACCACTGACATTGCGTGCTCGTCCTTGTACGCGACGAGAAGGTGGGGAATCGCGAATCTTGGCAATTACATCGCGGCAAGTTGGATTTAGGTTTAATTTTAAGCACCAATTCTGGAATTCTAACTTTTTCACCAACTTTACTCTTTTGGCCTGATTATTACTCTCACCTGCTAAATTTTACTTTGCCCTGTCCTTAATTTTTTGACTGACAATCTAATTTTTACACCATATAATTGCCGCTTTTTGCCAATTCTATCAATTCTTTATCTCAAAAACTCTTGGCATAATTATGCTGTAATTTGCTAACTCGCGGCAAAGTTATGACACAATTTGTCACAACCTTCGCTCGCTCTCATGCCTAATTTTTCCTAATTATGCGGCAATTTTATGCTGGAAAAATTAGGCAAAATTATGATGGAAGTCACACTATTGCCCTTGTAATTCCTTGCATTATCCACCAAGTAGCGTAAGTTGAGAACTTATAACCTTTTTCTGGATCGAACTTCTCTGCCCCTCTAATTAGACCGATCGAACCTTCTTGTATCAAGTCTTGAAAGGATAAACCTCTATTTTGGTACTTCTTAGCAATCGATACTACCAAACGCAGATTAGCCTCCACCATTTTATTTTTGGCTTTACGTCCTAAATAGAGGCGACGGCGAAATTCTGGTAAATCCATGTTCAGTTCGTTAGCTAATTCGCGATCGCTTGGTAGTCGGTTTAATTTTTCCTGGAGATCGTCACGGATACTTTCTAAATGTAATAGATCGGCAATAGACCTTGCTAGTTCAATTTCTTCATTACCTTTTAAGAGCTTGATACTACCAATTTCCTTTAAATACACGCGAACTGAATCGGTTGGTGGTGCGTCGTTAACGAGTGCCATACTCTATACCTCTTATCAATTAACTTATAACGGAATGTTTTCTGTTTAAAAGATTTAGGTTGTAGCGATTGTTTTATCCCAAATCTAAAATAATCTAGTCAACAAGAAAATTATTTTATTAAAGTATCCTATGTTTTACCGTACAGCTAGAATGGAGCAGCAGTGCGATTCTTTAAAAGGTACTTTAATAAAAAGTAAAATTCTTGTTCGTTACTACCCAAACAAAAGATAGTACTAGAAAACGAGTATGAATTGAAATTTATAGGCTCTTTTTAGATTTGCTAGAACTAATTCAATTAGTATTTAAAAAAAATACTTGCTGTTTGTCAAGCTGAAAAGAAAAAGGCGCTCGTTCAACTTCAAGAAAACGATGGAAATTATTAACCTCGAAAGAACTGTAAAGTTGTTGGTGGGAGACGAAAAGCATTAAGTAAATAGGCTATCTGCAGGGTGGGGATTAGCACTGCAGGAGGACTTCAGCTATTCTAATAATCATAAGTTATCTGTGAGCTGTCGTCCCCGCAGTGCTAATCCCCACCTGCCTATAAGTTATAGGAGAGAGCCGGCGCGCCAAATAGCGTCTCCCGAAGGTCTCGCATCTCAACTACCAGATTTTTGTTGTTTATTTGTCCAGTCTAGTAATTTTTCTTCAAAGTTAGGATCGTTAGCTTTGATAGTTAACCGATTAGGATTGGGACGTTGCAAATAAGCTGAAAGAGCTTTAAGATCTCTAGTTTTTAAGAAGTGTTTTTTAAGTTCAGTGTCAGTCATTGCTTTAAAATCAGTCATTTTTTAACTCTCCATCCGGCTGTATTTCTATCTCGATTTCGTCATTCTGTCCGGCCAGTATAAATAAGTTGTTGGTTCTAGGATCTATACATACTATATTAATTGGTTGAAATCCTCTAAACGTCAAAAAATTGGTAAGAATATATAGTTTTTCTAGCTGAGAGGCAGTAGGCATATATTTGATTTTGGCGATGAGGTGTCAATATTAAAAAGTAGGAGTGCATCTTTGTCTACCACAAAGATAGTTGACCAGGACTGATACTCCCTCTACGACCAGTATGTTTAGACAAGTGGCAAGGAGTGCATAAAGGAATTAGATTCTCAGGTCTGTTGTCTTCGGGATTATAGTTGGAATGATGGACGCACAGAGTATAGTTAGTCCACTGGGCACGGGTTAAGTCTTTGGGTTTTTCTCCTGGTCGAAAGCATTTCTTACCACAACTACGACATCGCCAACCAGCACTCTCTTTTACAGCAAGTGCTATTTCTTTCCAATTGGCGGGATACCTCGAGTGGTTAGTTGGCATTAGCTAGCTGTTTGTCTAACTACATTTGAGTAAATCTTACTGTAGTTGCTCATAACTTACCAAACGGTTGCCCCCAGTAGCGCCAACATTCTTTATTGAAAGGTGTTCGCCATTTTAAAATAAGTTCTTTTTCCCAAAGTCTTAGTATTTGCTTGTTAGGTGGTATACGATGCCAGAAAGCAGAGACAATCGCTTCATTGAGATTATAACGGCGATGTAGTTCAATATATTTGAGTATGTAGTCTTTGACGTAGTGAACTCCTTTCCACCTTTTTGCTGCGGTCAGTTTTGTTTCACCTACGTACAAGAGTATGGGGAGAGTACGATCGATAATAAAATATATACAGCCAGTGTCAATTCCTTCTACTGGTTGTGCGGTTTCTGGCATTCGGTAGAATAAGGCAGTATGTAGCTTCAGCTCAAATGGGTCAATATCTTCGGGACTACCATAAGCTGAAGTTTGCTGAAATAAAGAATTTTGTTGTGGCGCTCGAGAGTTTCTTTTCGACTGCTGGTACTTAAAAATTTGAGATTTCCAACGCAGCAAAGCATCTTTATCCATCACCAGATCTTTTTGTCTGGGTGGGATTACGCGCTTGTTAGTCTCGAAGAGGTTTAGTTGCTCTGACAAGTTTTTGCTTTGGGGAAAAGGGGTTTGTCTATTTTATTACGTTCGCGCACCGCCAAAGAGCTGCTCGTGAAGGGATCTCGATCGCCAACAGCAAACAACGTGCTATTTCTTTGAAACTCTTCGTAGTGACTAGCTCAACATTGAATAGCTCGTCATGAAGCTCGAGAGCGCAGATAGCCGTTCCAGGGGAGATCGGATCAAACATCAATGGTGAAGAACAGAGTGCGGTGCTGCGTATCATTAAATTCTACTGCCGATTGGCGCTCTTCAGAGGAGCAATTGAGAAGATACTTGAAGTTAAAAACCCCGAAAGCTTTGCACATTAGGGGTTTTATTTCTGATCGGGTGTTGTATTTTTGCTTATTAAACACATCAGAAGCCTCTTAAACTACTTTCTGATTAATACAGAGCCGTTTGAGGATGTTTTTAAAGTTATCCTGTCTCAAATAACTAAATGTTAACTACTTTGTTGACATTTTTCACTTATATGCTGATTTCATGTCTTCTTCTAAAGCTTTGGCGATTGCATTTCTAACTAACTCTTTCCAATTATCACGACTTCTTAGTTCTTTAAGCATCGAAGGAGCAATACGCATAGAAAGATTAGCTGTCAGAGGCTCTGCTCTATCAGTTTTAAATCCGTGGTTTTTTATATTTGGGTTTCCTCCTGGTCTTGGCACAACAACATCCTTCTTGAATAGTCTGTATACATATTATACAGCATCTCTTTTTTTTTAATTTTTATGGGTTGTATAATATGCGCGCATACTATAAAATAAAAAAGTAAACAAAAAGACGACCGCCCAGCTGTCAACTTCGCGATCGTCGTTTATTCATAGCCCCAAAAAAGGGGGAACAAACAAATGTTAAATCATTATCTCGAAGAACAACAAGAACAAAGATCTCTACAAGCAAAAGACGAATATTACGAAACTGGCGAAACAATAGAGTTTCAAGCGCGTGAAGATGCTTTAAAAGGAGCATCGCCTCACTCAGAGCATTTTTTAGATAAACGATACTGGAAGGCTTATTGTGACGGCTTGCAAGCTCATTATTGTCGAAAATACCAAAAATTTCCTCAATCAGTAACTTTTAACTCTGAACATCTGTTCTAGATTCTCTTGGAGTAAGCTCTTGTGCTTGCTCCTTTCTTATAAACCGCTACATTCAAGAGAATAATGCAGAAAGTAAATACTAATGGGAAGGAAGCCAAAGATTGGGCTGTTGTTAAACATTCAAACCACAAACAATTCCGCCGTCCGATACTCGACATTTTAGAAGATTTAAAACAGCCAGTTGCCAAAAGATTTATCAAATATAAATCGATAAAAGGCAACAGAATTGAGTTTATTAGTTGGTACACCTTAACTCGTCTTATGGACTACCACGCACCTGGATGGGATTTTGAGGTAGATACAACCTTTGACGGTAAAAAGGTTGCAGTAGTTGGAAAACTGACCATCAAGGCTGCTGAAGGAGACTTTACCAGATGTGCTACTGGTAACCAATGTTTTTATTTTTATAGAGGGAACCCTTTTTGTTTTAACCGAGGTCACTTCGCAAATAACCTATCGATTATAAGGGTTCCCTCTATAAAAATAGATTCATTTCTCGGCAATGAAAACTCAGATTTAGATAGTTGGGGAGATCCATATTCCAATGCAGAAGCACAAGCGTTTAGAAGGTGCTGCGCACGCTTTGGTTTAGGTCTCCAATTATGGGAGAAATAAGCCCATTTATTGAGTAGGTATTATTCCTACTCATATTATTTTAAGGAGAAAGAAATAATAATGCAAGCAACAACTGGTTTAAGTCAAAAAATCGAACAATCTAACAGCAAAATAGCTAATCTAAAAGAAGCTTTAAGAGCAGAAGAGAACATCTTAAAAGGATTACAAGAG
>JASJDA010000182.1 GCA_030065755.1 Prochloraceae cyanobacterium | reverse complement strand
CGGATTGAACCATTGAAAACGAAATAAACTATAGGGTTGTAACCAGAAGTCCTAGAAAACTCGGTGGAAGCGTAAAAGTTTATTTCGAGCCTAGGTGAGTAGCATTTGGCAACTACAAGAAGCGGAGCGCCCGCTCGGAGGGAACCTCCGAGTTAGGACGCACCAAGCACACTGGGTCGGGGCATCTCGTGGAGTATAAAAAAGCTCGCTTTATATCCTATGCGGAAAGCAGGAGTTGGCGAGAAGCCTACACCGTAATCTCTGATTCGGTGTAAGAGTATGTCACAGTTGCTACAGTTTTTAGCAGAAATTTAAAAAATTGATATAGAATCGATAATCTATATCTCAACCCTCCCCCAACTCCTAGATGTGCCAAGCAGACACCTATGAAAAAAATAAATTTAAGAGTTTGTCAGAAGGCTCTAGAGCTTGGCTTAACTACCATTATTTTCCCAATAATCTTGACAAGCACTACAATTGCGGGTGACTTACTCAACGCCCCGAACCAAATCACATCTGTTTATAAATTGTCGGATGTAAGTCAAGGAGATTGGAGTTTTCAAGCATTACAATCTTTAGTAGACCGCTATAATTGTATCGCTTCTTTTAGAGATCTCACCTATTCAGGAAAGCAGACCCTGACTCGATACGAGTTTGCTTTGAGATTAAATGCTTGCTTGTCCCAGATGAATAAAGCGATCGCCAATAACCGAGTTAACCAGATCGATCGGGAAGATTTAGCTGTAGTGCAACGGTTGCAGCAGGAGTTTGCAACAGAGTTAATAACTGTCGAGGGAAAATTAGATACTATCGAAGCAAACATTACTAATTTAGAAACACAAAAGTTTGCAACCTTTACCAGACTTAAAGGAGAAATCATCTTTGCCCTCGGCAGGGCAGGTGGTAGGGAAAAAGCCGATGGTAGTGGGGAAGCAGTAAACGATCGTCTTACTCTCAGCGATCGAGTACGCCTCAACTTTGATACTAGCTTTACCGGAAAAGACAGGCTCAGAATTCGTTTACAAGGTATCAATATTCCAGAATTTGAAAATGCCACAGGGACAAAAATGGCTAATCTAGGTTTTGATGGGAGTAATGAGAATAAACAAGACTTAGCAGATTTGCGGTATCGGTTCCCGATCGCGAAGCACACAAGAGTTAATTTTAGTCCTGTTGGCATTGGCCTGGGGGACTTTGTTCCTAAAGCCAATTCTTTATTCGGTAGTAGTGGCAACGGCTCTATATCTACTTTTGGGCGAGAAAATCCAATTGTGCGACAGGGAGGTGGAGCAGGAATAGGCCTTTCTCACAATTTTGGTGAAGTAGTTAATCTGTCCTTGGGATATATAGCCAGTCGCCCCACCCTCCCTGAAACGGGTATTTTTAGCCGTCCTAACGGGGCGATCGCTCAATTAACTATAGAGCCAAGGGACTCAGTGGTGTTTAGTTTGACCTATTTACGTTCCCACAATAATGTCAATACTGGAACGGGTAGCGCTAAAGCAAACGATCCTTTTCCAGACGCTGATGAGGTCATTGCCAATTCTTTGGCAGGAGAAGTAGGATTTCAGTTGAGTCCTAATTTTATCCTTGGAGGGCGGTTTGGTTGGATCCGAGCTACAGCAATAGATTTAGAGGGAAATCCACAAGCAGATATTTTCAGTTGGGCTACGACGCTGGCCTTTCCAGATTTAGGGAGTGAAGGGAATTTAGCAGGTATCGTAATCGGTCAACCACCCAAAGCAATCGCTAACGATCTGGGGGAAAATTTTAAGGATGAAGGGACTTCATTGCATTGGGAGGGTTTTTATCGAGTTGAAGCAACTAAAAATATCGCTATTACTCCAGGCTTAATAGTCATTATGAATCCAGAACATAATGATAGTAACAATCCAATCTACGTCCTAACTATCCGCAACACTTTTAGTTTCTAAAATATCGCTAAGCAGAACACTTATTCTCCCCGTCCCCCAGTCTCCCCCTCTCCCTCTCTCCCTCTCTTCTCCATTTCAATTTCCTGTCAAATCTGTCCAGACTATAGATTGGCTATTAGCTTGACTGTAATCTTGCCATTGAATTTGGGGGATATTGTTTCGATTTAAGTCTCTTAAAACTTGTGCAGCCGATCGATAGCGATTATTAAGGTCATTTTCTACAAGTTTGCTTAAAATCTGAATTAATTGCTCGCTGAGGGGATTATTAACTAAATAGTGCCTCCATCCGTCGTTCCTATCTCGAAGACTATCCAAGAGATTAAAGGGAGGAATAGCAGTCAATAAATAAATACAACTCAAACCCAAACTGTAGAGGTCGCTAGCAAAAACCGCTTGACCTATAGCTTGTTCGGGAGCTACATATTCAGGAGAACCGATCGAGGTTTGATTTTTTATCCGCGAGGCATTAGTTACCAAGATAGAAGAGGTGAAATCTACTATAAAGAGCTTATTATTGGCTTGGGAACTAATAATATTTTCTGGCTTTATATCTCGGTGAATTACTTGATGACCGTGGATAAAATCGAGTACGGAAAGCAAATCTTGGAGAAGTTGTCTAATTTTGACTTCAGAAAAAGTACCCTCCGATCTTAATTCTTCTTCAAGATTACGACCTTCGATAAATTCTTGGACTAAATATTGTCGTCCTTCTTGGGTAAAGTAGGCAAGTAATTGAGGAATTTGGGGATGTTTTCCTAACTCGTCGAGTTGAGCTATTTCTAGAGTAAATAACTCCGATGCTTTTTCAAGACCCTTAGTATCTGCGACTTCTGGTAATAATTGTTCGATCGTGCAGCGAGGTTTAGATGGCTTGTATTGGTCAATAGCTAAAAAAGTTCTCCCCATAGTGCTTTGACCAATGAGGTCGATCGCGCGGTAGCGATCGCCTAAAAGTAATTTTGACCCACAACTGCGACAAACTTTAGTCTCTATAGAATTGTGGATATTTTGACAAGTTGGGTTAAAACAAAGATTCATATTTTTTGTTTGCCATTGTCTGTGTGTTACTGGGTCTAATTTAGCTAAAGTATCAACTATTATTTTAGGTGTTAGCCACGATCGACCTGGATGGGAAAATTGTTCTATATTTGTTACTTGAAAATTTAAAATATTACATTTGCCAATCAATTCTGTTGAAGAAGTACAGAATTTGACTGGCACTTTTAAGATATTGGCAAACTTGAATAAGCTTAGTAAATATCTATCTAAGGGGTTTCTATTGTCAAAATATTTGGCAGTCGATCGCCGATCTTCTCTATAAATTTCTTCATCAATAAAATATAAAAAACCATTGCTACTGGTTTGAAATATTAGCAATCCTAATTCAGCTTTACTTGCCAAAGAATTGATTATTTTTTTAGCGGAATTAGTGGCCTGATTAAAATTACCATTTTTCAGATAATTCAATTGAACATAAAAATACTTAGGTAAGATAATGTTTTTAGTATTATCTTCAATTAAGTGGGGATAATTAATACATAAATCTGGTTCTATTCCATATAATATTTTCATCTATCTTAATATTGACCTCTATTTTTATTTAAATGACTTAGAATACTTTTTTGTTACAATCCAATCCCATTAGTGATACTGGTAGAGTATAAATTTTAATATGATGAGAGTGATTGCAAGATATGCATTTACATCCTATTTCTTGCCAGCTATCTTGGTGATATGCCAATCTGTGAGATAAGCACAAATAGATCTTGTCTCCAGGAGTAAATGCTTCTTGAGTTACGGGATCTTTTATTTCTCCTTTTGCTAAATTTTCTAGTATATTGTTTATATCGTCAGGAATATTAGGTGGAGAGACTGTATAAGTTGGAGACTGGGTTAGATTAGAAGAATATCTCCTGGTAGAAGACGGGAAAAAAAACTGAGAATTACTAGATATTCTACTAGATCTTCTAGTTGTAGCAGCAGCGATATTTTCTGCTATTATCTGTCCTAATCTAATAACAAATATACAGCAAAATAACAAAACTATAAGTGCCATAACTCCTCCTAGGGAAGAAGAAAATAAAACAGCTACAAACAGAGTGACAAACGGAGTAGATAGATACATAAGTCCTATTACTAGGCATCCGCCACCTTGTTCTCTGGTATTTGTAGGATTGGGATTGTGCATTTTTAGGCGACTAGGACTAATTGATACTGTTGAGAAAATTATTTTAATTTTAATTTACTTTTAGCTATTGAAGAACGCTATTTATTATTGGGAATCTTCAAATTTAATTAAATTACTTAAATCGTCTTTTTTGTTAAAGTTATTTGTGACTTGGCATGGGGGTATGATATAAATTTCTACATGATGAGAGTGGTTGCAACATATACATTTATAGCCAATTTCTTGCCAGCTATCTTGATGATATGCCAATCTATGAGACAAGCACAAATATACCGTTTCTCCAGGAATAAATGCTTCTTGAGTTACGGGATCTTTTATTTCTCCTTTTGCTAAATTCTCTAGGATATTGTCTATATCGTCGGGAACATTTGCTAGAGAGACTGTATATGTTGAAGACTGGCTTTGATTTGGAGAAGATATTCTAGTAGAAGAAGAAATAAAAAACTGATAGATACTATCTATGTTAGTTCTATTAGACGGGGTGTTTTCTTCTATTATCTGTCCTAAGATAGCACCAAGTAAAGTACAAAATACTCCTAATATAGTAATTATCAATGAGGCTAGTAAAAGAGAAAATGAAAAAGATAAATACAGAAATAAAAAGACTAAAAATAGACATATAAATGGTGTAATTAGGCATCCACCTTCATCTATTTCTCTGATATTGCTAGGATTGCGATCGTGCATTTTTAGGGTTGTTAAAGCTAATTAATTCATGTTGAGAAAATTATTTTAATTGAGTTTTGGAGATCGAAGAGTAGCCGTTCACTATTCCAAATCTTCAAATTGAATTAAATGACTTATATCGTCTTTTTTATTAAAATCTACTTTAATTCTAGATTGAGGTAAAGTGTAAACTTTTGTATGGCGAGAGTGGTTACAAGATATGCATTTACAACCCATTTCTTGCCAGCTATCTTGATGATACGCTAATTTATGAGATAAACACAAATATACCTTTTGTCCTGGACTAAATGGTTCCTGAGTTACGGGATCTTTTATTTCTCCTTTTGTTAAATTCTCGAGTATATTGTTTATATCGTCAGGAACGTCAGGTGGGGAGACCGTATATGTTGAAGACGGACTTCGATTTAAAGAAGATCTCCTGCTAGAAGAACTTTGGCTTTCTCCATTGTACCTAATGACAATATCATTAGAAATTTCTCTTGCTGAGTTTACTAATAGATAGAAAAATATCCCCAATATAACTGGTAAGAATATTTGAGGATATATGAAAGTTAGTATAATAAGCCCTATGTATAGACAACCACTGCAGCCTTGTTCTTGGCTGTTATTACTCCGATCGAACAATCTCATAATTTTATAATTCAAAAGATTTTTTGTATTTACGGTTAGCGATCGCTGCTATCCTATGCTTCGAGCAATACTTTAGAGTTATTGCTGAAGTATTTCGTCTATTTTAATTTTTTTGGGGGTGTTGTTGCTGTTTTTATATTCGATATTACGGGGGACATAAATAAGATCGCTTACTATTATTTTTTTAGAGTTTGATTCTGGATTTGACTTGCTAGAGTTTTCAACAAGAGATGGGTGAGGAGAAGAACTATACATAAAAAATATCAATCCTTCTCTTGTTTGTAAAAAGCGATCGAGACTAATTTTTTTGGGTGTTTTTGTTTTGGTTTTTATTTGGGGATATTGTTCGTATGAAATGCTAGATAAAAGATCGCTGTCAATTTCTACACCTTCTCCTTCCAGGTTAATAGCATCGAAATCTAGCTCAATATTTTTAACATCTTCATCTTTTTTTTGTCCTTCTTGTGATATGACAAGAACAGTTATTTCATCTCCCTTGCTAATATTATCTTCAAAATTAACAATAGGATAGCGCAGCAGATCTTTTCCTCCATTGTTCAGGTATGTAAATACTGCAACTGGCATCCTTTTCATGTATACTTTAAAAGTAGGAGCAGATATGACTGGAACTTGAGATAAGCTAGGGTTAAAAATTTCTTTTCTGTACAAAAAAAGAAAGAGACTAAAGCTTATTGTTATCAAAGTTAGGAAAATAAGCGTTTTGAATAAAATCCAATTAACTACTTTATTGTGAGTAAGCAATTGTCTTGTTTCTCGATCGCTTATCCCCTTTATATTAAATGATACATCTGAATCTAGAGTGTCAGTTTTATTTTTTTCTTTTAAGCGATCGACAATATCATTATCTAGATATAAATTACCGCGATCGTCGTATATAACTGGTCGAACTTCTCGAGCAGTGTTGCCTAAGAAATAGCCTATTTCGTTTCTAACAGGATCGCGAACGATCGACAAACACCAATCGCGGTAGAAAAATCTTCTTTGGGTATTCATATCTGTTCCTGACATAAACACGCCAATATTGGGGTGAGAATGATACCAACCGACAATTTTTTCTCCAGGAAGTTGTTCTTTGGCATAGTCTAGAATTCCCATCCAAGAGTCTACTGTAAATTCGACGTGACTGCTCGTACCAATTGTATGAGGTGCGGCTACCGCTTCGGTAATTTCCGTATAGATGCCAAAAGAAGAATCTTGGTAAGCGCGACCGAAAAGAATGCCACCTTGTTCTACTTTTAAATTAGACCCTAAATGTTCTATGAGATTTTCTAGAGCATTTGCTTTGATATATACTGAACTTTTTTGCGTCCGATCGATACCTTTTTCTCTTATAAATTCATCAATATTTTTTTCGAGAGCTTGATAAATATCATTACTCTCTTCCCAAACTATCTCGCTGTGAATTTCTTTTGGTTTTTCCCTATTAAAACTAGGCAATTGTGGTTCTTTTGTCATGAATAAAAACCTCATATTTTGTTACCAGATCATTTGTCTTTGCGAAAAAAACTGATACTTACTATGTATCGTCCCAAACAATTTCGCGAATCAATTCTGATGTAAAAGTCTGGTTGTCGAGAGGAAAATCTTTCATATTTCTAGCTGCCCATTTTTTAGCTTCACTATTAGCAGGACTATTTAAATTAAGTACGTCTTTTGAATACTGAATGAATTTACCAACTCTGAGAACCAATTCAGGAAGAGTTTCCATTATTGACCAATAATTACCCAAACAAACTCTATTGCTCGGGTAAATATTAGGGTGAAAAATTGGGGTGACAAATCTAACATCTGGTTCTTTTCTAGGGTAATTGTTGCCCAGTAAAAATTCTACTTGGTGAAGATTGCGCAAAATAGGGATGCGGTTCTTAAATTCCTGTATACCTTTACATCGGTATTGGATGAGGTATTTATAGGGCGGATTGCCCTCAAGAGAAATAATCTTTAAAGTTCCGCCAGAATTGTAAACTAATTCAGATAGTGCCTGAAAGTCATTTTGAAGTCGTTTCGATCGTACGCTCATTGTTGACCGCCCTCAAAATTTTCTATGAGTACGATTACATCATTGTTTTGAATTCCTGCATCTCGTAAAGTTGCAGAAGGATCTAGTTGTTCGCCTGTTCTGTCCAAACGCAAAGCATAATCTCGATTAGCATCTAGATTCCATCTTTGTTGTGTAGCTGAAAGTAATTGTTCAACTGTGAGATTATCAGGTAGAGTAACACTTGCTTTACGATTTTCTCCAGCATCGCGAATAACTATAGAAATAGACTCATTCATGATTTACGCGCTTGGGAAACCCCGACTTAAAAGTCGGGGAGGAACAACAGAAGCCCACAAAGCGTGGACAGTAACATGTTTGCTTTTCGCTCTTGTTCGCTATATAATTGCGATTGTAGCGAATTAGGTAAATGTGTACGCCACTCAAAAGAATCAACTCAGAAGACTTAGCAAACAAGAGTTTGAGGCTCTGTCTGCTTTGTGTCGTTTGAGTAAGAATCTTTTTAACGTGGCGTTGTATGAATGCAGACAGTATTTCTTTGCTGAAAGAAAACGTCTGAGCTATGAATCTAACTACCATCTTTGCAAGCAGAATGAAAATTATCGGTTGCTTAACACCGATGTCGCTCAACAAACTATGAAAGTGGTAGATAGAAGCATGAGATCTTTCTTGGGGTTGCTGAAAGCTATCAGTATTGGGAAATACGAGCAAAAACCACGATTGCCTAGATATTTGCCAAAAGATGGTTATTTCCCTTTGATTATTCCTCGTATCAGACTCAAAGATGGGTATTTTGATGTGCCCATGTCTAGAGAGTTTAAAAAAGAATATGGAACAATTAAAATCCAGCTCCCTAAAAGACTTAAGGATAAAATTATTAAGGAGGTACGAATACATCCAAAATACTCGGCTCGATGGTTCGAGGTCGATTATATTTATGAGGATAAGAAAATACAAACATCTGTTGACTCCGATCGGGCTATTTCTTTGGATTTGGGAGTAGACAATCTGGCAGCTTGTATCGATACTGATGGGCATCAATTTTTGATTGATGGGAAAAGACTCAAAAGCATTAATCAGTGGTACAACAAGCAAAATAGTTATCTGCAATCTAACAAAGATAAACAAGGCATCAAAAGTTTGACAAACAAACAAGCGCGACTTTATCAATGGCGTAATAATGCGGTACGAGATTATTTGAATAAGTCGGCGCGAACCATAATTAACCACTGCCTCGAACATGGAATTTGCAAACTGATAATTGGGTACAATCCAGGGATCAAACAGGAAATTAATATTGGAAAATCTAACAACCAAAACTTTGTTAAGATACATTTTTGGCAGTTGAGACGTAAGCTGGAAGCCCTCTGTTCTAGATATGGAATTGAGTATCAAGAGCAAGAAGAAAGCTATTCTTCTCAAGCCAGTTTTTATGACCAAGATGAGATACCTGTTTATAATGCCGATAACCCCAGCCAATATAAATTTTCTGGAAGAAGAGTTAAGCGTGGTTTGTATCGGACAAAAAATAAACATTTGGTATCGAGCGATATAAATGGTAGTGCCAATATATTAGTTAAAAGTAAGCACAGATTCAGTTTTGAACGAGTGTCTAGCGGGTTTTTGGCTAACCCTTTAAGGATTGTTATCTCTTAAGAATCTCCGTCACTTTCAGCGCGGAGAGTGTCAAGTTTCCTCCTATGTTCGACTAAATTGAATTGCTATTTGACCTCGTGCTGTCTCGCAGTGTAAGATTTCGTTTTCAGGGAGACATAACTCTCTCAGAGTAGCATTGATTTGAGGTCCAGCTAGGGAGATATTTTCGATCGCCTCAAAATCTCTTTCCCGATCGCACTGAGGACAAGCTAGTTTAGAATCGGGAAATTTGCTGAGAGGAGCGTTTATCTGCTCGATATAAGCGCAATCTGGATTCAAACAGCCCATAGTGTCTATAGTCGGATTGCGCAGCCACAAAACTGCCTCAGAAAACCCGCAATTCTCTATATGTTGGAGAACTTCTTTAATTTTAAGATTAGGATCGTACTTAAAATTAAATTTCGGCTCGATCGTCAAGTCGTGAGCGAGACAATATTTTTGGCGCTGTATTCGGGTTTTATAAGCACTCCAAGGATTCAAACCCAAAGATATCTTTTCTCCTGCATCTAGAAAACCTTTCTTACCGTGCAAGTATAAAAGCGCTTGTTGTACCTCCATAGCAGCAACAATTGAAGCTATGGGAGCAGTTGTAGGCATTGCTTTTTCAGGAATATCTAGTTTCGTTCCTTGACAGGAATATCGTTGATTGCGACGCTTCCACATTCGATCGCTTATGGTACATTCGTAACAAGCTGCCTCGGTATTAGGGTCAAAAAAACTTACTTCTCCTTCAGCTACGCTAATACCGGCATTAATCCAAGGAATTCCCGCACGATAGGCAATCTGATTAATCGCCCAACGAGCATTAACGCTATCCAAACAGCCGACAATCAAATCCTTTTCTCTAACGTCTCCAACCCCTAAATCGAATTCCAGATCGCCATTAATCGCCTCGATCGAGATTTCTGGATTAATTTCTAACAATCTTTTACGGGCTACCTCTACTTTTGGCAAGCCAACGTCCGATTCTCGAAACAGCACAGAGCGAGTAAGGTTAGTAATAGAGACAGTATCAAAATCGACGATCGAGATCTTCCCCACTCCCACCAGAGCCAGATTTTTGAGTACTTCATTTCCCAAAGCCCCAGCACCTACCACCAGCACCTTAGCACTTCTGAGCCTGTCCTGATCCCACCACTGAATTAATTTGTGTCTGTCATAACGGCTTTCTGGTTCTGGTAAAATTTCTTGAAATTCCATCCCTATTAAAAGAACTTTCCCAATCTAGAAAATTACTTACATTTACTATTGACACTCCACGGGATAAATCCGCGTGGATTCTGAAGGTTGCTCAAACAGGGGATGAATCCACCTGTTTGAGCTTCACATCAGTTGAGGGACTGTCATAGACCCCATCCTCTGAATCGGCGACATCCATTACAGATAGCGCTTGCTGAAGATTCAAAGGACATGAGAAACCTTCCCATTTTCCAATGTTTTGAGAAGCGTTCCAGTCCGCATTGCAGCGATATCCATCAAAACCTGTAAACCAATGCTTGACTCGCTTGCCAATTACACCATTTCGGCTATCTGACTTGCTTGTATAAGGTGCTGGAACTGATTGAACAGCTACACCTGCTTTGATGGCTTTGTATCTGGTGAACTGCTCTAGCTGATAATAAGCCCAATAATCTCGGTTTTTTCCTGCATCTGACTTGGTTTTCTTTTTCTGCTTTGAGGTTCGTCGGATCCCTTCTAAATCCTCAAACCTCAAACCCATTCCATAATCTGATGCAAACTTGACCAATTGCTTAGAGATAATGTGATTAATCTGGGTCATAATGCGACGCTCACGACTCTCTATTTTCTTGACCTTGCTGAGTTTATTAGCTTTTTGAAGCTGAATTCTTAGTTTTTGATAGCGTCTGCGTAAAGCTTTAACTGGTTTACCACTCCAAAACTTACCAAAGCCATTGGGAACAGATGCAACTGCGATGTTGTTTTGTCCTCGATCGACTCCAATCCAGCCCTGTGGTTCATACGGGTCGGGAACTTCCATCGACACCGAAATCAGAGCATACCAAATTCCTTTGCGGGACTTAAAGATTTTGAGAGAACCCAACTTACATTGACGATTCAAAATCTTCTTTAAGGTTTCTTGGTGTGAGGCGGAATGAACCAATAGAGGGATACGAGCTTTCTTACCTCGGTATAAACTGAAAACGACAGTAAAAAGTTCTGCAGACTTGCCGATGGCATAACCTTGATTATTAACTTCTAACGGCAGTCTTTTAAACTTTTTTACCGAAGTCCGAGCGCAAGCATTCCGAATCGTTTGATTAATCCACATTGACCCAATTTCAATGTGTCTAAAATCTTTACTGGTATACTTGCGACGCTCTGATTTATCAACCTCTAGCAAGCCATTAGCTACTTCGGTGTTAAGCATAGTTAACCGCTCAAACTCGGATGCTTTACAGGCGTTGAGCCGATAAAAAGGAAGTTTCAGTGTTAGCGTTAGAATGCTCATAGTAATATGTTAACATATCCTACACACTTGTGTAGGATGTTACAGGATAATCCCGTAAGTTTTTTTTCATCCAAGGGTTTCTAACAGTCGCTAGTAATCTGGTATAATATCGACATATCTTGTAGAATCTAGTATTATGAACAAAAGATTCGTCAAGATAGGTGAAGCTGCTGAGTTGCTAGGCGTATCAATAGAAACTATGCGCCGCTGGGAAAAGAGTGGGGAATTAGTTCCCGACCGAAAAACTAGAGGAGGTACGAGATACTATGAGATAGGCAAATTATTAAATGCAGAAAATAACGATTATCCCACTATTTGTTATGCCAGAGTTAGCAGTCATGACCAAAAACAAGATCTAGACAGACAACAAGAATTACTAGAAGCTTATTGTGCGGCAAAAGGTTGGCGAACCCAGACGATTAGAGATCTTGGTTCGGGGATGAATTACAGGAACAAAGGTCTACAAAAGCTTTTAGAAATGATTCTTCAAAAGAAAATGAAACGCCTGGTCTTGACAACAAAAGATAGATTATTGAGATTTGGAAGTGAATTAATATTTTCTTTATGCGAATTACAAGGAATAGAAATAGTAATTATTCATAAAGGTGAGCAACCTAGTTTCGAGGAAGAATTAGCTACAGATGTATTGGAGATTATCACTATTTTTAGTGCTAGGTTATATGGAAGTCGAAGTAAGAAAAATAGAAAATTAATGGAGAGTTTACAGCAAGAAGCAGACAAGATTTATGAGAGACTAGAGAAATCAAAAAAAATATAAGGAGTAATGCCACAGAGAACAGTCACTACTGAATTACCAATCGCGCTACATCAATTTGCTAGCGATGTTTCTCGTTTGATATATCCGGCTAGATTAGAATATTTAAATAGGCTTCTAAATGGAGAAAAAGACAGTCGAATTATTAAAGAAATTCAACCTAAATATGGAATCAATAAAAGAATAGCGAATGCCATCAGAAGTGAAATCAAAGGGGCAATATCTTCAGCTAGTGAATGCAGGAAAAATCAGATAAAGAATTTATCAGACCAAGTAAAATCTATAAACAAGTGGATAAAACAAAGTCAAAAGAAGCTAAAAAATCTGCCCAATACATTTGACGGAAAAACTCAAAGAGGTATTCGTTCTAGCAAAAGATTTGCTATTCACCACAAAAAACGCAAATTATATTTACTACAGCAGAAACTAGAACATCTTAAGAATAAAAAAATCAGGGTGACTTTAGGAGCTAAAAAATCTCAATATTATACTGTGGGAAGTAAAGGAGAAACATTAGGAAATCAGATAGCACAATATGATGGAACGAAAATTATTTTTAGAGTTCCTTATGCACTGGAAAATAAATATGGAAAATACATTCATGCCCCCTTAAGGTTTGAGTATGAAAAAGGGCAAAAATTGATTGAAGATGCTATTGCTAATAATAGAGCCTTAACTTATCGCATATATGCTCAAGATCTGAGGTGGTTTATTGCTTGTTCTACCGATGTTACCGAAGCATCAAGGAGAAGCTATAAAAGACAATATGGATGTTTAGGAGTTGATCTAAACCCTGGGATATTAGGATGGGCTTATTGTGACCCCGAGGGTAATTTAAAAGCGAAGGTACAAGTTCAGCTAAATCTACATAGTAAAAGAAAAAATCAGCAATTAGCTATACTTCACGATGCTACTAAAAAGATTGTAAATTTAGCTAAAAATTATCGATGTCCTATTATTATTGAAAAACTAGATTTTTCTACCAAAAAAGCTCAAATGAAAGAGCGTGGTAGAAAATACAGTAGGATGCTGTCGAATTTCACTTATGGCAAATTAATAGACTTTTTCAAACAAAAAAGTGTTGATACTGGGATTGAGTTAATTGAAGTTAATCCCGCTTATAGCTCGCTTATTGGATTAATTAAATATATGCGGCAATATGGATTGAGTGACCATACTGCTGCTGCATTGGTTTTAGCTCGACGAGCTATGAGATTATCTGAGCGGGTTCCTATCCAAAACGCCTATCCTGTCATGAAGGCCGGAAAGCACGTATGGACTGCATGGAACCTGCTTAATCGACAACTGAATAAAAAGCTATGTTTGTCACGACATAGTTATTTTAGCTTGCTTAACGGGCAGTTAGAGGTCAAGCTACGAGATGAATTTTTAGCTTTGTCATCAAAGCTCAAGAAGGGGTCT
>JASJDA010000181.1 GCA_030065755.1 Prochloraceae cyanobacterium | reverse complement strand
GTCATTTAGGTAGATATGGTAAATCAATTAACAGAAGGTAGTAACGGACTAGTCACCTTAGATTACAGGGATTTACTGAAAAAGATTTCAACACAATTGCAGCAAGCTCCAGAAAATACCCTATTTAAACTCTCTCAAGATGGTAAACAATTAAGAATTGATATCGAGGGAATTGCTTTTTTGGTTGCTTCTTATAATTATATCAATCCTTTGCTGGGTGCAGATTATAATGCTAAATCTGCGACAATAAATTTTGCTAATAAAGAATCTAGAAATAGTTTTTTAAACGACGTTCAAAACATTAGAGATTGTCTCACTAAAAAGCTACAAGATTTTTTGTCTAATGGAAAAAATAAGACAAGTATTGAAGCTTTTATTAAAGAAATAGCAACTAATTTAACAGAGTTTCAAAGTCAGCCTAGCCGTTTAAATTTTGATTATAATTTTAAACAATCATATAGTAATTTGCAAAAACAGCGGTTGAGTTTTCGCGAACAAAAATCTAGTAAATCTCCAATTTTAAAAGGTCACAAACTAATAATTACCGTACAGACTCGCGAGTTTGAACAAAAATTGCAAGCTGGTCTAACAAACTATATACAAGAAGAATTTGCTTCATCTGATGAAGCTGACAGAGAAGATCTTAACGACATTCTTAAAAACCAGATACAAGAAAAAGATACGGATTGCGATCGCCTAGTGCGACTGATGAATACGGAAGCTTTAGGTAAAGTTCAAAGAGAAGCCAAAATTATATATTTAGAATTCATCAAAGAACATTGTAGCGACGATCGAGAAGGTAGTATTTATTTACAAGTCCTCATTTTACGACTTAGATTACTAGAAAATTACATTAGCGATATCAACAACAGCGACGGACACTATGAAGTAAATTATGCAGGTGAAACTGTCAATTTTAGAGATATTTTCTCTCGTGCTGATGCCTTTGATATGCTGCCTATTATACCTTTGATATCAGGTTATTTAGGAGAAATAAAAGACGAGAAAAAGGGAGAAAAACAATTTATCTTTGGACTAAAACTAAAGTTAGGTGGCAAAGTTCAGACAGAAGGCGGGAAAACTGTTTTTGAGTATTATACTAACTTTCTTGATTCCAATAGTAAGGAACATAAAGAAGCGATCGCCGATCGCAATAAGAAAAAATATTTTGTTGAAAAATTATTTAAAATTACTCTTCTATATTTTTTTATTTTCGCTAGTAAGTCTACCGAAATAGACTTAGAATACAATCCTAGAAAAAGTTTTGAACAAAAGGTATTGCCAATTTTTCAAGACAATGATGATGACAAGAAAAGAGACCTTTTACAAAATATTATAAAAGGTTTTGAAAAATACCAAGTTGAGTCTAAAATAGGCAACCTCAAAACACTACTAACAAAGCTATTAAAACAACTCCGTCATTTACCAGAGCGAACCTATCCAGTAAAGATAAATGTAAAACGAAATATTTTAGAAGAAAATATAGACACTATTTTAAAGGAGAGTACTTTATTCAAAAATGTATTGAAACAAGAAAACTTGAAGCGAGCTTTAAAGTATATATATGTTAGCGATTCCGCAGTAGATCCAAGTTGTTTGTGCAGCCTTTCTACTGATATAAAAATTGAGGAAATAAGATATTTCTATACAGAAGATAATCAAAACTTCAGTATGGAATATGACATAGACAAAGTTAACACTGTTCCCGTGCTTGTAGTTCCTGGTGAGGATAAGTGCAGAGAAATTTATAATAAACATTTTAAACAGCAAAAAATGTTGGTATTTTCCTATGAATACGAACGTCTGAGAAGAAATATTTTTAACGATCTAAAATCATCTGCTGCTTTTGCTTATAAATTTACTTTTTCCTTGCTTGCTTATATAAGTTTAAAAATATTACTAGACTACGCTAAAGCAAGCAAACTGTGGTTATTTGTCCCCATATTGAGACTGCAATTAAACAACAAAGAAAACTCTTCAGCAGAAGAAGAATTCATGCGCTCTACTTTTGCGGTTATATCTCATCTCTTGAACGAAGAACACCGCTCTAATTCTCAAGGTTTTTGTATCGACGATATTAGTGGATACAAAATTCGTAATGCTTTAAGTTCTTTATACTCCATACTTCCCAAGAAATTTAAACTCAATAACATACCTTCTACTTACGAAGTAGATAAATTAGCAATAATTATAGTTTCCAGTCGAGAATGCGATCGCGCAGCGCCTCGCTTTGAGCGATCTCGCTCCAAAAATGACAATTATAAAATTGTTAACTTAGTAGGAGAAATTGTAGGATTACAACGTCAAAAAGATGGCACTATTAGATTAAAACGGATTGGAACTTTATCTGACAACTACAATAGTAACGAAATACATACCCGTCCAAATATTATCAGAGATAAGTTAGACAGGCTATATAGCCGAGGAGGATACAGGCATTTTTTCTATATCGCTAAGTCTCCCTATAGCAACACCTTAAATATCACCACAGAAGAGGAGGAAGATGATGAAAAATTATTTTTTATGTCAAAATCTGTTATTCGCTTTTTGAAAGAAGGGAAAGACAATATTAAAATCTATCCTGTATTTTTTGACAAATATTATGTGGTTAAACTGCAAAATATCGCAGCAAAGTCCTTATATATTCAAGATACCTCAGAGTTAGATGAAAACTTGATCGACAATCCCAACAAACAAATAGCTATATTCTTCAATTTATTCAACGGTATTACAATAGGACAAGACAAATATTACAATGGGGTTATCTCCTATGCAACCTTATTGAATATCTATGAAGGTATTTTAGATGACCAAGATCTTTACCAGGGTTTAATATATGATGCTCCCCTAAAAAATGAGCTTTTAGAATTTCTTACTCTGTTTCATTTTTCCAGGTACGAAGCAGCGCGTAATATCAGTTTAAAACTCGATCCATACGAAAATATTATAGGTTCTAATTCTGTCTCGGCGCTATCTATATTTAATCACCCAAATAGCAGAGTAAAGTTTAATTCCTTAGCATTTTTGACAGAAGTGAAAAAAGTTTTAAATGGGAAGTACAATAGTAAGGAAAAATGATAGATTCGCAATTGGGTACAGATTTAGGATTTCTGTTTGAAGTTGCTTTCAATGTAGGAATGCTAGCTTACATCGAACAGAAGCAATATAAGCATCGATTTGGAAATTTATATCGTCAGGATTTACAGCAATTATCTTTCTCTAAAATAATCAAGCGACTGGTAAGAAAAGAAAAAGTAATCGACCCAGGACATCGGAAGATAATAGAGAAATGGAGTCTCTTTTTCTTGCAAAAAGGTTTTTTAGCGGGATGGAATTTTTTCGAGGAGTATATTGAGTCTACAGGGTGGAGTACACTCCGTTTGAAACATCTAGAGATTTTTTATTATCAGTGCTGTTTTGCTGGTAACAACAGTATCGGTACATATGACAAGGAAAAGGAGAAAATATATAGAGAGTTGCTATCCCAGTTTGGGGATATAAAGGTTGATACCAGTAAATATTCGCGAAAGGGACAGTTTTTAAACGCCGATACTTTGATTTTGATAAAGTGTGCTAGAGAGTACAAAATTATCTGTTTAGATTATTCTGTGTTTTCTGTGAGAGAAATTCGCGATCTGGTAGATTTAGATAATGTTGCCGTGTTACGATCGCTCTTACTTAAAGAAATTAGTTATCTCAAATCCAAAAGCGTTTTTTCTAATCTGGGTTTGGACACCAAAAATTCACAATTAAATTTGTCAGACAGTCTCAAAAGTTACTACTCTGCTTTTAAAACCAAAGATAAGGAAACGGTTAAGTTAATTCAAGCTGGTAGTTATGCTCATAGTTTCTATGGCTTTTTACAAGACCAATGTCTACTCACAGATAGTGACTCGGTTACTTTCAATATTTTAGGATACAGCGATCGCGGTATTAGCGCTATGACACTCGATCGCAACAATTTCGATGTTTTAAAAACTTGCTATGAGATCTACACCCAACAAGGCGATCGAGATATTAAACAAACGCGCAAACAGGTTTTAAGTCAAATTAAACTCAACGCACGCAGAAGTTTTGACAATGGTGAAGAATTTATCGATCGCCTTTTAAATATTTCAGGGGATGGTATACACGATCCTGTTGTCCATCGAGAAACAAAAGATGATTTTTGCAATTCTATAGACTCTATTCCTCCAAATTTAGCAACAGAATTCGATATTAATCCTAATTCTACTTTAAGAGACGCGCACGCCAAATTAATTCAAAGAGAATTATTAGGAGAGAATACCTATATTTTTTTAACGGGTAATCCTGGTATTGGTAAGACTACTGCGATCGTCAACTCTCTTAAAAACCCCCAATTTCTAGAAGAAGGTTTTTTATTTATCTACGTCAGTCCCAGAATACAAGTCAACCTAGATATCATTGAGAAATTCAAAGACAAAGAAAATAATTCACTCTGTGACGATCGCTTATTTATCCTCAACAGCAACTCCAACTTAATCGCCAATAATGGGGGAAAGTATACAGTCAATTACTTTTCTAATAAATATGATAATAATTTCACCAAGAAGGTCGTTAATTTTATCAATGGAAACTCCCAATTAGATTCTCGACACTTACCTAGCAGCATCAAAAGACGTACAGAAGACCAAATTTACGATGAAGGTAAAAATAGTAAAGGTGTTTTAAACAGTGTATCCGAGGCAATATATACGCTGATTAACCAAGAGGTTTCTAATAATATAGTTGCTACAGTTTGCATTCAGTCTTTGAAGAAAATTGCAGGAAAACAAGACACATTAAGGCATTTCAAGAAAATTTTCACAGATGTATCTAGAGAAGGTAAGCCAATACCTGAGAAAATGAAACAACTATCTGGGAGAATAAAACATATATTGATTGCGATCGACGAAATCACAGGAGATAATAGCGGAGTTGAATTTTTAAAAGGAATAAGTGAAATTGTCAGAAGTTACGAATTAACAGACGATAGCCACGGTTTTAATACCAAAATTATTATTGCCGATGCTTCTATTGTCAATCCCGAAGTCATCGACCAACATCTATCAGAAACATTGGCTGAACCTAACAAAATCTTTTTTAGAAAATCTCCTCCTACAACTCAAACATTATCCAAGCAGCAATTTCAATTCAATAAAAAAAAGGCTGTCGTTATCAACGCTAACTCCTATCCAGCTAAAAGCTTGAACCTAACTTACAAAGTATTTATTCAGTCGATCGAATTTAACGACAAACTTTATCAAACCCACAAATTAGACTTAGAAAAACGAGTTCAAAGCCAGATTATAAAAGATATCAATACAATATTAGAACAGCCATCCTCAGGACAAATAATTGTTTATATTCAAGATAAACGTCGCTTAGCTGACTTAATTGAAAAAAATCGAGAAGAATGGCAAAAATTTGAGCGCGAATTCGAGCGCAATCGAGATTATTTAGAAATACACGCTAGCCTTTCTGATGCAGACAAAAATAACATAAATCAGTATAAAGATCGAGTCCAAATTATCTTTATGACTGCTTCTGCTAGTCGAGGTATATCCTTCCCTAAAGCCAAGCATATTTTAGTTGACATTCCTCGCTTTGAGATTGAAAAAAACCTGATGGAAGTGATTCAGGTCATTTACAGAGGTCGTGGAATGTATGTTGAAAATGGACAACAAAAAACCTGCGACGATCGAGAGAAAGAAATAGTTTTTTACTTGTCGGAACAAGCCATATATCAAGTAGATAAAGACCTAGAAAAACGCCAATTATCTTTACGAGAAAGCGTCCTCAATCTTTTGAATATCTTGTTAATTTTAAAAGCCTCAGTGATGACCCGAATTTATGGATCTGGTGACATTGGTCGCCACAAATATATTGTAATTCCCATAGGTGGAAAGTCAGTTTTCGCAGCAGGTCAAACTTTTACCAGCCAAATAGATACATTAATTAAGCAACTGAAAAAAGAATCTAAAAAACGTGGCAATAATAACGAACTATTAGAGCAAGTTTATACTACCCTTGAATCTCTCATGAGTTCAGCAGATATATGTTTACCAGATTTACCTGAAGAGAGTTCTTATCTGCAATTAAGAAAATCTTTTACAACTAAATTTTTAGATTCGATCGAGGATAGTTTCGATGGGTTACTCGATTTTGCACCTTTACAAACAGGTTATATTAATGGCAGTTTGTTGGTAGTTCCTGTTGTTGGGAAAAAAGTAGAAGAAAAATATATTATGCGTCTGAAACGGGAATTAATTGACTCCAATAACGATCTATTATTGTCTCAGATGCACAAAATTAGAAAAGATCGCCACTTACCTGAAAATATAAGGTCTGCGATGAAACAGGCGATCGATTTAGTTAATTTGCTTAAAGAGACACCCTATAAAACACAAAGATTTGACCAGGAAACCCCTTGCTTCGACCATTATTATGCTTTCCCTCTATTTACCTTTATTAGCGGGGAAGCTGTCAGTGAATATTTTGCTAACAATAATAAAGAACCAGAAGACCAACGGTTTCGAGATATTTTGGAAAATTATCTTAAATCTATTTACCCAGTCACTAACATTCTCCCTATCGGTCACAAATATAAAGATTTCCCATTTCTAGTTTTTAGAAGCTACAGTTTCAATGAAATGAGAAGTAGAATTTTTACAGATAAGTATCTTCTAAGCTCTAATGAATTGAATATTTTGAATTTAATTCTTTATGAAAGATTAGAATCACAAAGTACTTGACAGTTAAATCACAAATATTAAAACTTGCTTATTTTATTCGGAGAAATTACTCATGCTGTTTTTATTGAGTTTTGTTATGGTGAAGAAGGAAAAGTTAATAATGAGCAATATACCGCCATACTAGTCTTATATAAAGAACTCGTCGATGCGCGATCGCTGATATACATAAGGTGCCCAATATGGTAGCTACGAACATAAACAAACCAGCAGCACAAAACTCACTTGTCCTCAAGCAAGTCTTGGAAAATATTCAACCAGATAGTTGCCCTCATAGCTACAATTTTCATCTCCATACTATTTTCTCGGACGGGCAATTGACACCTTCAGGCTTGATGGAACAAGCTATGAGTATTGGTCTCAAGGGTCTGGCTATTACCGATCATCATTCTGTCCTCGGCTACAAAGCTGCCCAAAGCTGGTTAGAATCTACTCGTATTAATTCTCCTCAAACTCCCCTTCCTCATCTGTGGACAGGAGTGGAAATTAACGGAGATATACTAGGAACAGAAGTACATATTTTAGGCTATTCCTTCGATCCAGAATATCCTGGACTACAACCTTATCTTCAAGGTAAAACCTCCTCAGGTCGCCATTACCTAGCCGAGAATGTCATATCCACTATTCAAAAAGCTGGAGGTATAGCCGTTTTAGCCCATCCTGCCCGCTATCCAAGTCCTGCTGAGATGCTAATTCCTGCTGCTGTTGAGTTAGGAATCGATGGAGTAGAAGCTTACTACGCTTATGGCAACCCCAAACCTTGGCGACCAAGTCCCCGCCAAACCCAGCAGATTAAACAACTCAGCGAACAATACGGCGTGTTTTTTACCTGCGGTACAGATACTCACGGCTTAAACTTGCGTCAGCGCATTTGAAATTTGATTTAAATTGTCATTAGACTTCGCAGCAGAAGTCTACACAGTAACGAGTAACAAGTAGGTTTATGTCAATAAAGACGAAGTTTATCACTTGTATATTGTTAAATTAATACCTACTGAAATAAGATAGACTCGTTACTTCAAGCAGGATTTGATGGGTGCGACTTAACTGTCACGAGACTCCAATTGTAAGGCTTCTCGATCATTGAGCTAAAAGCATCATTATGACAATAATTCCAGCACTCATTAGTGCTAAAACTGCTGCCCATTTCATTCCTTCATCCAAACTCCGTTCCAAAGTCGAATCGTCCGATTGTGAGTTTTTCATTTTTATTACTTTATCTTGAATTTTTCTATAACTATTACTTATAAATATAGCCAGAATATGTCGCTAAAAACAAAAAACGAAAAAAACATTAATTTAACTTTATTTTCCTTAACTAATTGGTAAGTCCGTGTTTGAGGGCATAGCGGACTAATTCAGTGCGGCTATTAGTTCCTGTTTTGCTAAATAAGCGACTGACATATTTTTCTACATTCCTGACGCTAGTTTCTAGTCGCCGAGCTATTTCTTTATTCATCAAACCTTCTGAAACTAGATCTAACACGCTTTGTTCTCGCGGGGTTAATTCAATATGGATAGGCGCAGGAGTTGTTACCAGACTAGATTGCTGTCCCAACATATCTTTAATTTCCTTAATCTCCTGAACGAGTTTTTCCAACTCAAGGCCACTAGCACCAGTTTCAGAAGTAATTTTACGCCGCGAGAGTAAATTAGTGACAATTGCTTCTAATTCTTCTGGATCGAAAGGTTTAGCAAGATAGGCATCGCAGCCAGCTTGGTAGCCTTGAATGCGATCTGAGGTCATGCCTCTAGCTGTTAAAAATACTACCGGAAGGGCTTTAAAACGAGGGTCTTCTCTAAGTTGGGCTAGAAATTGATAGCCGTCCACTTCAGGCATCATGATATCAGTAATAATTAGATCGGGAGTATTTTTTTGCAATAATTCCCAAGCTTCACTAGCATTACTGGCTGCAACAACGATAAATTCTTCGTTATCTTCTAAATAAGCTTTAACCGATTCCCTAACTCCAGGTTCGTCGTCAACTAGCAACAATTGAGATTGTTTTGACATTTTATCTATCTTTTATTTGTCTCGATTTTTAGGTTAGTCGAGGGAAACTGCATCAACATCTACAGTTTTGACCTCAGCATCTTTGGTGACATTTTTTTCGGTGGAGGAACCAATATTTTCCTTGCGAGACTTAACGTAGTCCCCAAATAACTTCGACAACTCCGTAAACAGCAGAGTTAAAATTATAACGTCGTCAATCTGTCCCACAATAGGAAATAAGTCAGGGGCGATGTCGATCGGACTGACTAAATATAACAAGCTTCCTAAAATCATCCACCAGCGATATTTAGGATTGCGAATAGTGTCACTATACCAGTTGTAAATGGATTTAGGAGAGATATTCATCAAAAAGGCTCGATCGTTCGTTATTTTTATTTTGGCAGATCGATTCTGACTCTGGTAGGGTAGGATTTTGAGAATTTTTCCGTAAAAACCGAACGATCGCCCCAGTTAGGATTTATAACGGGAGGGGGAGATGGGGGGAGGGGGAGACGGGGAGAGGGGGAGAAAATTATATACAAACATCTAACAGCCAACAGCTAACAGCCAACAGCTAACAGCCAACAGCCAAAAACAAACAAAGCGCGATCGAGGAGTACAAAACAATTATGGTTTTAATTGTCCAAAAATACGGCGGCACTTCTGTAGGTTCAGTAGAAAGGATTCAAGCAGTAGCCAAGCGCGTCCGTAAAACAGCAAAACTCGGCAACAATGTAGTAGTTGTAGTTTCTGCTATGGGCAAAACAACCGATACTTTGGTCAATTTAGCCCGATCGATTTCTGCTAGTCCCAGTCGCCGAGAAATGGATATGCTCTTATCTACAGGAGAACAAGTATCCATTGCTCTCCTCAGTATGGCACTTCAAGAATTAGGACAGCCAGCAATTTCTCTCACGGGGGCACAAGTAGGTATTGTGACCGAAGCCGAACACAGTCGTGCCAGAATTTTACAAATTAAAACACAACGAATTCAACGACATCTCGATCGCGGTGAAGTAATTGTCGTAGCAGGATTTCAAGGCATTAGCAGCAGCAACGATCTAGAAATTACTACCCTAGGAAGAGGGGGATCGGATACTTCAGCAGTAGCCCTAGCTGCGGCTTTAGGGGCAAATTGCTGCGAAATTTATACCGACGTACCAGGAATTTTAACCACTGACCCCCGTTTGGTCTCAGATGCCCAATTGATGGCAGAAATTACCTGCGACGAAATGCTAGAGTTGGCTAGTCTGGGGGCGAAAGTGTTGCATCCAAGGGCTGTAGAAATAGCCCGCAATTATGGAGTGCCTTTAGTAGTGCGATCGAGTTGGAGTGAAGACCCAGGGACAAAGGTAAATTCTCCCATACCCATGCCCCGATCGCTGGATGGTTTGGAAATTACGAAAGCAGTCGATGGGGTAGTATACGACATCGATCGCGCTAAGGTAGCTTTATTACGAGTACCCGATCGCCCTGGTGTAGCAGCTAATCTATTTGGAGAAATTGCCCGTCAAAATGTAGACGTAGATCTGATTATTCAGTCCATACACGAGGGGAATACTAACGATATCGCTTTTACTTGCCTCAAAGGAGAATTAAATAAAGCAGAAGCTGTCGCAGAAGCAATTGCCCCTGTATTGCGCACTAGTTCCTCTGCCGTCGCAGAAGAAGCAGAAGTAATAGTAGACAAAGAAATTGCTAAAGTAGCGATCGCTGGGGCTGGGATGATCGGTCGTCCTGGAATTGCGGCAAAAATGTTTAAAACTTTGGCAGACGAGGGAGTGAATATAGAAATGATTTCTACCTCAGAAGTCCAGGTGAGTTGTGTCATTGATGCCGAGATGTGCGATCGGGCGATCGCCGCACTGTCTCGCGCTTTTGAAATTAATAGTTCTCCCCTGCAATTGCCTCACTCAACAGACGAGTCCCATTCTTCTACTGTAATACCTGCAGTTAGAGGTGTCGCACTCGATCGCAATCAAGCCCGTTTGGCAATTCGTCACGTCAGCGATCGTCCTGGTATGGCAGCACAAATTTTCGGGTTGTTAGCAGAAAAAAATATTAGCGTTGACACTATTATTCAGTCCCAACGCTGTCGCATAATCAAGGGAATTCCTACTCGGGATATAGCTTTTACCTTAGCCCAAACCGATGCAGAAGTAGGGCGAATTGCTTTAGAAGAGTTAGCAGCAACTATTGGTTGTGGAGAGATTTTAGTAAATACCGAAATTGCCAAACTGAGTATAGTTGGGGCTGGCATGATCGGAAAACCTGGAGTTGCTGCCCGTTTTTTTGCTGCTTTAGCCCAAGAGAAAATTAATATCGAGACGATCGCTACTTCTGAAATTAAAATTAGCTGTTTAGTTGCTACAGAAGATGGGGTTAAGGCTTTACAGGCAGTACATAAAGCATTTGGTTTGGCAGGAAAGGAAGCTGTTGAAGTTAGTAGTTAGTAGGTATTGGTATTGACTATTAACCACTAACCACTAACCCCTAACTAAAATTTATAGAATTGGAAACGCCCTGCATCTGGACGAGGATCTCCTATATTTTGATTGTCAACGTTGTCGGCTGAATGATCCACCTCTATTCGATTGAGAAAACTGGCGGGGATTATGCCAAATAAGGGCGTGTCATCTCGCTTTATTTGATAGATCGTAATTTCTAAATCCTCCTCTCCACCAGTTGCCCAAGGCCAATCTAAGATTGTTTTTCCTTCGACTCCTTCTAATTCCTCTGCCGGAAGCCTTTCGATCTTTAATGTAGTGCCAGGATCTTCGGAAGATTGAGAATAAGCTGGTAGAGAGTCGATCGCGCCTAATCCTACTAGTACGCTAGCACTAGCAACCGTAAATTTGACTAGAAGGTTTGTATTTATTTTCATAGCAACTTTAAAAAGAAAGTATGTGTCTTTTTATTTCCAGGCTAACTTTTCTTAAAAAACTTTGCCAATCCTAGAAACTTCGTATAAGTATCGGATTGCTCTGAAAATGGCACCATCGAATCTTATGAATGTCTTATAAATTAGTTATTTCACCAGCTTTTCCGTATTTCCCGTAGTTTTAGTTATTTTCACAAAGCATATTTAATTAATTTTGTCAAGATCATTAAATCTGGCACTCAAAAAAATAGTTATTCCAACCCTTCTCTTTTAGAGTAAAAAAGCCCTAGTTCAGCATACTAAACTACGAAAATAATAGATTTAGAGAGACTCAGTTTTAAAAATAGTCAATAATAGTCAATTTTATCTTTTTATAGTAAAAGTATCATACCATACAAAACGCTACGATCGAGCATTTTCGTTCTTAAAAAGAAGATAAATAAGAATTAATTGCAATAATTTTGAGAGTTAAGATTTATGAATTAGAGTGAAAGATAGTAATTTCAAAACTAAAAAGCAAGGAATTCAAAGTTTTAATTATAGTTGCTGTTTGCTATTTGTTCGTCCCCGTCATATCTCTCACCTGTAGCGATCGATAAGTAAGATTGTAGGATATTACCTCAAAGATTAAAATCGCCCATAACAACAAATCCCCAACAAAAATTCAATGATTAGCGATCGTCAAATAGATTTAACCCGTCTGGCTGTAATTCAGGAGTGTATGGAAACCTACGGTATGGAGAAGAACGCTCCTAATTCCGAATGGCCACACAATGTAATTTCTACTTTAGCCGTTACTTATTCTTGTGGGGCAATAGGTCGCAGAGGAGATGTCTTAGAACACGATCGCGACCCAAGTGAGCTAAAACTCTGTATAGATTTAGCAGAAGAGGCAGCCAATATTATGCACGGAGTATTTATTGGCATGGGTGACGAGGGAGACCACGAATTTTCTCCATTTTATATAACAGCAAATCGAGGGATAATTGCCCCAGAAAATATTAGCGAAGAGTATATAAGAAAAGCATTTGGCGGCACAATTTATCCCCCAGCCCCAATTACGATCGAGCCTTTGGAAGAAAAGGGAGAATGGTGGAGTTACATTAGTGAAGGTGACTCAGAAACTCAAGAATCTTGGCAAAAACTGATAGCTTGGTTTAAAAACAACTTAAAACTTCACAGCCCTTCTTTTGTGGCGATCGGAGAAGATCCATTAGATGAGGATTCCCAAAATAGTGGCTGCGTGTTTCCCAGATTAGCCGTTGGATTGACTCGAGCTGGGAGTCTTGTTGGTGTTTTTAGTTGCGTCGTTCACACTTGAACCTATTTATTTCTAATTTCTGCCTCCTGACTTTAAAAAGACTACATCTGCCCGACTACTTTCTCTAGCTATGCGAACGAGCAAACCTGCTAAGAGTAAACTAGCGATCGCGGAATTACCACCATAGCTAAATAGGGGTAAAGGCAAACCAGTAGTTGGCAGCACTCCTGTTACTACCCCAATATTTAGTAAGGATTGTCCTATCAGTAAAATTGTCACTCCTATTGCCACTAAACGCTGAACCCGATGACGGCATTTAAGAGCTACAACCATTCCCAAAGTGGCATAAGCCATAAGCATTAGCAGTAAAAGCGTACAGCCGACAAAACCGAATTCTTCAGCAAAAACGGCAAAAATAAAATCGGTGTATTGGATTGGTAAATAAAAGAGTTTTTGTTGAGAGAGTCCAAATCCTTCGCCCCAAGGACCTCCAGATCCTACGGCTAATAAACTTTGAATTAGTTGATAGCCATCATTCTTAGGGTCAGCCCAGGGATTGAGAAAGGATATCACCCTTCGTCGTTGATAATCTTGAATGCTAATACTAATAGTACCAGCCAGCAAACCAAGACCTGCCACTCCTCCCAAGTAAGTATAGGGCAACCCAGCAGCTAAAGCGATTAACCAGATGCTGATGCCGCATAAAGCAGTGGTACTCAAGTTAGGCTGTAACAAAATCGACCCTAGCAAAAGAGCGAAAATTGCCAGCCAACCAATACGGGCTGTCCAAGTTAATTTATCCCAAAGTCCGAACAAAC
>JASJDA010000006.1 GCA_030065755.1 Prochloraceae cyanobacterium | reverse complement strand
TATTTTCTAAGCGTATTAGGGTGCATACCTAATCGCTTAACTGCTTCTCTAAGTGTCACATATGCCATATAAGACTATATTAGCATATGTGAGCATTTGTTAGCTAATTAAATACTGTTTTTTAACCCTCTGCAGAAGTTATCGGGTTCGTAATTGGATGTTTCTTGAAATAATCGAGGCAGCGCTTGATATCCTCAATTAGCAAACTGGCTAGATCTCGGCTAACCCCATGGCGGACCAAGATGCGCTGGATCGCGATATCTTGGCAGTTAGCTGGTAGAGAGTAAGCTGGTACCTGCCAGCCACGACTGCGCAGTCGATCGGCCAGATCGTAAAGGGTGTAGCCTTTAGTATCATAGCCATCCTTAATTTTCCAACTCAAGGCTGGAATGCCGCTTTTCATGTCACCGCCATAAAGAATCTCAAACGGCCCCATCTTGCCGATCTCTTCGGCCAAATACTGGGCTGTATCGTAGCAGGCGGTTTGAATCTTGCGATAGCCTTCTTTGCCTAGGCGCAGAAAGTTGTAATATTGACAAGCAATTTGACCCCCAGGTCGGGAGAAATTTAGAGCAAAAACTGCCATCTCGCCACCCAGATAGTTAACTTTGAAGATAAGATCTTCTGGCAGGTCTAATTTCTCGCGCCAAATTACCCAGCCGACACCAAGAGGGGCCAGACCAAACTTATGGCCAGAGGTGTTAATAGATTTGACCCGAGGTAAGCGAAAGTCCCATTTCAATTCGGGGGCACAAAAAGGTGCGAGGAAACCGCCGCTAGCCCCATCGACATGAATCGGAATATCTAGACCCTTTTCCTGCTGCAATTTGTCGAGGGCATCGCTCACGGCTTTCACCGGCTCATAGCCACAGGTAAAGGTAACCCCAAGAGTCGGCACCACACCAATAGTGTTCTTGTCGCACCGTTTAATAACCTCCTCTGGGGTCATCAGCAGACGGTTTTTATCCATCGGGATTTCGCGCAGCTCTACATCCCAGTATCGGGCAAACTTGTGCCAGCATATTTGCACTGGTCCGCAGATCATGTTCGGCTTATCAAAGGATTTGCCGGCAGCACGCATCTTCTCCCGCCAGCGCCACTTCATCGCCATGCCCCCGAGCATAGCTGCTTCACTGGAACCTGTGGTCGAGCAACCAATGCTGTTGGCAGCGTCGGGCGCATTCCAGAGATCCGCCAGCATATGTACGCAGCGTCCCTCAAGCTCTGCAGATTGGGGATACTCATCCTTATCGATCATGTTTTTATCGATGCATTCGTCCATCAGTGTGTGGACTTCCGGTTCTACCCAGGTCTGGCAAAAAGTTGCCAGGTTCTGGCGCGCGTTGCCATCGAGCATTAGTTCGTCATGGACGACCTGGTAAACGTGGCGAGGATTGTGCTCGCCTTCGGGGAATTTATACTTTGGTATCGATACGGACAGATCGGTCGAAGCATAAACATCGTCATTAATGTTGTCACGGATGGCTTCTTTTTCAAACAGTGGCATGGGTTAAAAGCTCCTCATAACCTTAGTAGTTAACTTAATGAAGGGTTGGGGTTGTTTTTAAATATTTTTATCGTGACGTGTTGGCTGCTTATAAACCGAGCTTAGGGTTTATTTAGGCTTGATTTTTGTTTAAGTAACTTTAAAAGGGAACAGGGAATAGGCAAAAGAATAAAAAAGCTGTGGATTTTGACCCCAACTTACCAAAATATCCATAACTCTAACTGTTCTCTTTTCCCTCTCCCCTTTCTACTACATTTCTTTTATTACGGGCTTACCGTCTTGTATTTCGCCGACTAAAACCACATCTGCTACGCCGACGAACAAGCCATTTTCTAAAACACCTGGAATATTATTAATTGTTTTTTCTAAGTTAGCTGGATCGCTAATTGTATCGAATTTAACGTCAATTACTAAATTACCTTGATCTGTCACCACAGGGCCAGCTTTTTTCACTCCCATGCGTAATTCTGGTTGACCTCCCAGCCTTTTCAATGCTCGCATCGCGGGTGCCATAGCCATAGGAATTACTTCTACAGGAAGCAAAAAAGTAGAACCCAGTTTGTCTACCAACTTGCCACTATCTACGACGACAATAAATACACTAGCCAAGCTATCGACAACTTTTTCCCTAGTATGAGCAGCACCGCCACCTTTGATCAAATTCTTCTGGGGGTCTACTTCATCAGCACCATCGATCGCTAGGTCAATACTATCTACTGCATCTAAAGTAGTTAAGGGAATTCCGTATTTTTTTGCTAGCACTTCCGCTTGAAAAGAGGTAGGAATGCCAACAATATTTTTTAGCTCTCCTGTTTTGAGGCGAGATCCTATATATTCAATTGCATATGCCGTTGTCGATCCCGTTCCCAATCCTACAATCGAATCCGATTGGACTTTAGCTGCGGCTGCTTTGCCGACTTCTTGCTTCATTATTTTAACGGGATCGTTGCCCTGCGCCATAATTGTAGCTCCTAAAATTTCTCATCTCTTATCTCAAAATGATGGTGACACAGATCGGGACCTACAGCAATTAGATAAGTTATGGAATTTAGGCTAGGCTGCAAATTTTTCCCAAATAATTCCCGCGAAATAATAAGGCGATAGGTTCTGCCAAATTGAAAAAAAACAGTCTACCGCCAAACTTTTTGGCGATTTATTCAGTCCCCAGAGCGAAACTTTTATTGCAATTTATGAGATTAATTGCATTGTTCGCGACCTTTCCTTAAGCTGGCTTTGGCCATCTCTAGGGAAAGAGTAAAAGCCGTGATGCTATGAATTAGTTGCTTGAGCTGCCAGCATCTCCTTAAGTTTAGCTAATTCATCTGCCCAGCGAGGATCTGGTTGAATTGCCTCTTGTTGAGAACTTCCACCAGTATTTCTATTGTATTTGTCGCTGCGATCGCGTTTTTTGCCACCACTTCGTTTTTTGGAAGTTGCAGGAACTGGTGCTGCAGTTTCCCCTTCAGGACTAGGTGAAGCTTGGTTTTCGTCTTTCTCTTTTCCTTTTGCTTTAGAACGAGGCAAAGCCTTTTCTATTTTCAGCGGATTGTCCATAAAGGACTGACCGTTATACTTTTCGATAAATTGGTCGGCTATTTCGTCAGTGGGGACGGTAACAAAGGCAAAACCACGGCATTTGCCGGTTTTTCTGTCTTTAATCACCTTAGTAGAAACTGAGTCACCCACATCAACAAATATCGCCTGTAGTTCTTGACGATCTATTGTTTCTTTCGGCAAGTTACCAACATATAAACGAACAGACATTAAACGAACCTCCTGTTTTGATTCAGTATTCAACTTTGAGAGAACTAAACTTTATTGAAAAATAAAAATTGTAGCTATTGAACATTTTTTCCACAACCTGTAGCCTGACAAATCCTTTCACCCTTAACAATAATTAGGCTTCTGCCATCTCTAAACTATAAATATTCGAGCTTTTAGGTCGCAAGCTTATCCATTTTGCTTTTGGAAATCCTGCTCATATTGATAACCCAAATTTTGCTTCTTTTCTGATTATTACAGAATGTTTACATTCTTGCTAAGTTATTTGCTTTTAGCTTAAGAAAGCTTATCTCGGTCTGGTTCAGATCCTTACATGACTCAACCCAATAATATTTACAAAAATATTTGCAATATATTTTCCCACGATATTAGAAAGAAGAGCACTCAAGCAAAGATAACTTTAATAACAAGATACGTCTTTGTTTATTTAAGGGCATATAAGCATTATAAAGATGACATGGGCGAGCTTCCTTGTTGAGTTAGTTTGGTACTGATGCGGAAAAAGCGAATGTTGGGGCGTAAATTTTATATAGTTGATATGATGTAAGTATTATCTTTATTTATGTATGTTTCAACGTTGCTTAATCTGCACGGAGTTTTCCGACGGCTTAGATAGGCTAGTTAAATTTGTCCCCAGTTTAGCTAAAAGCGGTCTCCAACAAATAATCTTTTATCACAGCGCACCTTTATGGGAAGAAGGAGAAGTTGCCAGAATAGATAAAGACAAAATTAACGAAGCTAAACAGAAGTTGTCGGAAGCATTGAGAATAATTCCAAAAGGAGTAGAAGTTAAGATCGAAGTTTCTTCGGGAGATCCTGTAGATAGCATTCCTCGAATATTAGCGACTCATCAGATTGATGTTGTTATCTTAGGAACCACAATTCGCAGTTTATTAGAAGAAAAAATTTTTGGCAGCACCAGCACGAAAATAGCCAAATTAACTTCCGCACCAATACTGATTTTGCGTCCTGAGTTAATTTCTACCTATAGAGAAGAAGAACTGGATCTGCGCTGTCAGCATTTATGGCGGTATTTACTAATTCCCTATAATGATAGCAAAGCAGCTCGCTATTGCCTCGATCGAATAAAACACTACGCCAAATCGCGAGCGGGCAATTCCTTCTCTAAATGTCTGCTCTTGTGGGTCATAGAAGAAGTGGGAAGAACCGAAGTAATCCCCGAACAAAAGGTAAAAGACGCAAAAGAGAAGTTAAATTCAGTTAAAGCTGAGCTAGAAGCACTCGATTTAGAAGTTGAAGCAGAAGTAAGGCGAGGAAACCCAGTACATGAGATTTTGCAAGCTGGCGTGAATTTTGATATCAGCGCGATCGCTATTGGTTATGACTACCCCTTTAGTTTAATTAGCTGGACAGTTCCTAGCATAGCTTCAGATTTACTTCGCAGTAGTTGGTTTCCAGTACTATTTTTCTCCCCTCAAAAGTAAAAACTTTGTTCTTAGAAAAAGCCTGAGATACTACTGGGATAACCCGTGGGAGCGGCTTCTAGTTTGCGCATAATCTTAGGCTTGAGTTGTTGGTACTCTTCCTTTAATCTTTTTTTACTAGTTTTTTTACTGGTTTTTGGATCGTTAGAGTGTATTGACAAACTATCCTTTGCCCACTCTTTAAACAATTTACATTGCTGAGAAGCAATATTTGAGGTGAGGATTTTTTGACATTTTTGAGGTTTACCGAGAGCAAACATCACAATTCCATAGGAGCCCGTATCTGCTAAAGCGTGAATAATTTGTTGACCCTGAGGTTGTTTGAGATCGAGATAGCAAGGCAGCCAGCGAGGTCCGTGTTGGCGACTATAGAGAACAGTAAGCCAAAGTACCATAGGATGAGGTTCGGGGAGAAACAGAAAGTGTTTGTAGCGGGTGCTAGAGATTCGTTTGAGCAAGTCTTGGTACTCCAGCATCACAAATAGAGTGGGAATAACTGTCTGTTTAGTGGGAATTAAACGAGGAAAAACAATTTCTTGTTGCGGTTTATCTTGAGGCCAAGACGCTTGGGCACAGATTTCATCGTGACAGGGGAGGGATTTGGGCTTAGCAATGGAGATCGGATTTTGAGTCCTATCTGGTTGTATTGTTTCTAAAACTTGTAAGATTTGGCTGATGTTTTGGGGTCGTTGTTCGGGATCTTTGGCAAGACACTGCATTACCAGCTTTTCTAAAGTTGGTGGAAGGTTGAAATCGGGGCTCAATTTTTTAGGTGCTGTTTCGTGATGAGCTATATACCAGCCCCCAAAAGAAGAAGTTTCTGGCATCAAGGCCATCTCGCAGGTCAACATCTCGTACATCATCACCCCTAAACTGTAAATATCGGAGCGAATGTCGAGTTCTTTGCCTTCCATTTGTTCTGGAGAACAATAGGCGAGAGTACCCATAAAAGAATGAGTTTGAGCTTCGCTAGATTGAATCAGCTTGGCAATACCAAAATCGAGGATCTTAACCCATTCATTTAAGGTGCGATCGCTCGTGACGAGAATATTACTCGGTTTGATATCTCGATGAATAATGGAAGAAAGTTGTCCTTTAAAAATTATACCTTCGTGAGCCGATTCCAGTCCTAAACAGATTTGCCGAGTTATGTGGAGGAATCTTTTGAGAGGTAGGGGTTCAAACCTAATAATGTCGCTGAGACTTTCTCCGCTGAGAAATTCCATCACGTAGAAAGGAATGTTGTGTTCGTCGTCTCCGTAGTCTATAACTCTAACAATATGATTGCTTTTTTCTCCTAGGAGCGCGCAGATTATTACTTCTCGCTCAAAGCGATCGCGCATCTTTTGGTTTAGCAGTGTTTGGGAAAGAAATTTTACTGCTACTGTCACCCCACCCAATAGCGTATCTTTAGCGCTATAAACTCGACCCATAGCGCCTTCGCCAACTAATTCCTGGAGTTCATAGCGGTTAGCGAGTAAGCGGCCTTTGTTGGGGTCATAACTCATAATTTCTTATCTTCTTCACTTAAGAGAAAGTCGAGGTAAATTTAAATATATAAGCTCAATATACTAATTATGCTTGACGCTTGAGAAGAGCTTCTATGGTGCTAGTGATATAGTGACCCGCTAAAATTCCCCCACAAAGATGATAAGTATCCTCTTCGAGCTGATAAAACGTTTCAAACCCAGTGCGTTTTGAAGGATCGCTTAATACCCAATAACGTTGAACGATCGAGCGGTCTGCCAGCCAACCTTCTCCTTCTATACGACCTAAAATATTTTGTTTTAAAGCGTAGGAGTACTGGCGTTCTCCTCTATTTAAACGACCTCGGCATCGATAGGATATTTCTTGGCGATCGCTATCGGGAAAGATTAGCTTTGTCACCATTGTGAACCAGTCAGCTTCGTCCCACGTAACGACTATTTTACCTCGAACTGGAATCGAAACTTGGCGCTCTAGCCATTTTCCTTCGATTCTCCAGAGTCCTCCTTCCATTAAAAAGCTATGGCCCACTTTGCTATCCTTTAGTTATTTTAGTTACCACAACTGTGAATTATTCTTTTTAAATCACTAGTTTTAACTAAAAAAATATTTAGTATACATATATTCTGACACTATCTTTATTCCAACCGCTATGGACAGAAATACTGAACTTATGTCAGATGTATGTCACCGAGTAAAGCCGACTTTCCTGCCCCTGTCACTTGAGTTAAATTACCAGCAAAAGAGCAGTTGAACCGCCAGTATGCTAAAACGGCAAAGGCGATCGCTTCTTTAAAATCTCCATTTATACCTGCTTCGTCGGTAGTTAATAGGGAAGTTGGGGCTAATTTTTCTTGCAGGCGCTGTTTGAGATACAAATTGCGACTTCCACCCCCACAGAGTAAGACTTCATCGGGCATGTGAGGTAAAAAATCTTGGTAACTGCTAACAATTGAAGCTGCGGTTAATTCTGTTAAAGTCGCCAACCAGTCTGCTGCATTCAGTTGCTTAGCTGTTGCCTCTTGCCAACACTTGCTCAAGTAAGTTTCTCCAAACAATTCCCTTCCTGTAGACTTGGGGGGCGGTTGTTGAAAAAAATCTTCTTGAAGCCATTGTTTAACTAACTGCATACAGGGAGTTCCTTTTGCTGCCCAACTGCCATTTTTATCGTAACTCTGGCGACCTTCACTGAGCTGAGATACTGCTAAATCTAAAAGTGTGTTTGCTGGACCAGTATCCCAACCAATAATCTTTTCTTGCCAATTTACCCGATTTCTGGCGGGAAGATAAGTTACATTACCAATACCCCCGAGATTTTGAACGCAGCGATCGCGACTGGGATGGGATAGCAAACAAGCATCCACTTTAGAAACTAAAGGGGCGCCATGTCCTCCAGCCGCCAGATCTGCAGCTCGAAAGTTACTTACTGTGGCGATTCCCGTGAGATGGGCTATTAATTCTCCTCTTCCTAATTGTAAACTGTACCCAATCGGGGATTGGAAATGACTAGAGCGTTTCTGTTGCTTCTGGCGGGGTGGACGATGAAAAACTGTTTGACCGTGGGAACCAATTAAGTTGGCGGATATATTTTTTGTTTGAATTTCTTTAGCTGCTAGAGCAAAATGATTTGCAATCTCGTCATCTAATTGAGCCAGTTGGGCGATCGAACAGGTATCCCCCTCACAAATAGCTAGAATTTGCTCTCTTAATAATTCTGGATAGGGATAAATTTGAGCTGCTACTAACTCTACCTTTAAATCTAGATCGCGCCCTGAAATTTCTACTAAAGCGGCATCGATACCGTCAACGGAAGTGCCGCTCATTAAACCAATTACGTACATTTGTTCTTTTATCTATAGCGCCAGTAAGGAGTACCTTTCCAAAAAACTCCAATTATTATCCCAACCAGAGAAACTCGATTGAGATCTAGCCATAAAGTGGGAATAGATAGACCAAATCTAATCAACCAGAATTTTATATATAAACCAAGCAATAGACATAAGACTAAAGCCCACAAACTAGCAATATTGAGTGTAATAGGCGATCGCCAGCGCTCCCCTATATACACTCCCAAGGCTCCAAAACCTACAGCAGCACCCACAGACCAGAGCATACTTACAGAGGGAGAAAATAAGAGGGAAAACGATCGGTTGAAGGTTTGCGAGTTGGAGACTGCCCAAACCAACATATACTCTATAATTGCCACCATCAAATTTGCCACTAAAGCTACTTGTATTAGAGGTAGCCAAGGCTGAGATTTAAAACGATCCCAAAAATTATTCATTTTCCTCTTAGCATCGATGAGGTTTCGCTATTCTATATTAAGCGGATCTACATCCACGGTCATGCTAATAGACTGAGGACAGAGGTCCCGTAGTTCTTGAAGAGCGGGTAATTTTTGCCGCGTTTGAGATGGAAATTTAAGCAAAATTTGCCAGCGATAGCGACGAGCTACTCGCATAATATTAGCGGGTGCTGGCCCCAAAATTTCACAATCTGTGTCTACAACAGCAGCACAAGCATCTGCTAATATCTCTGCTGTATTTTGTACCTCGTCTCGGTCTAAACCGCTAAGCTTGATCGTAATTAAACTACCGTAAGGCGGATAGTTCAAAGTTTCCCGCTGCTGTAATTCGGTCTGCACAAAACTACAATAGTCGTGGCGTTGCACCGCTTCAATTACTGGATGCTCTGGGGAATAAGTTTGAATAATTACTCTGCCTGGATCTTCTCCTCTACCTGCACGACCTGCCACTTGTGTCAAGGTCTGAAAAGCTCTTTCAGTAGCGCGATAGTCAGATTGATGTAGCAGTCCGTCAGCTGCTACTACTCCTACTAAGGTTATTTGAGCGAGATCCAACCCTTTAGTTAACATTTGAGTACCGACTAATATGTCAGCTTCTCCTCGAGCAAATCGGCTTAACAAAGCGCGGTGCGCCCCCTTGGTGCGAGTAGTATCGCTATCGTAGCGAATACAGCGCAATTGGGGAAATTGCTGATTTAATTCTTGAATTACCTTTTGGGTGCCGCTACCAAAAAATTTTAAGTAAGGAGAACTGCATTCAGGACAATTACGAGGCTGCAGGCTGCTATAGTTACAGTAATGACAGCGCAATAGTTCGCTGGCGCCCTCGTGGGTATAGTGATAAGAAAGGGAAACATCGCAGTGAGGGCATTCAATAACATAACCGCAGCTGCGACAAGAAACAAAAGTACTGTGTCCCCGTCGAGAGATAAATAAAATCCCCTGACGATCGCTTTGATGCATTTCCTGCAAAGCGTCTTGTAGGTTTTGGCTAAAAATAGAGCGATTTCCCCTCTGTAATTCTCGCCGCATATCTACTATTTCTACTGGCGGTAAAGGACGAGATTCTACTCTTTCTGGTAAAGATAAATAATTAGCTGTTAGTTGTTGACTGTTAGTTGTTACCTCTGACCCCTGACCTCTGACCTCTGACCTCTGACCCCCATTACACTCTACCCAACTTTCAGTTGAAGGAGTTGCCGAACCTAAAATTAAAGGGCAATTTTCTAATTCGGCGCGCCATTTGGCAACAGTACGAGCATGATATGTTGGAATGGGCTGATTTTGCTTATAGCTGGAGTCGTGTTCTTCGTCTAACACGATTAAGCCCAGGTTAGGTAGAGGCGCAAAAATTGCCGATCGAGTCCCGATAATTATTTGCGATCGATTTTGAATCGTATTGCGCCAAGTATCGTAACGTTCTCCGTCAGAAAGGGCGCTGTGATATACGCAAACTTTGCTGCCAAAACGGGCCCGAAAACGGTCTGTTAGTTGAGGTGTCAAACCAATTTCGGGGACTAGAATTAGGGCCGATCGCCCTCTTTCTAATACGGGCGCGATCGCTTGCAAGTAAACTTCTGTTTTTCCCGAACCTGTCACCCCGTGTAATAATACTTGACCAAATCCCTGTATATTTGTAATTACCTCTAGGGCTCGAGCTTGAAATTGGTTTAGTTGTTTTGGCCGATCTCGATTTAAAGGCAGTTCTTCGGACAGTCGCAATATTTCTTTTTCTTGAATGACAACGCATCCTTTTCTTTGTAAGGCTTCTACTGTCGAACTACTGGCGCTACATATTTGTAGCAATTGATTTAGCAGTAATTCGCCTCCTCGTTGTCTGAGTACTTCTAGTATTTCTCGCTGTCGTTGAGTTAAATCTGGTGGGGGGGTCTCAACTACTTGGGTAACGGCTTTTTGACGCTTAGGACGAGTAGTTTTAGGGGGTTCTAGATAAGTTTCTATCCAACCTCGTTTGAGTAATTCCCTAATTCCTCGTTTTGCACCTTTAACTTTACGATGTATGTAGCGATCGCTGTAATCTCCGTCTTTTTGGGATTTAAGCAATTGCAAAATTTGTCTGGCATTTAAGCTACAGAAGCTTTCTGCTCCTTGGGGGATCGCTTCTGGTTTGAGTCTAATTCGACGGGTCGATCTTCCCAGCAAGCCTGGAGGTAAGGCAACTCGGATTGCTTCTATTAAATCGGTAAGATAATAGTCGGCTACTCGCTGCAACAAAAGCCAATAAGAATTACTAAATAATTTCGAGGCTATTTTCTCTTCAACCTCTCGAATACGGTTGGGATCTAAATCCGCAGGAGGCGATTCTAATAGTCGAATAGCAATTCCTCCTGTTTGTTGCGCCCCAAAAGGTATGCTCAGAATATCTCCTGGCTCCACTGATAAATCTTTTGACAGGCTATAAGTGTACAGTCCTTGTACTCCAGGACAATCTACCAACACTTCTACCCACTGTTTTTGAGGCGAGGTTAATTTATATGAAGCTTCAGGCTCAGCTAACACTAAACCAAAATTGCGATCGGACATACTAGTTATTAGAAATCTACTTTTTTGATGTCAAAGTCAATTTGACCTTTCCTATCTAGTGACGATTAGTTGTCTTTAACAAAGATTTAATATGTAAATTGTCTTAGAATGCAACAATTGCCAATAACCTTAGAACCATCATAGTTAAGTTAAAAGATATCCGCTCTTCTGACACAATTTTTTCTCCAAAATAACTCCCAATCCTGAAAAGTGTGATAAACTATCTAACCAAATATTCCATTATTTTGAGGTTGACAAGAGCAAGAAAAACTGCTAAGAAAAAAAACATAAGTAGAATTGGTACTAAATTTTCCAACATAAGTATTCGTTAGTATTTCAGCGATTTAACCAGATAAAAATAATAGAAAGCGAGCGAAACGGCAATACTTTATCAAAATTTAACAAAACAAGTCCGTAAAAATACTGAGATCGGGGTTTGGAATCGTAGTTGAGAAGTGTTAATCTGGTAATAACAACTAGATAAATTTACTTAAAAACCCTAGGAAATTTTCATTAACAGCAGCAAGTTACACGATCGAATACTAATGGATAGCTTTCTATGCTGAGGCGATCGACAAGGAGATATTATCTAGGCTGCTGAGGAAAGTTAAGTCAAAACAAAGAATTAACCTCACCCAAACTTAGAATGACGACCAATATTCTATGACCTTTGGTATAAAGTGGAGCAAAACTTAGCCAATAGCGAGTCAAAAAAAATTTTATTAAAAACATAGATGACGTTAAAGCAAGATCCATATCTTTTTTACCAATTGACAATAGAGGTAGAGGAAAAGTATCACTTAGTATATTTCTAAAAGTCACATTTAGAAAAAAAAATTGAAGATAAGTAAAGGTATCTACAAAAGCAGGTAATAATCTAACCTTTAGAACCGATTTTTTCCCAAAAAAACACATTTAATTACTTAAAACTCAAAAAAAATGAAGATAGCTAACCTAACAGAGAACGATAATTTTAGCCAGCAACATAATACAGAAGTATTAGAAGATCGTGAACTCGAAAAAATAGAGACTGACTTGAGTTTAGTGGAAGTAGAATTCTCAGATCTAGAAGAATCAAGGGTTCGGGAAACATCGGGATACACCAGAAGCAGTAGCGCAGATGATACTGTAGGAGCTTTTTTCAAAGAAATGGCTCGCTATCCACTGCTCAAACCAGAAGAAGAGGTAGAACTAGCTCATAACGTTAAATTATTAGTAGAAGTAGAAGAACAAAGAAGAGAACTGCAAGAGAAGTTACAACGTCGTCCCACAAAAAAAGAGTTAGCGATCGCAATAGGCTTAGAAAACGAGCGTCAGCTAGACCATCGCTTGTATAAGGGTCGCGTAGCGAAAAGAAAAATGATTCGCTCTAATCTGAGATTAGTAGTATCCATAGCCAAACGTTACTTAAATCGAGGAGTTCCTTTTCTAGATTTAATTCAAGAAGGAGCGATCGGTCTGAACAGAGCAGCAGAAAAATTCGATCCCAACAAAGGATATAAATTTAGTACCTATGCATACTGGTGGATTCGCCAGGCTATTACCAGAACCATAGCGAATGATGCTCGCACAATTCGCTTGCCGATTCATATTGTAGAAAAACTTAATAAACTTAAAAAAGCACAGCGAGTACTCAAACAAACCTTACAACGCAATCCTAACGAAGACGAGCTGGCAAAACAGTTAGATATGACAACTCATCAGTTACGTCAGTTACTGCAGTTGCGACGACAATCTCTATCTCTCAATCATCGTGTTGGTAAAGGGGAAGACACCGAACTGTTAGATTTACTCGAAGATGACGAGTTGCAGTTGCCAGAAGAGAAAATGAATGAAGCTATGATGCGTCAAGAAATCTCCGATGTCTTAAGTGACGTACTCACAGAAAGAGAAAAAGACGTGATCTCTTTACGCTATGGTCTAGCAACCAGTCAACCATATACCCTTGAAGAAGTAGGAGGAATGTTTAATCTCTCCCGCGAACGAGTGCGCCAAATCCAAAGTAAAGCTATGCGTAAATTACGTCGTCCACAGGTTGCGCGCCGCCTTAAAGGTTGGTTGAATTAAAATTATTGGCGATTATTGGTGGAGACGTACCAAATTGCGTCTCTACTAAAAATAACCAACAAACAAGGATAAAAAACAATTGACTGCGCAATTAAAAATCCGCCTAGCAGAGCCTAAAGACGTACCAACAATTTTTGAATTAATTAAGGCACTTGCAGAGTACGAAAAACTTTCCCATACTGTTACGGGTAATTGTAAAGATTTGCAAGAACATTTATTTGGAAAACGTCCTTATGCTGAGGCAATTTTAGCAGAGTGGCAAGAAAAAGCTGCAGGATTTGCCCTATTTTTCTGTAATTATTCTACTTTTTTGACCAAACCAGGAATCTATTTAGAAGACCTTTTTGTGCTTCCAGAATATCGCCGTCGCGGAATAGGCAAGGCGTTGTTAACTTATTTAGCTAATTTGGCACGAGAGCGAGATGCTGGGCGTTTGGAGTGGAGTGTCTTAGATTGGAACGATCCGGCGATCGCTTTTTACCAACGCATAGGAGCAACAATTTTACCTGACTGGCGCATTTGTCGCCTTAGTGGAAATGCTATTTCTCAATTAGCCGATTATTAGTTTGTGCATCTATGCATAAATCTGTGCATATATGTATTTTCTTTATAAATACTTTATATTTTTGTGCGCGCGAGTCAGTGTTTTCACTGATAAGTGACTTATGTTGCATTGATGGGAATTATTTTCAGTTGCGATCGAACTTGGAGATTGAGTTTGGCGATCGGTATCAGTAGAAAAAATTATTATCTCGATCGCCTTGTACCTATGCTGTCCGATGAGTTTTTAACCCGCTTCCTCTTCGTACTCTGGAGCTTTTTCCCTTCTCTTTTGAGGAATATTTACCGGAGGATTGAAAGGCTGGGGTTTGTCGTCGTCGTGCCATACGTCACCATTGACATCGTCGTCGTATTGGTTGTATTCCGGTTCGCGTCGTTTAACTTCATATCCCGCTACCGGTCTTTCCCTTTTAATATCGTTCCAATTGTCCTCTTCGTGTTCTTCTGCTTCGTAGTAGCGAGATGTCCTTTCTGGTCGTCGAGGTGTTGCTACTATTGGCTGTTCGTCGCGATCGTCATTGTCCCAACTTTCTTCTACTACAGGAGTTTTATTGTCGATCGGAACAGGTACTGGAGGTCGCGCTGGTTCTCCTTTTCCTAATTGCTTGGTCGGGTCAACTTGAGTAGGAATGCCTAGATCTAGTTCTTCTCTCTCCCAAGGCGGTCTGCCAATTCCCAAACGTTCTAGAACCCCTACTGTAAGTTGACGCAGGTGGTCTTTTGCTCCTTCAAATACTATTAGTCTATTGGGACCACTGCTCATAACTTGCTCTATAGGCAGTTCATAGGTACTAAGTACTTGTTCTGGAATTTGGGGGAAACCCAAAGAGGCGATAATTATGTGAGAAATTTTGCCATTTTCCTGGTCGAACTGAAAATCTCGAACTCTACCTAGAGGTTCCCCTGCATCCGTTATTACTTCACTATTAACTAATTTACTGTAGATGTCTGGATCGATATCTTCTATTACATCTTCATCTTCAACTAAAATTACATCACCTGTTTTTTCGATACTGTTGAGGTACATGTATTTTGGCATTCCTGACAAGGAGAGTATATTATCTCGCAGACCCAACACCACTACATCTCTTTGGTCTACATCTACTAATAGGTCTTTTACTACTCCTAGTTTTTTACCTGTATTAACAGTGATTACCTCAGTGTTTACAAATTCCGCACGCAGACGGATCTTATTATCTATCATTTTGTCCTGCTAGCTTTTCCTTTTGCATCCTGTAGTCAGATTGGATATTATTTCCTATTTTGTCTCAGTGAGACCTAATTTTACTGATAACAAATTATATATTGGTAAAGTTGCATTTTTGGCATTCGAGTCTTAGAGCATCTAGCTTCAGTTCCAGTGACAGGAATTTTTAATCGATCGGCTCGCGGCTTTCCCTTATGATACTTGCTGTAAACAGAGCTTTTTGTCCTTATTTTTCTAAGCTTCTTATCATTGTAACCAAATCTATCGACATTTGCATCCATCAAAAACAGAAATAATTCCTTAATGATGATAAATTAGCAATTACTAGAGCAAGAAGCAATATTCAGTCTAGCTGACACTCGTCGCTGCAGCAAGAAAACCGACCAATACCTTTTCGATCGCTAAACGGGACATGTTTTTTAGTTTTACGATCTAACTTTTTGCACCGTTGTTCCCTTTTGCCTATTCCCTGTTTCCTACCTCCCAGTAATTGGAAAAATTGTTATTTTGTATCAGTGTGGCATTAAATAGTCAAGATAGATGCCTAAAGATTTTCAAAAGCTCAGGAACTTTTATGAGGTTTGCGGTTTCAATAAATCTGAAATTAAATAAGCTACAACATCAAATTGGATAAGAGCAAAAGGAGCTTTAGAATAATGGCGATCGTTAACGGGACCAATCGTGATGACAGATTGTTTGGTACCTCTGGGGCAGATACTGTCAATGGTTTTGCAGGGAATGACCTCCTGGTAGGAAGAAATGGAAACGATCGCCTCAATGGAGGAGGAGGAAATGATATCCTCAACGGCGGTTTTGGTATTAATACTCTCAACGGTGGTGCTGGTTTCGATCGTGTTACCTACAATTTTTTTAATGGAGGGGTTAACGTCGATCTGCGCACAGGTGTGACGACTTCTCCTGGCAACATAAATTTAAGAGATCGGTTGATTTCCATTGAAGATATAGTTGGCAGCAGTGGCAACGATCGTTTGATTGGCAATAATGCTGATAACGATCTTTTTGGTGTCAACGGTAACGATATTCTCAATGGTTTCGGTGGGGAGGATATCCTCTCTGGTGGCAATGGAAACGATCGCCTCTTTGGTGGAGAGGGAAATGATACCCTCAACGGCGGTTTTGGTGTGGATACCTTCAACGGTGGTGCTGGGTTCGATCTCGTTAATTACAACTTTTTTAATGGAAAAGTTAACGTCGATTTGCGCACAGGTGTGGCTACTTTTCCTGGCAACACAACTTTAACCGAGCGTTTAATTTCCATTGAAGATGTAATTGGCAGCGGTGGCAACAATAGTTTGATTGGCAATAATCTTGATAACGATCTTTTTGGTGTCAAGGGCAACGATCGCCTCATCGGTCTCGATGGAGACGATCGCCTCAATGGAGGAGAGGGAAATGACACTCTCAACGGCGGTTTTGGTGTTGATACCTTAAACGGTGGTGCTGGGTTCGATCTCGTTACCTACAACTTTTTTAATGGAAGAGTTAACGTGGATCTCCGCACAGGTGTGGCTACTTTTCCTGGCAACAAAAATTTAACCGAGCGTTTAATTTCCATTGAAGATGTAATTGGCAGCGGTGGCAACAACGTTTTGATTGGCAATAGTGCTGATAACGATCTTTTTGGTGTCAACGGCAATGATATCCTCTATGGTGTCGCTGGTGACGATATCCTCTATGGTGGCAATGGGAACGATCGCCTCATTGGTGGCGGTTTTGTTTTCAACAGTTTTGAATTAGATACCTTAAATGGCGGTCTTGGCGCAGATACTTTTGTTCTTGGTAATGCTAATCGAGGCTTTTATCGAGGAGAAGGCTATGCCACAATTAGTGACTTTTTCCGAGAGGATGGAGATAAAATTCAACTAAAAGGCAACCGATCGAATTACAATTTTGTACAAGCAGTAGATGGGCTTGAAATACGTTACGCAGGATCTGTAGATTTCGCCGGTTTCGTGGAAGGGGTAAATCGAAATTTACCTGTAACCGATCCAGATTATATCAGTATAGCTAATGATTTTATCTATGTATAAAATAGCTACTATCAATAGCAATGAAAGGTGATATTGTCAGAGATTTAATATCTACAATAATTTGATTTTCAATCGATCGCATTCCCCTGCAAATCCTCTTTTTTAAAAGTGAGGAGATGCAGAAAATTAATATGACTTTAGTAGTGATGAGCTAGCTCTTATATCTTATGGTAGTGAAAATTTTTCCCTACCAATAATTAGTAATTTTTTTTGTCTTTCCGAGGGATTAAATACCCGCAAACTGATAGAAAAAACCGTGTCTTAAGTAAAGACGCATGTCGATCTTTGTATGAGTGTGGTAAGAAACAGTCGGGGTAGGTGAGTAAATAATTTTAAAAACTTAGGGAACTTTTATGGGGTTTGTGGTTTCAATACATCTGAGAGTAGCTCAAAAATCAGATTGATACAAGCAAGCAAAAGGAGTTCTATAACAATGGCTATCTTCAACGGTACTTCTGGTAATAACAACTTATTCGGTCAGGCTGGACCAGATACTATTAATGGTTTTGGAGGCAATGACATTCTCAGAGGTGGAGATGGAGACGATGTTCTCAGAGGTGGAGCAGGGAATGATACCCTCATCGGTGGTTTTGGTATCGATATCCTCAACGGTGGTACTGGTTTCGATCTCGTTAGCTACAACTTTTTTAATGGAGGAGTCAACGTCAATCTCAGCACAGGAAGAGCAACTTTTCCTGGCAACACAACTTTAACCGAGACTTTGATTTCCATTGAAGATGTAATCGGTAGCGGTGGCAAAGATTTTTTGATTGGCAATAGCGCTGATAACGATCTTTTTGGTGTCAACGGTAACGATATCCTCAATGGTAGCAGCGGTGACGATCGCCTCTTTGGCGGCAATGGTAACGATTGGCTTATTGGTGGCGGTTTTGCTTTCAACAGTTTTGAATTTGATACCCTAGATGGCGGTTTTGGCGCAGATACATTTGTTCTTGGTAATGCTCGTGGTGTCTTTTACGATGGAGCTGGTTTTGCGACAATTACTGACTTTTTGTGGAGCGAAGGAGATAAAATTCAAGTATTCGGCAGTCAATTAGACTATGATGTGGTATCGGTAACAGGTGGAGTTGACATACTTTATCTAGGAGACACAATCGCTTTTGTAGAAGGGGCAACTCTAAATGACGTGGATCCTTTCCCAGTCTCTGCTGGTGGAGACTTCGTTTACGTATAAAAAAGCCACTCCCAATCCCAATGAAAGCTGAGAGCAGCTGAGATTCAATATCTAAAATTATTTTATCTTAGATTTTCTTAAGGGAACTGCACTTTTAGGGCAGTTCCTTCACCAACTAATTAACAAATAATCTGAGAAATTTCTTTCTTCCTTCAGGGAGAGGCAATCGGACTGAGAGCGAAATTCTTTAATATTACCTAATCGGAGGGTTAACACTATGAAACCAATTTTTGCAACAATTACAGGATTAGCTTTAACAACTGCTTTAATAGCACCAGCTGCAGCACAAAACAGACCGGAATCAATACCAACACGGGGACAATTATGCGTAGTAAATGAGTTTAATGGTCAAGTGGTCTGCGGGCGAAGGGCTAGTGAAAGAGAGATTCGACGATACAATAGAGAACACGGTCGAGACCAGTACGGAGATAATTACAGCAATCGAGAGCGACGACAGCGTGTCAGAGAGCGAATCCGCAATATCTATCGAGAAATACTAGGTCGCAACCCCGATCGCAATGAATTGAGAACCTACTCCAGCCGAGTCTTATCAAGAGAGTGGAATATCGATCGAGTTCGCCGAGATTTGGCTTATTCGCGAGAAACTAGAGATAGAATTAACCAGATATATCGAGAAACCCTCAGACGAGATGCAGATAGGAGAGAAATCCAAAACTATCAAGAAGCTTTAGAGAGAGGTTGGTCTCTCGAACAGATTCGTGCGGAGTTGGAAAATAGCAGAGAAGCTAGAGGTATCAATCGCCGACCTAGGATTAGAGTTGATTTTTAGTTTTCTTACTTTCAAAGGGTTTTAACAAGACTGTAAACTATTGAGTAACAAAACGATTTTATCAATTGTCTGACGCTGGATAGATGCCGAGCGATCGGACTTATTGATAATAATACTGAAAACTAAGGGTTGATAATCGGGTGGATCCAAATAACCAGATAGAGCAGATACTCCCGTAAGACTGCCAGTTTTAGCTTGTAATTCTCCTTGCAAAGACGTATTCACAAAGCGCTCTCCCAGGGTACCGCTAACACCCGCAACAGGTAAAGAATCTCGATAAACTCTTGCTTCTGGTATGCTAGCCATCAGTTGTAGGGTCTGCACTATTGCTTCGGGACTGACTAAATTTTGACGAGATAATCCCGAAGCATCGACTAGGGTATAGCTATTTGGATCGACTCCTAGTTTAGTTAAACTCTGTTTAACTGCATCTACTCCCGTTTCAGTATTTAGTCGATCGCTGAGAATTTGGGCTAGTGCTTCTGCAAATAAATTATTACTCTCTCGATTTGTCTTCTGCAATAAAATTTCGAGGGGAGAAGATTCAACTGCTGCTAATTCTTTACCTAATTTAATCGGTTTGTCTGGATCGCTAATTACTCCCCGATCGACCACAATACCTTCATAAGCAAGAATTCGGCGAAAAGAATCTAAAAAATACTGCCTCGGATCCACAATTGCTATCCCCCAAATATCTGGTTGAGAATCAATTGCTAAGTTCCCTTGAATTTTTAATATAGGTTTTCCGAAAACTGTCTCAATAGTTACCGAATAAGGGGAGCCAACTGGTGCTGTTAAGGCTTGGTTTTCTATCTGCCACTGTCTTGCTGCCAGATTATCCGACCAATTGAGTTGCACGGGTTGACCTAGCTGTTGGGGTAATATTCTTAAAGTTACAGCGTTTTCATTGAGAATTAAATTATTTACACCTACAGCATAATGTTGGGGCAAATCCGACCATTCCCAAGTGGGATTGATTCCCCTTGGTTGGGAATAATTATCTCGAACAATTAACTGGGATACTCGCAGCACTCCTTGACTTTTAAGCTGGGAGGCTAAGTTTTTTAATTGAGCTGTGTTTAAGCTGGGATCTGCGGCTCCTACTACCCGTAAAGAAGTTAAATTGGGTAAAGTACCAGAACCGTAAACGGAGGTGCGGAGGCGAAAGCTAGAACCTAACTCGTACAAAGCAGCGGCGGTTGTCAATAATTTAGCATTAGAAGCAGGTAAAAAATATTTTTGGCCATCTAAACTGTAGATAGTGCGTTTTTGATTTAAAGTTTGAATTAGAATTCCCCAACGCGATCGCTCCATCTCTTTACTGCTAATAATCGCTTCAATTTCTTTATCCAAATCTCCAGCACAAAGATATGTTGAATTTGCAGCGAGTTGGGGTCTAGACTGGGGCAACGATCTAGCAGGAAATTGCACCCCAACTAAAAGCCATAGCAGGGCGATCGGTTGTAGGGATATCAAAAAAAGTTTTAGCATTTAGATCGGTGGGATTTGTTAGCGGAGTAATTTAATCATGAGTTACGATTTCGATCTATTCGTTATTGGTGGGGGTTCAGGAGGAATTGCTACTGCGAGAAGAGCTGCAGAATATGGCGCTAAAGTAGGAATAGCTGAGAACGATCGCCTAGGGGGTACTTGTGTCAATCGGGGCTGTATTCCGAAAAAGTTAATGGTATACGCTTCCCGTTTTCCAGCGCAATTTCAGGAGTCTCAGGGATACGGCTGGAGTCCCGTGGAAAGTACCCTCGACTGGCCTAAAATGATTGCAGCCGTTAACAACGAAGTAGATCGCCTAAATGGAGTATATCAGCGAATGCTCGATAAATCTGGCGTGAAGTTTTTTTGTGGTTATGGCAAATTTATCGATTCACATACCATAGAAATCGGAGAAAGTAAAGTAACAGCGGAGAAAATTTTAATTGCTGTGGGGGGTCGTCCGGTCAAACCAGAGGATATACCTGGAATCGAACACGCGATCGTCTCTGACGATATGTTTAATATCAAAGAACAGCCTAAAAAAATTGTCATTCTCGGTGGCGGTTATATCGGCGCAGAATTCGCCTGTATCATGCAAGGTTTGGGGACTCAGGTAACGCAAATTATCCGCGCCGATCGTATTTTACGAGGTTTTGACGGGGATCTGCGCTCTCAAATTCAAGAGGGGATGGAAGAGCACGGCATCCGCATCTTAAATAATACTGAAGATATCCAGATTGAAAAGACCGATGAGGGAGTCAAAGTAATTGCTAAAGGAGAGACAGAAAAAATTGCCATTGCTGATGTGGTTAGTTTAGCAGCTACTGGAAGGATACCTAATCTCGCCAATTTGGGTCTGGAAAATACGGGTGTAGAAGTCGTTAATGGGGCGATCGCTGTGGACGAATATAATTGCACCAATATCGAACATATTTATGCCGTTGGGGACTGTACCGATCGCGTGAATTTAACTCCCGTTGCTATTAAAGAGGGTCGCATTTTTGCCGACGTTACTTTTGGGGGGAAAGATAAAAAAATGAGTTATGAAAATATTCCCACTGCCATATTTACTACCCCAGAAGCAGCTACAGTTGGTCTAACAGAAGAAGAAGCAAGAGAAAAATATGGCGATACGGTAAAAATTTATCGCTCTAAATTTAGACCCACTTACCACACGGTGAGCGGAGCAGAAGAAAGAACTATGATGAAATTAGTAGTGGAGCAAAATAGCGATCGAGTTTTAGGAGCCCACATGGTTGGCGAACACGCTGCCGAAATTATACAAGGAGTTGCGATCGCTATCAAAATGGGAGGGAAAAAATCAGATTTCGATGCTACTGTTGCCATTCATCCTAGCGCCGCTGAAGAATTTGTGACCATGCGTTAGTTATCAGGGGTGTACTTCGCCCTACCTACTGAGGTATGCATAATTTAAGAGACCATTTGTCGCTCGCCGAGTTGTAGGCTGCCCAAAGACTCCATCAAGTCCTCGGAGATACCTTCTAAAAGAGCTGCTTGACAGCAAGTAAGGAAAAAATGTCCCCCTGGAAGCATTCGCTGTTTGAAAGTGTTGCTGGTATAGTTGCGCCATGCGGAAAGTTGCTTCTCGTTTACCACTGTATCGTCTATGCCGCCAAAAACAGAGAGCGGGCAACCCAATGGTTCTTGCTTCTGGTAGGTATAATTTTGCAATATTTGATAGTCTGCCCGAAACGCTGGCATTAATGCTTCCATCAACTGTCGATCTTGCAAGATCGCTTGTGGTATTTCCATTGTACTCAGCATTGCTTCTGAGCCATTCTCCTTACTATATCTCTTCTTCAACATAAAAGCGTGAGCTTCGGGAGTCCAAAAACCTCCAAAGAACAAGTGAAGGGGGTTGCGCTGGTACTGTTGGGAAAGTAAATGAGCCAATTCAAATCCGATTAAAGTCCCCATGCTGTGACAGTAAAAGGCGAATGGTTTGTCAAGATAAGGAATCAGAATGGGCGTTAGGGTTTCTACTAAATTTTCAACCCGCTCGAAAGGTCGTTCGCGTATTCGACCTTCTCTTCCTGGAAGCTGAATGGGACAAACTTCAATCTCTGGGGGAAGAAGATCCGACCATTGACGGAAAATAGAAGCAGATCCCCCCCGATGATGGAAACAAAATAAGCGAACTAAAGCATCCGATTTTGGTTTGTGGTAAGCCAGCCAATTATCTTTTTTAGTTTCTCGTACTGAAATGGTAGTTGGATTTTGCCTCAGATAAAGATCTTTCCAACTTTGTAGCATTTGTTCCGACTCGGAAATTCCTGGGTTTAAACTGGGAAGAAATTTCCTCGACCCTTTCGGCAAGCAATAGCTTGCCATTTTGAGCGAGGTGGGTTTCGGTCCGATTTCTACAAAAACATTAAATCCTTGCCGATCTACTGTTTCCATACTCGGAGCAAATTTGACTGGCAAGCAAACGTGATTGCACCAGTATTCGGGGGTAGCAATTTCATTGCCAGCCATTTTGCCAGTTACATTAGAAATAATAGGTATTTGGGGAGAGGAGTAGGTAATCTCTTGAAGCAGGTGGTTGAAATCCCTTAACATGGGCTTCATTAAAGGAGAATGGAAGGCGTGAGAAACTTTTAAATTGACGGTTTTGATTCCCTCAGCCTTTAGAGTCGCTACAACCTTGCGAACTTTCTGGCGCAAGCCAGAAATAACAATATTCTTGGGTCCGTTAAGAGCCGCAATATTAACTTCACCTGTGTAGGGAGCGATCGCTGCACTTACTTTGGCAACATCTGCGAACACTGCCACCATTTTTCCGTTTTGAGGCAAGCTTTGCATGAGTTTACCTCGAAAGGCGATCGCTCTAAGTCCGTCCTCTAAACTAAATACACCCGCCACGCAGGCAGCTGCATATTCTCCTACGCTATGACCCATGACTAAATCTGGTTCTATTCCCCAAGATTTCCATAACTGAAACAGAGCGTATTCTATGGCAAATAAAGCGGGTTGGGTATAAGCGGTTTGGTCGATGAGTGAGTGGCGATCGCTTTTGGGATAAAGAATAGAGAGTAGAGAATGTTCTAAGTAAGGACGCAAAATAGCATCGCAGCGATCTATTGCCATTCGGAAAGGAGGTTGAGTTTGATAAAGTTCCTTTCCCATGTCGATATACTGAGATCCCTGTCCGGTAAATAAAAATGCTATTTTTGAGGGTGTTTGCTCTTCGAGTTTTCTGCTAGAAATTTTCTTGGAGAGATTATTCACTTCACCTTGGGAGACTGGCAAGGTTTCCTCCCTACTGTCAACAGACTCTCGTTCTTGAAAATATCTAGTAATTGCTGCTACTGTGACATATTCAAAGAAAAAAGTACCTCCTAGCTGAACCTCCAAGCGCTCTTCTAGAAGGTTTCTTAACTTCAAAAATTCTAGAGAATCAAATCCTAGATCGATTAGAGGTATTTGAGGAGATAGGGCAGCAGCTCTTTGCTCGCCGATTACAGAGCGAATACATGCGGCGATCGCACTCGATCTGTTTTCTCTTTCTTTGCTTTGAGCTTCTTTAGACTCAACTATTATATGTTGTTTAGGTTGCTCTTCAAAAGGCTGCTGATTGAAAATTTTTAGGACGATTTTGTCGATTTCGACAAAATATTTTTTATCTTGAATTTCACTAGCAACTACATTGAGAGTTCGGTTGAATGGGATTTTGAGGTCGCCAAACAGAAGCTCGTACATTTGAGATAACGTGGGAGCATAAGATGCGGTTTCTCTAATAGTTAAAGCTCGATCGCTAATAAAACGACCTGCATCGGTTAGACAAATCCGCTCCTGTTTCTCATGCGCCCAACCTTTATCTGCAAACAGTTGGTACAATTCTTCGCGAATCCCAGGAGATAATTGCCAAAATAGAGATTGAGATTCTGATTCTTTTAACAGTTCGTTCTTTTTCAGTGCAAGTAGGAGAGGAATGATGAAAACTCCATCTATCAAATCTGCGATCGAAGCATTCTTAATGTTCCATCTCTTACCTGAAAGTTGAATCCACTCTCTAACAAGACCTACCTCTTTTTCTCCTCTAAGGTATGATTCTAAAGGTATGTTATATATATTTATTATATTTTCTGGGATTTGTTGGTAAATTTTTGCCTCTTCTGTGATATAATAACTACAAGTTGAGTCATTTTTCAACCATTTTAATGACTCCATTAATCTCAAAGCTATTTTGAGATATTTAGTGTTAGCTGCCAAATGTTTAGCAATATCCTCTAAGGTTAAGGAATTACCATTCTTTAGTAGTTCAAAAAAACCTTTTCTTTTACAAGCTAAGATTACTGGAATAGCTATAAAACCGCGCTCGTAAAGATTAATTATATCTAGCATATTGTTGTACTATTTGTTCTATTAGCGATCTGTTTGTGGAGTTAGATTTTTAGTTATTAATACAGTGGTTTGAAATTCTAAGTAGCCACTTAGGTAAACTCGTGTTGAAGCATTTAATTAATGTTATCGTTAATCTTTATTAAGATAGCCTAAATTTAGCTGGAATGACTATGTTTCAAGTTACTTGAGAGGCGCGATCGCAATTCTATGGAAATAGCTACTAATTTAGACTAAGTGGTGAAAAGTCAAAATAACAGAAATACTATGCTGAGGAAAAAAATTCTTTTAGTCTGACTCTAATATTATAAAGTTATAGTGAATTTTTTGACAGATTTATTTAGTTTAGTGGTGGCGGTTTCATCTACTGTTCAATTCTTCGATTAGAAAAAGAAGATTATTGCGCCAAATGCTAAAAAAGTAGCAAGTGTTTAGCCTAAAAATTCGGTACTGGAAGCCTGCAGAGCGTCGAAAAGTTCGGTTTGTCCGATAGCAATCCCTAAGTGTTTTGTTAGTTTTTGGAGTAAATCTATCTCCCATTGTTCCCATTTTCTGGGTGCTTGACAGCTATGAACTACTAGTAATCCCCACAATTGACTTTGAATTTTTAAATTGCTAGAAGATAAAGAATCTTGAAATAAGATTTGGGTGTCTGTGTTAAGATAAAGATTATTAATGGAAATAGGCATTGCTAATTCAGCTCGGACTTTAAACTTAGCTAGCAAATTTACGTGCTCCAAATCCATTACCTTGGCGTTGATGTCGTCAATTTTGCATATCTCTCTCTTGAGGTAGCAAAAAAGATTGTTCTCTCCCCAGCAAGGATCGTCAACAATCTTACCCAGCATTCGATCGCACACATCTGTAACAGATTCGGCAATTACTTCTCCCTTCCAACAGGGAAGAAAGCGATAAATGATGACTCGATCGCACTCTAACATTTGCCACACTTGTTGGACAGTTATGTTAGCAATTTCTTGTAAATTCAAAGATTGACATATCCTCAGGGCTAGTGCGTTTAACCAGCGATCGCGTTTTCCCTGCTGTCGCAATTCAATTTCTGTCTGCTTGCGTTGGGTCAGATCTCGACCAATTATCACAAAATCTGGTCTATTTTCTTCTCCTAAATGAATCTCCGAAGAGGAGAAGTCTAGATAAAGTTTTGCTCCTGTTTTGGTCTTGCAGATTGTTTCTAGATCTCGACCTTGGATTAAATTATAAAAATCATCTTTTTCTAATAAAATTGATAAATTACTATCTATAAATTCTGCTTCCGTATAACCAAACAACTCAACTGTTGCTCGATTAACTCTCTTTATTTTTCCCAATCCGTCAGTTACAAATAAGACATCTTTTATAGAGGTAATTACCAGTTCGAGATAATCTTTATCAGCGGATAATTTATCTGCCAATAGAGTACATTCGTTGGCAACTTGTCCGATTTTTTGGGCTCGAATCAGTCTTTCTGTTGCCTCTTCTACTATAATAATTAATCTACTATCTTCATTTAGTACAAAATACAGGTCAAAATATAGAGGATAAATCTGCTCTTGACATCGACAAATTTCTTTGAGTTCAAAACTCAGTTGTTTTCCTTGAAATATTTCGCTCAATACTTCTTCTAGTCCGATTAATTCAGGAAATACTAAGCGAACGTCTCCTCCTAATTTAACTTCCTCTGGGCAATCTGTAAAGCGAGATACCCCTAAAGAATTTTCTAAAATAGAAAAAGAGCGATCGACAGCTAAATATTCTATGAGACGATTTTCTAAGATTTTCTTGGGATCTATCTTCATGTTTCTGCAATAATACTACGGGCTAATTTTTCAAAAATTATATCGACATTTTTCCCAGTTTTGGCAGAAGTTGCATAAGTATCTATCATCTGAGGAGAATCTGAGAATTGATTTTGTTGCAAGATTTTTTCTAATTTTTCTGATTCGATAGTATCTGATTTATTGAAAGCAATAATGCTCTTAAATCCTCGTTTATTCACAGAAGCAAACAGGTCGATATGGTCTTTAATGCGAGCGACGGTTTCTTGCCGATTTACATCTGCAACAACAATTACTCCTTTTGCTCCTTGCAAGTAAGTAGGAGCTATTGACTTGAATTTTGTTCTACCTTCAATGTCCCAAATTAATAACTGTAATTTTATCTTTTGTCCGCTGTTATTTGACGAACAATCAATTAATTTACGAGATATTTTAACTCCTACAGTTGACAAATAACGGTCGCTAAATTGGCGGTCCACAAAGCGACGAATGAGGCTGGTTTTACCTACACTAAAGTCACCTATAAGACAAACTTTTTTCGAGATTACAGACATAATTATATTACTTACTTTTGGGAATAAATACCTCAAACCTGACACATCTATTTAACCAAGATGGTTGGTCTTTGGTAATGTCAGAAGGAGGTTGGGAACTTCCGTATACGTGTAGTCGCACTGGATTAATTTTTTTCTCTAATAATGCTTGTCGAACAGTATTAGCACGCTTAATTGCTAATTGACCAGTGCGCACCCCATAGCGGATCTCTTCGAGATCGCTGTGACCAATTATTTTTAAATGTAGTTTGGGATGGCGATCGAGAAATTGTTCTATTGTTTTAATTTTACTTGAAATATCTTCTTCTCTTATCTTTGGCGAATTTAATTTAAAGTAAATGCGAGTTTCAATACTGGGTAATTTTATTTGTACTGTATTAACCACAGTCTCAACCCCTGGAATTTGCTCGAATGCTGAGACAATTCTAGCAATATTTCTCGTTTCTAGTACAGTTCCTTCTAGAGTAACAATCTTGGTTTTATAACTAAAATAACTAGAGATTTTTACTCCATCGATCCGATCGAAAATGGAGGTCAGTCTTTCTACTTCTCTTGCTATTAATACTGGGTCTGGAGGAGTTTTTACAGCTACAATCTGGTTCTCTAATTCTAAATTTTCTCGCACTGCTATGTCGGAAATAACCTCTGCAGCTAGGATGCGTAAACGATCGTTAGGAACTCTTCCAGTTAGAGTCAATTTACCCTTGCGAACTCTAGGAATGAGGCGATATACTGATAGCTCGGAAGCACCATCTAAAATAGCAGCAGTTTCAGACTCAATTCGAGTGCTAATCTGATTTCGCCAATTAATGTATCCCCAAGGTAAAATAATTGCACTGAGAAATGTCAGTAAAACAATCAACAAAGTGTTAGGGCGTTTAGATGTTTTTTGGCACTTTTGCGTCTCGAATAATTCCTCGAGGAGCGATCGCACTGCTAAAGGAATACTTGCTCTATCTCCTTCAAATTCTTCTATTATTTCACCGTAGTTTACGACAATTTTACCGAGAGTTTCTCTAATTTTTTGAAGGAACTTTTTGAATGGTTTTCCTTTAACTACTACTGCTAAATAGCAGTATCCTGCTACTTCTAAAATTATTTTAGAGTCACTATATTCAATCTCATTTAGTTCGGAAACTCGCTCGGATTGAATCATACATTCGCTGGCAAAACTGCGGATAGCAGTGAGCATCCCTGCTAACATTTCTGCTTCTAATTTTGGTTCCGACGAACCTTGAAATTCTTCAATAACTAAACCAGAATTTTTCTCAATTAAAAATATTGCTTGAACCTCAAATTTAATTACTTCTGCAAGAATTAATTCTGCTTCAGAAACTCCTTGGATTTTAGCGCGAATTTTGCGCTTTATTCCTTCTAGAGAAAGAGTGTTTTCTACTTTGTCATTAATCGAGTTAATGGCTTCTGCCATATATTTAGAAATTGTGTTACCAATTACAGGATAGAGAGCATCAACCATAGCATCTCTTTCCAATTCAATTTGAGTTTTAATTGCTTTCCCCATTTCTGGACCGAGAGTTTTTGAGATAGAATCAGGAGAAAGTCTAATTTGTTCTTGAATAGAAATAGCTATTTCTGGAGCGATCGCTTTACCAATTTCTTCTGGCGATTGTTGGATTTTTTGACTAATAGCTATAGGCAGTATAGGAGATATAGCCGCACCCATTTGCTGGCTATCTTGTTCTGATTTTTGCTGAATTATTTTGTCAATTATTGGCAAAATATTTTTCAATATTGCTTCTTTTGAATCATCTATTTGAATACTAAGCAGTTCTTTTATTAAAGGTAGCAGAGTATTAATTGAATTAATTTGTCGATCGAGTTCGTCTTCAAATATAGCTTGCTTTTTTTGTAATTCCGTAATAATTTGACGGAGACGATCTAATTCTGCCAGCTCTATTTTCTGTAAGTCAATTCTGGGTTTTGCTGGAGAATTGGATTTTTTTTTATCTGGTTTGCTTTGACTATCTAGACGATCGTTTGACTCTGTCTCTTTTAGTTCAATTAATAGATCGATTAATCCATCTAGCTGTGTTAATGCGGATATTTCTGAGCCGGAATTATCTTTTTTTAATGATTTCATAAACTACAGAAATGCGATCGCTGCTATAATTTTACAGATGATTTATTGAATCTATAGACTCAGATATTTGATTCTTGAGCTTCATTAACAGTGTGTTTTATCAGTTGACCGTTAGAATTGTCATTTGCTTGTTGTAGTTCAGTGTTAGCCAAATCAGTACCTTTAATCTTCAAGCATAGCTCGAATAATAATTCTGCTAGATCGGAGCGAGACACTTTACCTTCTTTAAGGTGAGAAAAGGACTTTTCAATTTCTTCTCTAACTTGGACTTTTAAATTTTGAATTTCCCCTTCTAATTTATCTTTAGTTTGAGAAAGTTCATTTTTTATTATGGTGTTTTTTAGCGTGAAGGTTTCACTAAATGCTTGGAGATTGTGAGATAGCTTTTGTTCGATAAAATCTATTTTTTCTTCGAGGGTCTTAGTCTGTTCCTGAGTATTCAAGCTAAGATATTTCAATTGTTTCTCTAAAGCATCTAAACCAGAATGAATTTCTTTAGAAAAAGAATCTTCAATTTGAGCGAGACGAGCCCTGATTTCAAACTGAAACTGCGCCAATTGAGATTCTAGTTTCGACAACTGGCGATCGCAATTGTCAAAGTGCTGTTCGTACTCTTCCATTTTATGTCCGAACAATAGATCGCGAATTTGCTCGATGTTTCCTAATTTCTCGCGCATCTGGTTTCGATCGATCTCAGTCATAGTTAATTGCTCCTATTTCCCAATCCATATTTATATTTCCCCAAAAATATTAAAAAAATATTGCGGTTTATACGCAGATAGGCAAAAAAAAAATTACCGAAACGATCGACCCCACTAGCTTGCAAAAAAAAGAGTGTAATGGGGAGAAAATTCGCGGTTATTATATCGAAGAGTGGTAAAAAAAAATAATCAAACTAAAACTACCTAATTTTCTTAAATAATCAATGTATTTAGATATTATTTCCATTCCTCCAATAAATGGGGAGCCACCAAAGTACTTGTTTGTCGCTCTTCACGGTTGGGGTTCCAATGCTTCCGATCTAGCTTCTTTGACTCCAGTATTAAATTTGCCTCAATGTCAATTTATTTTTCCCAATGCTCCCTTACCCCATCCTCATGTAGAAGGAGGAAGAGCTTGGTATGCTCTAGAAACAAGCGATTACGAAGGTTTGGAAGAAAGTAGGGAAACACTTTTCGAGTGGCTGGAATCTTTGGAGACTATGACAAATGTTCCTCTGTCTCGCACGATTTTATGCGGCTTTTCTCAAGGAGGAGCGATGATATTAGACGTGGGACTGAATTTGCCTTTGGCTGGTTTGTGCTGTTTGAGCGGTTATTTACAATTTGAACCCCAACCTAGCGAGTCTACTTTCCCACCCGTATTAATCGCACACGGCACTCAAGATGAGATCGTACCTTTAAAAGCTGCCCGACAAGCAAGAGATAAATTAACAGCAGTAGGAGTGGCAGTAGAATATCAAGAATTTGACATGGGACACGAAGTTCAGCCCCCAGTAATAGCATTAATGCACAAATTTATCTCAGCTAGATTATAGAGTTACAATATAAACAGCTGTGGTATCCATACAGCAAGAGGGAAGTGTGGTAATGACGACTTTAAGTTTATCCAAAAAAGAAATTTCTGCTTTCACAGCAGATGACGTGGCAAATTTGGCTGGGCGTTTAGAACAAGACGATTATAACAATCCTTTTGAAGCATTGCAGGACTGGCATTTATTGCGAGCGATCGCCTTTCAGCGTCAAGAGTTAGCAGAACCCTATCTCTACCTGCTGGATATCGAAACCTTCGACGAAGCTTAGCAGTTGCTGACTGGTAGGCGAGTTTTAATTGGTATAGGTGGTGGTATCGCCACCTATAAGGTATGCGAACTAATTTCTCAACTTTTTCAAGGTGGGGCAGAAGTTAGGGTAATTCTTACTGAAGCTGCTACCAAATTTATTACCCCCCTAACTGTCTCTACTCTGAGCCGCCATCGAGCATATACTGACGAAGATTTTTGGCAACCGACTCATTCTCGTCCCCTGCATATTGAATTGGGAGAATGGGCTGAAATATTGGCGATCGCTCCTGTAACGGCTAATACGCTGGCAAAAATTGCCTGCGGTCTTGCTGACAATCTACTAACTAATACGGTTTTGGCTTCTCGCTGTCCCATACTCTTAGCACCGGCGATGAATACAGATATGTGGGAACAAATGTCAGTGCAAAAAAACTGGCAAACTCTTCAGCAAAATCCCCGCTATCAAGGTATTGGACCGGAGTCTGGTTTGTTGGCTTGCGATCGCGTGGGTGCGGGAAGAATGGCAGAACCAGCAGAAATTCTCCTGTCAATTCAATCTTTACTATATACTGGCGGCAAGCGAGATTTAACGGGGAAAAAAATATTAATCAGTGCGGGTGGAACTAGAGAATATCTCGATCCCGTACGCTTTATCGGCAATCCTTCTACTGGGAAAATGGGAGTAGCTTTAGCACGAGCAGCAGTTAGCCGAGGTGCTTATGTTGATTTGGTACGAGCACCAATGGAGATTAAATTACCTCCCTATTTACACAATATTCGCTCAATTCCTGTGGTGAGTGCTGCCCAGATGGAACAGGCAATGTTAGAAGCTTTCGATCGTGCCCATTGGACTCTCATGGCAGCAGCCGTAGCCGATGTCAAACCTGTCGATCGTTCTCCCTCTAAATTACCCAAAAGCGCCCTCCCCTCTGCTTTGCCCCTAGAACCAGTGTCGGATATTCTAGCCAAATTGGGCGATTGCAAAAAACCCCACCAACTTTTAATTGGTTTTGCTGCACAAACGGGCGATATTGTCAAGCCTGCTCTAGAGAAATTAGCCAAAAAAAAATTAGACGCGATCGTAGCTAACCCAGTCGATCGGTCTGATGCTGGTTTTGGAAGCGATACTAACCAAGCAATTTTAATTGACGATCGTGGCAGAAAGCAGGACATCGAACTTTGCAGTAAGTTAGAATTGGCTCATAAGATATTTGATTTCGTAAAAACTACACGTCTGAAATCATGACTCAAAAACAAGAGAAATTTTGCTTTTGCACTCTAGCATTAGGAAAAAGATATCGTCTTCTTGCCTTAGAGTTAGCTAAAGATCTAGAAAAATATGCCCCTAATGCTACTTTCCTGGTTTTAACAGATAATTTGCAAGATTTCAAGGAAGCAAAGAATGTATTAGCATTAAAGCATCAACAAAAACTTTGGTGTGATAATGATAAGAGTTTTTTAATTGAAGAAGCATTATCTTTATTTGATTACTGTATCTGTATTGATGCGGATATGCGAGTTTTGGCTCCAGTATCTTCAGACTTAAAATGGCTTCCAGGAATAACAGCAAGGAGTTATTCTAATTTGGTAAAACACCATAAAGAAAAACGTCAAAAAGTGCTAGCAGTCATCAAAAAAATAGCTGCTAAATTAGATGTTGATATAGAGAGTGAAGATGTCAAGTGGATTCATGAATTTTTATTTGTCGTCAAGAAAGAATCAGGCAAAGAAATAGAATTTATAAAACTTTTTAAAAAGATTTCACGCTATCTAGAGTTGAACGGGATCGAGACTGGAGCTGGTAGTGCAATGGGTCTAGCTGCCGCCAAAGTAGGGTTTGCCGTCAGACACGATCCTGTAGATAGGATTTCTTTCTTCAAAGATCGAATAGAACTGGAAAGGATTAAAAGTGGACAAGTAGACCGAGAGGACAAGTTAGTATATTTTGAAAAGCAACAAAGTCTAGAATTTCCTCAATACTCTATTCCTAAAAAAATAGTAGTCAAATTGAGTAAGTCTATTAAAGATTTAGTGCGTTCAATTCGCTTAAGAATTCATACATTAAGTGATTTTAGTTTTTATTATCTATAACTCGATCGATAATAAAAGAATGTCTATTACTTTGGGCTAAATTATAATCTTTAGATATTGAGGTCAGAGGAGATTTGTGTAGTTTATATTTTTTATTAAACTCTTAATTATGGACGAGAGAGAAAAAGTAAAATATTCTCTGCATGAAACATTAAATGAAGCATTAGGAGAGCTCAAAAACTTTAAACAATGCTTTCTATTGTGTTATCCCGATCGCTATAATGTGGGCGATAATTTGATTTGGTTAGGGGAGATATTGTATCTAACTAATACCTTGGGAATAGAGGTCAAATATGCTGCAAGCATTGAATCTTTCTCTCCTCAAAAGATGGAAAATATTGTTGGGAAAGCTCCCATATTAATTCATGGAGGAGGTAACTTAGGTGATTTGTGGTCTTATTACCAAAGTTTTTATGAAAAAATCGTATCTCAATATCACGATCGTCCAATAATTATCCTACCTCAGAGCATCCGTTTTATACACGAACACAAACTGCAAAGGGCTAAAGATATTTTTAACGCTTTCAACTGCATACAAAAAGAATAGTTCTGCTGTCCTACATAAACAAACTAGACCGAGAAGCTTAAGTTATTATGCTAGAAGTAGGATCGATTTTGTAATCAGAATTTCCTATTTTATTGATGAAAGGTTCATGAGCTTGAAAATCTGCTCTTAAATAGCGGTAATGATTTGTTGTCTCAACCCCGACTGCGACCGACCCTTTAATCCTGAAAATCGAAAGCACTGCCAAAACTGTGGCGCGCTTTTGAAAAAGCGGCTGAGAAATCATTACCGAGTTCTTAAACCACTAGGTAGAGGCGGCTTTGGCAAAACATATCTAGCCCTAGACACCGACAAGCTAGACGAATTATGCGTAGTTAAACAACTAGCACCTCTAACTAAGGGACTGAAAGCCTCATTAAAACTCAGGGATTTATTCGATCAAGAAGCCCAACAATTACAAAGACTCGGAGAACATTCTCAAATACCTGCTTTGCGGGCATACTTTGAAGAAGATAATTATCTCTATCTGGTTCAGGAGTTTATCGAGGGACAAAACTTACTCAAAAAATTAAAGACCCAAGGAGTATTTACCGAAAATCAAATTAAAGAACTTTTGCTTGACATATTGCCAGTTCTCCAATTCGTCCACGATCGAGGGGTGATTCATCGCGACCTCAAACCAGGAAATATAATGTACCGCGTAGATGACGCTAAGTACGTCTTAATTGATTTTGGCATCTGCAAGGTTACGCCATCGATCGTGGGTCATACAGGAACTTCTCTAGGTTCTTTAGGATATGCAGCCCCAGAACAAATTTTAGACGGTCAGGCTACTCCTTCCAGCGATCTGTTTGGTTTAGGAGTGTGTTGCTTTCACCTGATGGCTGGAGAACATCCTAACGAACTATTTGAATATCAAGGTTTTGGCTGGGTTAAGAATTGGCAGCAGTTGATGCCAAATATCTTGGGTACCGAAATAGCTTATGTTTTAGATAAGTTGCTAAAACGGGATATTTCTCAACGATATCAGCAAGCATCTGAGGTACTAAAATATTTACATAAAGCCGAGTCGGTTCAGCAAGAATTTGTCGAGATTGCCCCTCAACCACTAGTTTCAGATCGAGTTTTTACTTCTTCCTTACAAACTTTTAATTTTGAAGTAATAACTGTGGACACCTTTGGCAAACCCATAAGCCATCGCCATCAAAAAGCCAAATATTTTGTAGAAAATTTAGGTTATAGCGTAACTTTGACCATGGTGGCTATTCCTAGCGGTAAATTTCTCATGGGTTCCACCGAACCAGGCTATGACTCAGAACGCCCTCAGCACGAGGTAACTGTAGAGCCTTTTTTTATGAGCAAGTTTTTAATTACTCAAGCACAGTGGAAAGAAATCGCTCTTTTACCTAAAGTTAACCGCGATTTGAATCCAGATCCGTCTGAATTTAAGGGATATAATCGCCCAGTCGAAACTGTCTCTTGGTACGACGCGATCGAGTTTTGCGATCGACTCTCGCGAGAAACAGAACAAGATTACAGGCTGCCCAGTGAAGCTCAATGGGAATATGCTTGTAGAGGTAACACTACTAGCCCGTTTCATTTTGGCGCTACTATTACCAGCGATCTAGCTAATTACGATGCCAATTATACTTATGCTAATGAATCAAGAGGAAAGTATCGAGGAGAAACTACTGAAGTAGGTCTTTTTCCCCCTAATGCCTTTGGTTTATACGACATGCACGGTAATGTTTACGAGTGGTGTGCTGATGTTTGGCATAATGACTATCAAGAAGCACCAACCGATGGTAGTGCTTGGTTAGATCGAAGTAATCAGGACAATCAATATCAAGTTTTGCGTGGCGGTTCCTGGTTTGATGCCCCTATTGACTGCCGATCGGCTTGTCGCGATCGGGTTATTGCCAGACGCAATAATATTTACGATCTTGTCGGTTTTCGGGTGGTATGCGTAATTAAAAAATGATAGTGCTGGTAACGGGTTTTGAATCTAACGCTCGAGGTTTAAATGCTTCTGAGGTTTTAATAAAATCTCTAGAAGAATACTTGACTCCCCAACTTCTTAAATATCAAAATTCTCTAAGATTTTCGATTATTCCTGGAAATACAAATATTCTGGGTGATATTTTTGATGAATTAGTTGAGTGTTATTCTCCAGATATTTGTGTTTTTACCGGTCAAGCTCCTGGTAGAAATAAAATAACCCTAGAAAGAATTGCTACTAATATAAAAAACTTCAAAAAGCCCGATCGAGCTGGAAATTTATCCCTTGGAGAGAAAATTATTGCTGATGGAGAGGCTGCCTATTTCAGTACCTTGCCAAAATTAGAAACTTTGGTAGCAATCTTAGAAGAAAATAATATTCCTGCTGCTATTTCTAATTATGCTGGCAATCATCTTTGCAATCAAATACTTTACCAAGCTCTACATTTTTCTCAAGTTCACAACTCTGCGATCGAGTCGGGTTTCGTTCACATTCCTATTTTGCCAGAGCAAGTAATTAGAGGTTCTTATTATCTAAAAGATGCTTCTGAGTTGCCATTTATGTCTCTTGAAATGAGTCGCAAAGCATTGTCTTTAATTCTTGTCAATCTCTTGGCATAAGTTTTTTTGTCTCCCGTGAAACTTAACACGTATATCTTTATAAATAGTGAATAACAAAAGGATAGCGGTAGGGTTTATCGGGGTTAGTAAGGACTTTAACCATAGCAAAAATGGGCAGAATAGCACTGAGAATAAGCAAAGCAATGAAAAACGGTATCCCAATTGCGACATAGCTCAGTATGCCAAAAATAAAGAAATATATTATGAAATTTAGGAAAAAATTCAGCGATTCTTTGGCATTTCCTTTGACAACTGGATCTTCAGTGATTACTAAAATTATGATGGGAATGGCAATTGTAATCAGCGTACCACTTAACAATAAAGCTCCGTGAGATACAACCGACAAAATTTTTCTTTCTTCTATACTCATCTGAAAAATAGTAAATCCTTCAACTATAATACACTATTGGTAGTGACTATTGGTTAGTAGGGATATTACCACCGAAACGAAATAGGTAGATCGGGTTTAAACATCGATAGAATTCTAATTGCAAATAGTCTTTATCGACAAAAAAAGGAGACGAAATCGATCGTCTCCTCTAATTTTATTGAGGTTTGAAAGCTTTAATTACAGCTGAGGTACAAACCTTTCTTTTTCAGGTACTTCAGTGTATTCAGCAACGATTTGACGGAACTCGTCGCCGTCAACAGTTTCTTTCTCGATTAACAGATCCACGAGGCGATCGATAACAGCGCGATTTTCGCGGATGATGTTTCTAGCTGTTTGGTGAGAGTGTTCGATGATTTCGCGTACTTGCTGGTCAATACGAGTAGCAACTTCTTCAGAATACTCAGACCTACTCATCAAACCACCACCCAAGAAGACTTCTCCTTGTTGGGATTCTAAGGAAACAGGGCCTAAATCGCTCATACCAAAACGAGTTACCATTTGCCGCGCCATGCCAGTAACTTGTTGCAAGTCGCCACCAGCACCTGTAGTTACTTCGTCGTAGCCAAAAATTTCTTCTTCAGCAGCGCGACCTCCCATAGCGCCAGCAATTCTAGCCATTAATTGGGCTCTGGTAATCAAACCTTGTTCTTCATCGGGAATAAACCAGGTCAAACCTTTTGCTTGTCCCCTTGGAATCAAGGTTACTTTTTGTACGGGATCGTGGTCTTTGATTAAAGTACCGACGATCGCGTGACCGACTTCGTGATAAGCAATAAGGCGCTTGCTCTTACTATCAACTAGGGGAGTGCCTTCCATACCAGCAACGACTCGATCGACAGCGTCATCGATTTCGAGCATGGTCATTGCTTCTTTACGTCGCCTAGCGGTGAGAATTGCAGCTTCGTTGAGTAGATTGGCTAAATCTGCTCCAGTAAATCCTGGGGTGCGACGAGCGATCGCTTCAATGGAAATTTCAGAAGCCAGCTTTTTATTGCGAGCGTGAACTTCTAGAATTTCAATTCTACCCTTGATGTCGGGGGCATCTACTATTACTTGGCGATCGAAGCGTCCTGGACGTAGCAAGGCTGAATCTAAAACGTCGGGACGGTTGGTAGCTGCAATAATGATAATTCCGGTGTTTCCTTCAAAACCATCCATCTCAGTTAAGAGTTGGTTGAGGGTTTGTTCCCGTTCGTCATTACCGCCACCAATACCTGCACCGCGCTGACGACCGACTGCGTCAATTTCGTCGATGAATATCAGACAAGGGGCATTTTCTTTAGCTTTTTTAAATAGGTCGCGTACCCTCGACGCGCCGACCCCAACGAACATTTCTACGAATTCCGAACCAGAGATGCTAAAGAAAGGTACTCCTGCTTCTCCCGCGATCGCTTTAGCTAGTAGGGTTTTACCCGTTCCTGGAGGGCCTACTAATAAAACGCCTTTGGGTATGCGAGCGCCAACTGCTGTAAATCTTTCTGGTTGTTTGAGAAATGTAACTACTTCTTGTAATTCTTCCTTGGCTTCGTCAATACCAGCTACATCGTCAAACACTACCCCTGTTTGGGCTTCCATCTGGAAACGGGCGCGAGATTTGCCGAAATTCATTGCTTGACCTGGCCCTCCTGGCATATTGCTGGAGCGACGGAAGAGGAAGAAAAGAGCCGCAATTAGCAGGAAGGGAAAGATCAAGTTACCCAAAAATCCCCAAACAGCTCCTTCGCTGCGAACTGGGTGAACTTCAAAGCTGATATCTGCTTCTCTGAGCTTAGCGATCAATTCTGGGGAGTTAACTGGCAAATCTACCCGCAGGTTTTGTAATCGATTGTCTAACTCTGGATCTACTGCTTGTACGATCGCTGTTGTACCGCCTTCGTAAAGGTCAACGCTGGTAACTCGATCGGCATCTAAATATTCTAAGAAACGACCGTAGGTCATTCTCGTGCTAGCAGTATTACCACCTGCAGTATCTACTGCCGAGGTAAATGTCCCTTGCCAAAGGAAAAACCCTATAACTAATAGGGGTAGGGTCCATAGTAGGAGTGTTCTCCAAGAAAGTTTCATATTTCTATTTTTCTTTTCTGTTTTATCCTTGTTTTCGCAACATTTTCAACTTCAGCCAGATTGTTGGTAGTGGGGTGCTGAAGTAGTCGAGTAAAAAAATAAACCTTTTTCTTAACGTAATTTACTCTTCTTGTCAACTATTGCAGTAGACTTTACGTCTTTATTAAGTTCATCTTAACTAAATTTAACCATTATCTCATCTATGACACAACTATTTTTTTTATATTTCACTATTTTATTTGTCCATAACAATTGGCGCGTCTTGTGTTGAGGATATTTATCCTACATTAAAGACGCGCCTCCACAAACTACTCGCGCAGTTTGCCAGCTTTAAAAAACTCTTACTATCTCGCCTATCCTAAAATTACGCGCTAAATGCTAACATTTTTTTAATGTTTTGAACATTAGCATTAAGAGCGCAAAAGTTAGTATTTTAGCAATTGTTAATTAATCCCTACCCATAACTTAATAGGTTTCAACGTGCCAGCGATGAGCTTTTTTCATTTGTTTTTGGTAGCCAGACCACTCTACGCCTTCTTTGGCTGCCGAAGCGCTAAGAGCTTCGTCAATACCGCCTTCCATGCCTTTTAGACCGCAGATGTAGGTGTGAGTACTTTCTTTCTGCATTAGCTGCCACAGCTCGTCGGCGTGTTCTGCAACTCGATGCTGAATGTACATTTTACCGCCATCTTTATTTTTTTGTTCGCGACTGATAGCGTAGGTAAGGCGGAAGTGGTCGCTGAATTCTTCCTGTAACTTTTCTAGCTCCTCTTTGTAGAGAATGTTAGCTGTTTTAGGAATACCGAAGATCAACCAAGCCAAACCTTTGAAGTTATAGTTTTCGTGTTTCTCTTTAAACATACGCCACAGATAAGCGCGGAAAGGAGCAATTCCAGTTCCAGTAGCCATCATAATGATAGTAGCGTTTTCGTCTTCGGGTAGGAGCATTTCTTTGCCGACAGGACCAGTGATTTTTACATCTGCTCCTTGTTCTAGATTGCAAAGGTAGGTAGAACAAACTCCATAAACGGTTTCTCCGCTTTCAGGATGCTTGTATTCTAATTGACGAACGCAAAGAGAAACTGTTTTGTCGTCGATATCGTCGCCGTGGCGAGTTGATGCAATTGAATACAATCTAAGTTTGTGGGGTTTACCTTGAGCGTCTTCTCCTGGGGGAATAATACCGATACTTTGGCCTTCTAGATAGCGCAAATCGCCAGCAGAAATGTCAAATTTCAGATGGCGAACAGTACCAATTCCCCCTTCTCCTACTAATTCTGTATTGCTAAGGCACTTCCCAACATAAGGATTTTTAGGACGATAGATATTTACTGGAATATCTGATTTTGGTTTTGCTTGTGTCATGAATTTACTTTTTTTTCTTAGTCTTCCTTTGGAGTGTACAGTCTTTCAATCTCTCTCAATGTTAGGTTAATTGTATTTTCCAGATCGATTGTGGATATTTTTTCTTTTGCTTTTCTCTCCAAGAGCGATCGTCTCCAAACTTCTCAGAGATTCCGAGCCTGTGGCGATGGCACTTAGCGCCTGCTGTGCGGGGTTAATACCCTATTTACTGTCTTGGTTTCACCAAATTTGAGGTGATTTTTTAAGCTTTTTCTTAAAAACGGCTTTCTCTGTAGTAAAATTCCCATAAGAGAATCTTAAAAAGTAATTCCTTGGCTGTAGATTTCTAGAGGAAAACTCTAAAAAAATCTCTCGTCAGTAGATGAGTTGTGCTGCGGACAAAATAGCAAAGCCTTAATTATTCAGAGCAAGTTGCTTAAATATTGGCAATTATACTCGAAGCAAAAAATTTAGCTTGCTTAATACTTGTTTAATACTATAGGTTGAAAATCAGTTTGGCATTAGAGGTATGATATGAGCAATCAGAGCGATCGCATCGTAATTATTGGGGTAGCCGGAGATTCAGGATGCGGTAAATCCACATTTTTACGAAGATTAACAGACTTGTTTGGCGAAGAGTTTATGACGGTTATCTGTTTAGATGACTATCACAGCCTCGATCGCAAAGGAAGAAAAAAAGCGGGAGTAACTGCACTTAACCCCAAAGCTAATAACTTCGACCTGATGTACGAGCAAATTAAGGCGCTCAAAAACGGTCAAGCAATAGACAAACCAATTTACAATCACGAAACTGGTGAACTCGATCCTCCTGAAAGGGTTGAGCCAAATAAAGTTATCGTTATTGAAGGTCTTCACCCCCTATATGACGAAAGAGTTAGGGAGCTAATTGATTTCGGCGTTTATCTCGACATCAGCGATACGGTAAAAATTCAATGGAAAATACAGCGAGATATGGCAGAAAGGGGTCACACCTATGAAGACATTCTCGCTTCAATTAATGCCAGAAAACCAGATTTTAGCGCCTATATCGAACCACAAAGGGAATTTGCTGATGTAGTTATTCAGGTTTTACCCACTAACTTAATTGAAGATAAAGAACATAAAATCCTGCGGGTGCGCTTGGTTCAAAAAGAAGGAGTCGAAGATTTCGATCCAGTTTATTTGTTTGATGAAGGTTCTACGATCGACTGGAGACCTTGCGGTCGCAAGTTGACTTGTGCTTATCCTGGCATTAAGTTATATTACGGTCCGGATAGCTACTACGGTCATGAAGTCTCTGTGCTCGAAGTAGACGGTCAATTTGACAAATTGGACGAGATGATATATATAGAACAGCACCTCAGCCGCACAGCTACTAAATATGCAGGTGAAATGACCGAGCTGTTGCTACAACACAAAGACTATCCTGGCTCCAATAATGGTACTGGTTTATTCCAAGTGTTAGTAGGTCTAAAAATGCGAGAAACTTACGAACGTTTGACTTCTCCTCAAGTAGTAGAAGAAGCTGTTCGAGTCTAATCAGTAAAGCTGAAAACAAAATTTTCTCGGCTAGTGCGAGAGACTAACTTATTAGACTCTCGCACTATTGTTTGAGATTCTATAATTTATAAAGAAGCTCAAAAGATATTTTATGAGAGTCTTAATTGTTACCTTTGTAGTATTATTCGCCCTGGGAGAATTTTACCAATGGGTGGCAGAATTTATTTCTCCAGTGCCACTCTACATATTAGGAGGAGCATTTTTAGCGATCGCTTCCAACTATGAAAAAGGTATTTTCTCATTTTCACAAGACCAATCTACAACAAATTTAGAGCCAGACAAAACCATAAAAGCAATTGAAGTAAATAGTAGTGAATCTTCTGAAGAAAAACCATCGTAAGTTTAAGGTATTAGGTGTTAGGTAGATACTCAAAATATTGACCTAGCAACTAATACCTTCGTTGCTTTCTTATTAATAGCATTTCGAGCGCATAGAATTGAAAAATTAACTATAATTGAGCTACTGACCTAAATTTCGCTTCATTTTATCTATTTCTTCATCCATTTCCCAACGCTGAAATTTTTGTTCTAGGGGATCGAAAGCTCCAGTATAGTTGTTGTAACTCGCTCCTCGATCCCAACCAAATGTCTGAGAACTGGAGGCTTTTTGAGAAGCCTCATAAGATGCTTTGACTCGATCGGCTTGTATCTTAACTTCTTGTTTTCGTTGCTGAATTTGAGTTAGTAATTCTTTAGCTTGAAAGAGGCGCTTTTTAGTCCCCTCCATTTGTCCCCAAACCTGATTTCCCTTACGCAACAAAGAGGCTTCTCTTTCTTGGGCAGCTTGAGCTAAATCTAATCTTCCTGCAGCTTTAGCTTTACTGATTCTAGCGTGCCAAGTTTGAACGTCTTTAGCCACAGCCAGAATTTCATCTTGCAAGCGCTTTTCTTCTAATTGCAATTGAGAGATTAATTTTAAGTTGTCTTGTTCCTGCTCTTGAATTTGTTCTAAGATTGCCTGTAACTCTAAATGAGGATTGTTACGTAGAAATTCATCTAATCGAGTTTCTAGAAAGCGGCTAAAATCGTCAAATAGTCCCATTGTTATTAGTCAGTCAAGATAACTTTATCCTAACTCCAGCTCCCGTTAATTGCTTCTGACCTCGCGCCAAGAAGTTTTTCTGTTTAAAATTTCTCTCCTGTAGAAATAGATCGCACCTGAGAATTACGCTCGATCTGTGCGGCTCGATCGATAATAGAAATTAACCTCCACCCACTGCTACCGATTTGTTCGCCAAGGCGAACTCGTTGAGTAACCCCGTCGATCTTAAACAAAGCCACAGAGCGATCGCCTAACTCTAGAAATCCTACCAAAGTGTGAGACGATCGAGTTGCTGTTGCTACAGGTGAATTTACTTTGGTCTTGGGGATGGGGAGTGTGTGAGAAATAGCTGGGGGTAAAGGAGGAGGATCGGGAAGATTGGGAGTAGGTTCAGTTTTCAGAGAAGGTGGTGCGGGAATGCTCCGATCGGCGGAGGGACGGAAAGGAATATAAACTCTCTCGATAATTTTTGTTGTTTGAGGGTTAGTGTTAGAAACAGGGGAGGCAATTTTTTTGTGTTTGTTGGCTTCTAGTTGGCGATCGATATTTTCTAGAGCTTTTTCCATATAAGCAATAAACTCAAGATCTGAGTTAGAAATCGCTCCACTGTCAGTTACAGTTTTAGAGAAGAAAGGCAATTGCAATTTTTGCTGACCGACCAGCCAGGAAACTACGGCGAATAGATAAGTAAAGGCAACAGCGAAAATAACTTTGTCGAGATGGAGACTTAAAAAGCGATCGCTATTCCTAGAACTTATCTGGGGATTGCTAATCGGTAGCAATTGCCCGTTATTATTATGGTTGGAAGTGAATTTGCTCTTCATATGGCCTTCTAAATTGGGAAGAAGTCGATTTGACTACTCGAAGAGTAGATCTTTGAGGCTGTCTTTGAGGTGTATATTCGGTCACTATAGTTTTTAGTTGTTCGACAATTGCGTCGCGATCGTTTAATCTAGCTGTTGCTAAGAGAGATTGAACGTTGGGATACAAAATGTCCCAACTAATTTTCTTCTCATAGGCAGAGAAAATCTTACGATGCCTGGTAGATTTTATATTGGTGGCATTAAGGAGTAACTCTTCATAGAGCTTTTCTCCTGGTCTTAAACCAGTAATTTGAATGGGAATATCTTTTTCAGGGACTAATCCACTGAGGCGAATCATCTGCACGGCTAGATCGTAAATTCGGATAGGATCCCCCATATCCAACAAGAAAACTTCCCCTCCCTCAGCCATAGCCCCTGCTTGAATTACCAAGCGAACTGCTTCGGGAATAGACATGAAGTAACGGGTTATTTCTCGATGAGTAACGGTCAGCGGTTTACCTTGAGCGATCTGTTTGCGGAAACGGGGTACTACCGAACCACTGCTATCTAAAACATTACCGAATCTAACAATAGCAAAGCGAGTTAATATTTCCGGTCGGTCTGCGAGCCCTTGTACTAACAATTCTGCCACTCGTTTAGTAGCACCCATCACATTAGTAGGACGAACTGCTTTATCGGTGGAAATCAAGACAAAATGGCTCACATTAGTTGCGATCGCGCAGCGAGCAGCAGTTAAAGTTCCAGCTACGTTATTGAAAACTCCTTGAGCTGGATTTATTTCTACTAAAGGTACGTGTTTGTAAGCTGCTGCGTGATAGATTGTATCTACCCGATGCTTTTTCAAGATGCTCTCGAAGTATTCGCGATCGGTTACGCTTCCTAAATACGCTATTCGCGTCAGGTAAGGATAGGTTTCAGCGAGTTCGGTATCAATGCTGTAAAGAGCATATTCGCCGATCTCGTAAAGTATTAGACATCGAGGATCTAATTTAGCAATCTGACGGCACAATTCGGAGCCAATGGAACCTCCCGCACCTGTTACTAAAACAGATTTTCCCGTTACATTCATTGTCAGTAAATTTCTATCTGGCTCTATTTCTTCCCTTCCCAACAAGTCGGTAACATCTACATTGCGAATCTCATTAATCGAGACCTTCCCTGATAAGATTTCTCTTAGGGTTGGTATGGTCTTTACCAGTACGGGTAACGACTGCAATTTTTCGATTATTTGTCGTTTTCTGACTCGCTCTATAGATGGCATTGCCAAAAGTACGGTATCAAACGGATTGTGTTGAAACAATCTAGGTAAATCTTTTGAGGAGTAAACTCTAAGTCCTTGAATTATCTGTCTTTGTAAATCTCGTTCGTCATCTACAAAAGCAATTAGACGATAAGAGCGATCCCCAGACAAAGCACGAGCGATTTGAGTTCCAGTTATCCCTGCACCGTAGATAATTAAGCGTTCTGGGGATTTTTTCCCTAGAGGAGAATTATCGCTCAATCTCTGTCCTACATAGCGAATTAACAGCCTAGCCCCGATCGCTAACATCAGAGTCAATAGAGCATCGGTAATGAGAATAGAGCGAGGTAAGGGCCAAAATCCTTGTAAATATGCCAATACTACCAAGATCCCCGAGCTGTACAGGACAGCTTGAGCCGCAGTTGAGACAAATTCTAAGCCCGTGTAACGCAGAACTGGAGTGTAGATTCCTCTCAGGTTAAAGATAAGGAGTTTAATCGAAATCAGCAAGAAAATCTGCCCCGAGTATTTCCAGATCTCTGGGATTGAATCTTCAGAGCTAAATTTCAGCCAAAAAGCGCTATATAGTGCTACAGAAAACAAAAATATATCAATAATGATTAGCAGCAAGCGTTTGTCTCGTCTAGATAGCACTAGATAGTATTTGTGAAGCGATGCGGTCAGGTTATTGCCAAGAATATCTAGCATTGGAGGAAAATTAGTTTTTGGAGAAATTGCAAATCATACTCTCTTTTCTACATATATATTATTTAGGTAAAAAAAAATATTTTTTTTTTTACTTTATGCAAGTTACAGAATCTTTTTTTATCTACTGCTACTTTTGACAAAATTTACAATTATAGCACGCTATTTTTAATAAACAAGTATTATTCTAACTGAGTACAACGACCTATTAAAAATTGATAAGAAGTAGGAATAAATATCTATATTTATATCAATCTTATGCAATTGATCTGCTTTTTCCTAGTTTGTTTAGTAGGGGAGACAATTTTCACGATCTTTGCCTTGGGTGATGGTAGCCAAATTGGAAATTATCCACTCTACGTATTTTCACTATAAATAAAAACACGTAGAAATCGTATTATTACTGAGCTAATCTATACAAAATATTTTGAGTATAATAACCACAATAAGTCTACGAGGCGATTATACCATTTGCCTAAAACCAAGCTACAAACTTTATTATTTGCTGTTGGTTGGTAGATAATAAAAATGGTATGAATCTATTTCTAGTTAAAATTCAAACAACTGACCGAATTTTGTCAGCGTGCAAAAAACCGCCCGATCTGACGAACTAATTTGCATTAGATTCAATTATGGGGGTGGGTTGTAGATAAATTTCTGCCCAAATAATTGCTAAAACAATAGCAAATAGACTTCCCCAAGCTCCAATTGACCCAAAGCAAGCGATGCTAGCAGCGATCGCCAGATTGATACTAATATAAGTAAGAGCAACTACTGAATGGGACCAGCCCGATCGCTGCAGTCTTTGATAAATGTGGCTGCGATGAGCTTGAAATATATTTTCTCTTCGCATCAGACGAAGACAGAGAGTATAAATAGCATCTGCTACTAGAGGTAAGACGATCGCTAATGCAGACCAAGCCGAGATATAATCGCCATTGTTGTTGAGTAAGGCGATCGCCACGGTAGCACCTTTCCGAATGTAACCGACGCTAAGCAGACTAATAATCAAACTAGCAACTGAAAGAATTAAATATGTAGCCATAGATAGATTTAACTAGAAAGTAAGTTGTTCTTTTCTACATTTTCTGTTTGATTTTGTTCGGCTGCTTGGCTAAGAGGTTTGGGATCCTATTGTTTCTTGAAGACCTCGGTCTATAGTAAAAGGAGGATGCCAGTTTAGGGTTGTTTGAATATAACTGCTCTCTACAAATAGGGAGCCTAGAAGGCGGTTAACAGTTGGAGTATTGAGCGGGATCTTTTTGTGAGTTATCTCTTGAACTGCATCCCCCAACTTGCCTAAAAATTTTAGTAGACTGGGGGATACTGGCAAAAGACGACAAGGACGATGCATCTGCCGAGCAATTTGACGGACTAAGTTTGGGGTAGAAATATCTTGACCGTCACTGACTAAGAAGATTTGCTTTCTGGCTTGGGGGTGAATGAGGCAGATGGCGATCGCATCCACTAAGTTACCCACAAAAACTAAACTGCGACGATTGTTCGTATTGCCAAAGGGTAGGGGCAAACCACTTTTTACCAGTTTGACGAGACGTTCCATATTACCTGGATTACCAGGCCCGTAAACTAGGGTAGGACGAATAATCGTCCAGGTCATATTACTATCTCGGGCTAGATTTGTCAACTCTAGTTCTGCTTTAAGTTTGCTCCATCCATAGGGGGTATCTGGTTGACAGGGAGATTTTTCATTGAGGATCCGATCGCTTGAGGTCGCCATCGCGCCTATAGAACTGACGAATACAAAGTGTTTGACCCCTGCTTTAATTGACTGTTTGACAAGGTTAGCAGTCCCTTCGGTATTGACGCGGAGAAATTCTGCTTCTGGAGAAGGTGCATTGTCTTCAATGATGTGGGCGCGTGCTGCTAAGTGTATGACTTTTTCTACTCCCCCTGCAAGAGCCTCAGTCCAGTTAGTCTTCCCGTCGATCTCCCCAACTTGAACCGTCTTAATTGGCGTTGATGGTAGTCGAGAGTAATTATTTCTTACTGCTGCAGTTATTTGCCAGCCTTGTTGGTGTAAAGCTGGTACTAAGTGAGTTCCGATAAAACCTGTTGCTCCTGTGATTAGTACAGTTTTCATAATTAGGGGGGGGGTAATATTAGTCTGCCTACTTTACTTTTTCTTGGCTGAAGAAGAGGCAATGAAGCTAAAATAGCTGGGTCTGTATTTTATCATCAGATGCTACAAGAGTCTGGTTAACTACCATACATCTGACACCAATTTTAAGAATTATGTTTATCTGCCATTTTTAGAAAAAAATAACGAGAAAATATTAATATATTCAGATAAAAACCTCGATTATAAGAAAAATTGAGCATAATTTGAACGGAATATTATCTATAAATCATTAATGAATTCAAACCAAGAAAGATGAATGTAAGACTAATTATCTTCTCCGGTTTTATGACTGCGTTGATAGGAGCCGTTTTAGGAATAGCTGCTAGCGAGATGAGTAGAAATAAATACGAAAGTAAGTTTTATATAGAATTACACAAGTACTATGCAGTAGTAGGTGCAGGTCTGGGATTTGGCGTGGGTGTGGGTCAAGAATGTATCAGAGAGCTAAAAAAACAAAGAGATAAGGAGCCGTTAATCAATAATAATCATCATAATAGAGGAAAATGAATCCACAATAACTATCTTCAAGAAGTCGATCGTTCGAGACGTCCCATTTTGGCAGAAATAGCGCAGTAAATAAGTTATCGTAAAAGTGCTTCCTTATTAAAAATAAAGATTTGGCGATCTAAATCTTTTAACATTGTTTCAATCAGGAAGTAGCAACGAGCAATTAAGACGTGCAAGTATGGTCGAGAAGCAATAAAATTCAGCTATAAGCCCAAGCTAGAAAAACTCGATTTTCAAGATTCACTCAACCTCATATTCTGTAGCATCAAAGAAACCGTTACTCAGAGACAATCGCCAGGCATCAACAGGCTTGGGCTGAGCAGGTTTGCTAATTACACCGCGCCAGATCCTAATAGTTTTATCCCCATCTTGCCAGAACGCGCCAGGGTAGGGATGGGTAGTAGCTCGAACGAGACGATCGACCTCTTCAACAGTCATGTTAAGTCGAATTCGACCATCTTCTGGAGTGCGAGCTGGCCACTTACTTGCCTTGGATGAATCTTGAGGAATTGGGTTGATTTGATTGTGGATTAGCTCTGGCCAGATGCGGCTAATCAGCTTTTGATGGGCAACCGCTACTCTTTTATATAAGCTAGTTGCCGTTTCATCGGGAGCAATGGGTAATATTTCTCGATCGAGAATAAGACCAGTATCGACCCCTTCATCTAGTTGGAATAAGGTGACACCAGTTTCTGGCAGACCTTTTAAAATAGCCCAAGGAATAGAGGCTCGCCCCCGCCCGACTGGGAGCAAGGTAGGGTGCATACCAAGCACACCTCTTTTAGCTGCTTGTAGCACCTCTGGTTTAGCTATCTGCGACCAGCCGATGATGAAAAGCCAATCAATTTCGCGCTCGCGAATGACTTGAATTGCTTCAGCATCATTTATACTGCGAATCTTGAGAACATCGATGCCATGCTGAGTGCAAAAGGAATCGACATAAATCCGTCCTGATTTACTCCTAGCCATTTCGTCTTTTAAGGTAATGACTAGGTCCAATTTGCCTCCAACTCGGTAGATTTCTTCTATACAGGCAAAACCTAGTTGAACACAGGTTACAAATGCAAATTTCATCGCAATATACCTCAATACACTGGGGGTCTTTTAGTTAGGTATCCAAAGGTTTTTAGAATTATGAGCAGATCTTGTAAAAAGGAGATGTTCGCTGCATATTTACCATCCCACTCTGCCTTCTCCGACTCGGGCATACCATTGTAAGAATTAATTTGAGCTAAACCTGTTAATCCTGGTTTACAGGCTTTGGCTCCATTTTCATCCCGCATGGTACAGAGTTGTGTCTGAGAGGGCAAGGCTGGACGCGGTCCTACGATACTCATCTCTCCTCGCAGAATATTGATTAGCTGGGGTAGCTCGTCTATGTTAGTACGGCGGATAAACTTTCCTATCGGCGTAATCTTCAACGAAACGGCATCGGCTGAAGGGACATTTTCTGTATTCACCGTCATACTGCGAAACTTAAGTATTTCAAACGATCGACCGTTCTCGCCAACTCGCTGCTGACGAAATAGAGCAGGATCGCCATCTTGTAGACGAATCGCTACGAGAACCAGCACCAGCAAGGGAGACATAACAAGCAAAGCTGTACCTGCCAGAATTATATCTGAGAGGCGTTTGAAATGGGAGCGATACATCTTTATTTAGACTCCAAAATTCTTAGTATTCAAAGCACGAAAGGCTGTCTGAAAAGCTTCGGCATATTTCATCCCCGCCTGTCCACCTCGGTATGCGGCCAGACTCTTGAGGATTTCCTCACTTCGAGGGTGGGGAAAATCTCGCATAACGCCATGGTATGCTCGCAAGGCTTCTAACTTTTGCTTCAGTAAGGTTTCGCCAATTTCAAAAAAGGTGTCAGGGCGAAATTCCCCACCATTACTGGGAAATGCCCAATCAGTTGCCGATAAAATTTCCATGAAGTAGAGTGCCCGCAAAGGTGGCAATCCAGAACGACGCTGGAATATTCGTGCTGCTGCTTGGCAAGCTATTGAAGTGTGGTGATGGTCGTTGTTCAAGTCATGGGGATGGTGAGTAAAGATAATGTCTGCCTGGATCTGCTCAATAGCTTTCTCGATAAATTGTACTAGCTTTAGGTGGGGAATCGTGTTGAATTTAATATTGGGGAAATCTCCTAAAATTGGCCGCTTACAACAGAGTAAAGTTTGAGCTGTATGAATGTCATCTAATAAATCTGGGATATCGGGGCGTTTTTGGCGGGCATCAACTTGACCAGACAGGATGCAGCTGCGTACCTCAATTCCTTCGGAGGCTAAAGCTGCTGCTGTGCCTCCACAGCCAAGTATCTCATCATCTGGATGAGCCACAACAATTAATACGGCCATAATCTATTCTCTGACGCTAGATTCCAGGCTATCTCTTTCATAATAAATGCCTCACTTAACATAAGAAACAAGAATGTTTACTTTCTTACATTACGAGCGGCGATCGCTCGTGAAGTGCTTCTGTGTTGTCAGGATAAATGAAGCCTGTACACTTAGATTATCTATTCTGGAGTCAGCGGCGGAAAGTTTTAACCGTGCCTACACCACGAAAATTAATATATTGCACTTACTTTCAGAAATGTTGAATGCAGAAATAAAATTTTACAGTTGTCTCGCGATCGGCATCCTTCCATTTACCACTAGCTAGAAAATCTCGCAATTTGCGGAAGGTGGGTATTAATATTACTTTAGTTGATTCCCGTTTGATACTGTTCGCGTCAAACGGGTGATGGTTATTTATTATAGTTGAAGTCTAAATTTCCGATCGGCTGCCTACCTCGCTAACATTACCACCAATATCACTAGTACCGACATCAGTGAGGAAATCTGATTCTTTAGAGAATCCACTATATGCTTCCATACCGTGTTCCCCAATATCGAGACCTTCAAGTTCTTCTTCTGGACTAACGCGGACACCGAGAGTGAATTTGAGTAACATCCAAGCGACTAAACTGAGGATAGCTGTAAAAGCACCAATAGCAGCAATTCCTACGATCTGTTCGATCGTTTGGGTCATACCTCCGCCAAAGAAAAGACCAGCATCTCGATCGAACAATCCCACAGCTAAGGTTCCCCAAATACCGTTGACTAGGTGAACTGAAATAGCACCGACTGGATCGTCAATTTTGATGCTGTCAAAGAAGGCGATCGCAAAAACAACTATAACCCCAGCCACAAAACCAATAACTACAGCCGAGGAATAAGAAACATTATTACAAGGAGCAGTGATCGCTACCAAACCCGCGAGTATGCCATTAATAATCATAGAGAGGTCTGGTTTTTCATATTTGAACCACGAGGTCAAGGTAGCCGCAATTCCACCCGCTGCTGCTGCTAAGTTAGTGGTAACAGCAATATAAGGAACATCAGTACTAGCTTCTAATGCCGAACCTGGGTTAAAGCCAAACCAGCCAATCCAGAGAATTAAACATCCCAAGGTAGCTATACTCATATTGTGACCTGGCATGGCATTAATTTGATCGTTTTGGAATTTACCTTCTCTGGGACCGAGAACTGCCGCACCCATTAAAGCTGCCCAACCACCTACTGAGTGAACTACTGTAGAACCAGCAAAGTCTGCAAAACCTCTTTCTGCTAGCCAACCATTGCTACTCCAAACCCAGTGTCCGGTAATTGGGTAAAAAATTCCAGTAAGTAGCAGGCTGAAAATTAGAAAATCTACAAATTTAATTCTTTCAGCTACCGCACCAGATACAATTGTCGCTGCGGTTCCAGCAAAAGCAGCTTGGAAGAGAAAATGAACGGATATGGGCAAACCTGCAGGAAAGGGATCGAGTCCGTAGGTACTGGGATCTTCGCTACTTAAGAACCAACCGTCGAGACCGAAAAAACCATTGGTAACGCTAAACATAAAAGAATAACCGATCGCCCAATAAGCAATACTTGCCAGGGCAAAAACAATCAGGTTTTTAGAAAGGATATTAACAGCATTTTTTTGGCGACACAATCCGGTTTCTAACATCCCGAATCCGGCGTTCATAAAAATTACTAGAACTGCTGCTATCAATACCCAAATAGCGTTGAGAGTGCCTTGAATTTCTTCTGGGGTTGGCGGCTTGCTATCCTGGGCAACGGCAGCAGTATTCCAGATAATGACAATTAAAGCTACCATTGGGATGCAAGCAAGCCAGTAGGGAGAAAAGTAGCTGCCAATATTTGGGAAAAGTTGGCGAGAAGAAGTGTTCCCAACAGATTGAGATTCTTGCTGGCAGTACTTTTGACTATTTCTGGGAGGTCTTTTCTTTTTAGGGATTTTTGAGTTATGCATCATAGTGTAGAGATTTTCTTCGATCGCTTCTCGTTCATTTTTAGGTTGACCAAAGAACCTTGAAATTAAATTTTTAAGTTCTATAAAGATTTAAATTTTAATGACTGAGAAGATTTTTTGCAAGCAATGTCATTCTTTTTAGAACGATTATTTCTTCATAGGCGTATATTGATTTTTTTATAATTTTTAATATAAAAAAGATCGTGCCTGAATCTGCCCCCGAACTAGCTTTATTCGCGAGAAGGGGCAAATTTTCGACACTTAAGTTAGATATCTAAATGTTGACAAAGGATTTTAGAACAAGCCCAAAGTTAGAGACTTGTCAATGGGGCAAGTAGCACCAATACCTAACCAAATAGTCACCACAAGTCCAAATAAGAAAACTAGGGTTGCTATGGGACGGCGAAAAGGATTTTGGGACTTGTTGACGCTTTCAATGAAAGGAACGCACATCAACCCTAAAGGAATTCCCGCCATCATCGCAATTCCCAATAACTTATTGGGAACAATGCGCAAAATTTGAAATACTGGGTAAAAATACCATTCTGGAAGAATTTCCATAGGAGTAGCAAAAGGATTGGCAGGTTCGCCAATAATAGCTGGGTCGAGTACAGCTAGACTGACACAAAGTCCAAATACACCTAACATTACTACGGGGAAAACATAGAGAAGATCGTTAGGCCAAGCAGGTTCTCCATAGTAATTATGACCCATGCCTTTAGCTAATTTGGCACGTAGTTTAGGATCGTTTAGATCTGGTTTTTTTAGTATAGACATTGTTGAGTGATTGCTCCTCTATTAAGGATCGAATTGCTAGCTGCAGTCACAGAATATTAACTCTTAGCTGACGGGGTTTGTTGCTTTTAGATGGATTGTTTTACGATCGAGCTGCAACAAACTCTTTGCCATTAGCAGGGCTAGAACCTACAAGGGGCCAGAGATACCCTGTTTACGAATCATGATGAAGTGGGTCAACATGAACGTGGCAATTAACCAGGGTAAAACGAAGGTGTGGAGACTGTAGAAGCGGGTCAAGGTTGCTTGTCCGACGCTAGCACCACCGCGCATTAATTCGACTATTTGGTCGCCCACAAAAGGAATGGCAGCAGGAACGCCAGATACAATTTTTACAGCCCAGTAACCGACTTGATCCCAAGGTAAGGAGTACCCAGTTACGCCGAAGGAAACGGTAATTACAGCCATAAATACCCCAGTGATCCAGGTTAGTTCGCGGGGCTTTTTGAAACCGCCAGTCAGATAAACGCGGAAGACGTGGAGAATCATCATTAAGACCATCATGCTAGCAGCCCAGCGGTGGACAGATCTAATCAGCCAGCCGAAGCTGACTTCGTTCATGATGTATTCTACAGATGAGAAAGCTTCCGTAACGGTTGGTTTGTAGTAGAAAGTCATGCAAAATCCAGTAGCAAACTGGATTAAAAAGCAAACTAGAGTAATTCCACCAAGACAGTAAAAAATGTTAACGTGAGGTGGAACGTATTTACTCGTGATGTCGTCCGCGATCGCCTCTACTTCTAGGCGTTCTTCAAACCAGTTAAATACTTTGGAATCAGTTACTTTTTTAGAAAACATGAAGCGATAACTAGCTATTTATTTTGTTTTTTGTCAGCTTATCACCTAGTTTTAGCTCAGCTATCTAGGCAGATATTTTAACTTAGCTCGATCGTCTCAATTATTACTCAAACCAGTAATTATGACCGATCTCTCCATCCCTCGAAAACTCGGTTACAGCGTCTTTTTTCGGTCAATGTAGCATAACAAAAATTTAACACCTACCTCAATAAGTCTCTCAATTATTGTTCTTTTTGATACACTTTTTGGCCAAACTAAAAGCAAATCCGATTTTACTAGGAAAATTTTTTGTCGATAAAAGCTATTACTTAGAAACTGCAAAAAATCTTAATTTTGCTGCGATCGAGCAAGAAAGTTAAAAATTAAGTAATACTTAAGGATAGTAAAAAAAGTTGTCTTATGGGAAAAAAATCTTTATCGATTATACTCTTAGCTTGTTTCTTCTCGATCCTCTCCTGTCTCTGGTGGATGCCAAGTGCTGCTGCTTTTACAGAAGAGCAAAAACTCGTATTGCAATCGTGGCGAATTGTCAACCAGTCTTATGTAGATGACACTTTCAACGGTCAAAACTGGTGGTTTTTACGTCAAAAGTTTTTGAAAAAACCTCTTAACGATCGAGATCGGGCATATACTGCTATAGAAGAAATGTTGGCAACACTCGAAGATCCCTACACGCGATTGTTGAGACCGGAGCAATATAGCAGTTTACAGATCAACACTTCTGGGGAATTATCAGGAGTAGGCTTGCAAATCAGCATCAACCCCGAAACAGGAAAATTAGAAGTCGTTTCGCCGATGTCGGGTTCCCCCGCAGAAAAAGCAGGTATCAAGCCAAAAGATAGAATTCTAGAAATAGACGGAGTCACGACCAATAATCTGACCCTCGACGAAGCAGCAGCAAGAATGCGCGGGCCAGTTGGCACCACAGTTTCTCTCACAGTACAATCTAACGGCGAAAATTCCGACAATATACGTAAAATTAACTTAGTGCGCGATCGCATCTCCCTCAGCGCCGTCTTCGCTACCCTCGACGATCGATCTGAAGTTCCCATTGGCTATTTGCGTCTCAATCAATTTAGTGCCAATGCGGTTGCAGATCTGGCTCACTCTTTAGCTAATTTGGAAAAAGAAGGCGCAGATGCCTATATTCTCGACCTCAGAAATAATCCTGGGGGTTTGTTGCAAGCAGGTATTGAAATTGCCCGTTTGTGGTTAGATAAAAGCACGATTGTCTACACTGTAAATAGACAGGGAATACTCGACAGTTTTGATTCCTACGGGCCGCCAATTACAAAAGACCCCTTAATAGTTTTAGTCAATCAAGGAACGGCTAGTGCTAGTGAAATTTTAGCAGGAGCTTTACAAGATAACGATCGTGCCAAACTTGTGGGTGAAACGACCTTTGGCAAAGGTTTGATTCAATCTCTGTTTGAGTTACCAGATGGAGCGGGTTTAGCTGTCACAGTTGCTAAATACGAGACCCCAAACCACAAAGATATTAATAAATTAGGAATAGTTCCCGACGATGTTGTTTCTCAAGAACCTATAACTATAGACCAGGTAGGAACAAAAGTCGATCGGCAATATCAAGAAGCAGTACATTTATTAACTGCTAATTCAGTGTTAGCTCATGCTAGTTAATCTTAAAAATAAGGAGGAAAAATGTTTAATTTTTCTGGCAAAAGACCAGATAATTTAGGTGTAAAAGATGGAAAACTTGCTTCTTGTCCTGGATCCCCTAATTGCGTTAACAGTCAGTCTCAAGATCCCCAGTCTAAAATAGAGCCTCTTCCAGCAGTGTCGATCGCCGATCTCAAACAAGTAATTGAAAGCATGGAGAGAACAAAAATTATCGAAGAAACTGATAACTATCTCTATGCAGAATTTACGAGTAAATTAATGGGTTATGTAGATGATGTAGAATTTTACCGAGATAGTAATGAAAATGTAGTTCACGTTCGTTCGGCTTCTCGCCTCGGAAAATCTGACTTGGGAGTAAATCGCAAGCGGGTAGAAACTATTAGAGAACAACTGAAAAAATAGAAATTATTCAGCAAAGAAGCGAGAGAAAAAGGATGAGGGTTCAAAAAGTCAGAAGTCAGAAGTCAGAAGTCAGAAGTCAGAAGTCAGAAGTATATTTTTAGTTGGGTATTGTAACCTCCAACTAAAAATATGCCGCTCAAATTATGTTGAGCGGGGGTCTTAAACCCACAGCTCGAACCAAAAAATTTCAAGTCTAAAGTCAAAAGTTAAATATTTTTAACTTCTGCCGAGAAATGTTCTTATTTTTATTAAAGTCCCCTTTATAGCCTATAACCTATCCTGCTAACCCATAACTTATTGAAGAAGGGGACTTTAATAAAAATCAATTCA